>JBBQHZ010000030.1:0-32708 GCA_038324445.1 Rhodobacterales bacterium | reverse complement strand
TTGTCCCACATCGCGAATTCCTCGGGCGCCCCCGCGCGCAGGCGGGCGTCCATCGCGGCACTCAACCCCACATCTCGCGGGGGCGACACGTTGGTGCGACCGACATCAAGTTTTGCCTTCACCCGCTCTTCCAGAAACGCCACCGCGTCGTCCAGCCGGTCATGGCGGAACAGATGATCGACGCCAAGGCGCCCATCCTCCTCGGCCACAAACCGCGACTGCCGGCCGACCTTGGCGAATTCGGGCGGGCTGTCACGCAGCCATGCGGCGACGAAGGCGTCGAAATCTAGGTCGGCGGTGGAATTCTCCGTCGCCCTGATCTCGTCGCGGGCCCGGTAGCGATACCAGCTGGACAGCCAGCTGACAGGCTCTCGTACCACGGCGGCGATTTCCAGATTGCGCTGGCCGCGCTGCTCGAAAAACTTCTGCAACTGGCTGCGATAGCGCCGCACCGTGCAATGCTTTTGCTGCGGCGGGTTGAGAATGGCGGTGTCGGCATAGGGCAGCAGCGCCAGTTCCAGCGCTGTCGTGCCGGTTTTCGGCACCGCCAGCAGCACCAGCCGCGCCTTCCAGAACACCAACATCCCCATCTCCTCGATTTTTCTTCAAACCCGTAACCGATTGTTAACTCCTCGGAGCGAAAGATCACAGCAGACAAGAATTAACTTGAATTGTTCTCGTTTTGTTTGCTAATCACTCGCGGAACAAGAGGTGAACATGAGCATGCCGGATAAAGGTCGCCCGCCAAAGGCAACCCCGAAACCGGCCCATTGCCGCCGCAGCATGCGGCATGACATAAGGAGCCAGATCCATGGCAACGGCGAACCTTCTCGACATGACTAACCGTATCTCGGCCGACAAGCAAAAGGCCCTCGACAGCGCATTAGCCCAGATCGAACGTCAGTTCGGCAAGGGGTCGATCATGAAGCTGGGCGGTGCCAACCCGCTGCCCGACATCGCGTCTACATCTACGGGCTCGCTTGGCCTCGACATCGCGCTTGGGATTGGCGGAGTGCCGAAGGGGCGCATCGTCGAGGTCTACGGGCCGGAAAGCTCGGGCAAGACCACGTTGACGCTGCATTGCATCGCCGAAGAACAGAAGAAGGGGGGCGTGTGCGCCTTCGTGGACGCCGAACACGCGCTTGACCCGCAATATGCCAAGAAGCTCGGCGTCAACCTTGACGATCTGCTGATCAGCCAGCCCGACACCGGCGAGCAGGGTCTGGAGATTGTCGATACGCTGGTGCGCTCGGGCGCGGTCAGCATGATCGTTGTTGACTCGGTCGCGGCCCTGACGCCCAAATCGGAGTTGGAGGGCGACATGGGCGACAGCTCCGTCGGCGTGCATGCCCGCCTGATGTCCCAAGCGATGCGCAAGCTGACCGGGTCGATCAACCGCTCGGGCTGCACGGTGATCTTCATCAACCAGATCCGCATGAAGATCGGCGTCATGTTCGGCTCGCCGGAAACCACGACAGGCGGCAATGCGCTGAAGTTCTACTCCTCCGTGCGCCTCGACATTCGCCGCATCGGCTCGATCAAGGACCGCGACGAGGTCGTGGGCAACGCCACGCGCGTGAAGGTGGTCAAGAACAAGGTCGCGCCGCCGTTCAAGCAGGTCGAATTCGACATCATGTACGGCGAAGGCATCTCCAAGACCGGCGAGCTGGTCGATATGGGGGTCAAGGCCGGGATCGTCGAGAAATCCGGCAGCTGGTACAGCTATGGCGACGAACGCATTGGTCAGGGTCGGGAGAATGCCAAGATCTTCCTCAAGGAGAATCCCGCCGTGGCGCTTGAGCTGGAAGACAAGATCCGTGCCGCTCATGGCCTCGATTTCGACATGGGCATGAAGGATGACGCAGCTGACATGGTCGACGACGACTGATCGCTTCTTGGTGTCGTGAACGGGCGGTCTGCGAAGGCCGCCCTTTTCATTTTTCACCCCGCCATGTGGACAGGGCGCGCGCGCGGGGATAGATCGGCCACTGGACCTAGTACCAATGGGACAAACGCGCCGATGACCAGCCTCAACTATATCCGCTCGACTTTCCTCGATTACTTCGCCGGGCAGGGTCATCAGGTGGTGCCTTCTAGCCCGCTGGTGCCGCGCAACGATCCGACGCTGATGTTCGTCAACTCGGGCATGGTGCAGTTCAAAAACCTCTTCACCGGGGTCGAAAGGCGTGAGTATGTCCGCGCCACCAGTGCCCAGAAATGCGTGCGGGCGGGCGGCAAGCACAACGATCTGGACAATGTGGGGTATACCGCACGGCACCATACGTTCTTCGAGATGCTGGGAAATTTCAGTTTCGGCGATTACTTCAAGGACGAGGCGATCCCCTTCGCGTGGGAACTGATCACCCGCGAATTCGGCATCGACAAGAAGCGCTTGATGACTACGGTCTACCATACCGACGACGAGGCCTTCGAGATCTGGAAGAAGGTCGGCGTGCCTGAGGACCGGATCATCCGCATCCCCACAAACGATAACTTCTGGCAGATGGGTCCGACAGGTCCTTGCGGGCCCTGCACCGAGATTTTCTATGACCATGGTGATCATATCCCCGGCGGCCCTCCCGGCTCGGCCGATCAGGATGGCGACCGGTTCATCGAGATCTGGAACGTCGTGTTCATGCAGAACGAGCAGTTTGCCGATGGCTCCATGGTGCCGCTGGACATGCAGTCGATCGACACCGGCATGGGGCTGGAGCGGATCGGCGCCTTGCTGCAGGGCAGCCACGACAATTACGCCACCGACACCATGCGCGCGCTGATCGAGGCGAGTGCCAACGCGTCCTCCACCGATCCCGACGGGCCGCAGAACATTCATCATCGGGTGATCGCGGATCACCTGCGCTCCACCTCGTTCCTGATCGCCGATGGCGTGATGCCCGCCAATGATGGGCGCGGCTATGTCCTGCGCCGGATCATGCGCCGCGCGATGCGCCATGCGCATCTGCTGGGGGCAAAGGATCCGCTGATGTATCGGCTGGTGCCCGCCCTGGTCAGCCAGATGGGGCAGGCCTATCCGGAACTGGGGCAGGCCCAAAGCCTGATTACCGAGACGCTGAAGCAGGAAGAGGAGCGGTTTCGCCAGACGCTCGAGCGCGGCCTGAGGCTCCTCGACGACGAACTCGCGCAGTTGCCCGAGGGCGTCAATCTGCCTGGCGAGGCGGCATTCAAGCTCTATGATACCTATGGCTTCCCGCTGGACCTGACGCAGGACGCGCTGCGCGAACAGGGCCGCGCGGTCGACACGGCCGGGTTCGATGCCGCCATGGCGGAACAGAAGGCCAAAGCGCGCGCGGCATGGTCGGGGTCCGGCGACGCGGCGGACGCAACGATCTGGTTCGATGTGGCCGAAAAGAACGGCGTGACGGAGTTTCTGGGCTACGACACCGAGCAAGCCGAGGGGCAGGTGCTGGCGCTGGTGCTGGATGGCAAGGCGCAGGACAAGGCCACCCTCGGGCAGGCCGTCACGGTGGTGGTGAACCAGACGCCATTCTACGCCGAATCCGGCGGGCAGGTTGGCGATACCGGCACGATCCGCACCGATACCGGCGTGGTCAGCGTGACGGATACCCGCAAGGTCGCCGACGTATTCCTGCATATCGGGACGGTGACCGAGGGCCATATCGCCAAGGGGCAGGGGGCGGAACTGACGGTCGATCCCGCCCGCCGCACCACGATTCGCGCCAACCACTCCGCCACGCACCTGCTGCACGAGGCGCTGCGCCGCGCGCTTGGTGATCACGTCGCACAGCGCGGATCGCTCAATGCGCCGGACCGGCTGCGCTTCGACTTCAGCCATGGCAAGGCGCTGAGTGCGGAAGAACTTGCCCGCGTCGAGGCCGAGGTGAACGATTTCATCCGCCAGAACGCCCCGGTCGAGACCCGCATCATGACGCCCGACGACGCCCGCAAGCTGGGGGCGCAGGCCCTCTTTGGCGAGAAATACGGCGACGAGGTGCGCGTGGTCTCCATGGGCATGTTGCCGGGATCGGCCAAGGGGGCAAAGGGCGATACCTATTCGCTGGAACTCTGCGGCGGCACGCATGTGCGGCGCACGGGCGATATCGGCGTCTTCGTGACGCTTGGCGACAGCGCGTCGAGCGCCGGCGTGCGCCGGATCGAGGCGCTGACCGGCCCTGCCGCCTTCGCCCACCTGACGGCGCAGGATGCCCGCGTGACCCGCATCGCGCAGGAGTTGAATGCGCCCATCGCCGACGTTCTAGACCGGGTCAAGGCGCTCAAGGATGACCGGAAGCGGCTGGAGAATGAGGTGGCGCAACTGCGCCGAGATCTCGCCATGGCGGGCGGGGCGGCGGTTCACGAATCCACCACGATCAACGGCATCGCGTTCCATGCCCAGATGCTTGGCGGGGTTACCGGCAAGGATCTTGCTGGCATCGTGGACGAGCACAAGGCGCGCCTCAAATCCGGCGCGGTGCTGCTGATCGCCGATACCGGCGGCAAGGCCGCCGTGGCGGCTGGGGTGACCGACGATCTGACCGACCGGCTCAGCGCCGTGGATCTGGTGCGCGCGGCCGTCGCCGAACTTGGCGGCAAGGGCGGCGGTGGCCGCGCCGATTTTGCGCAAGGCGGCGGGAACGATGCCACCCGTTCCGACCAAGCCATTGCGGCGGCAGAAGCCGTCCTCAAGGGAGTGTAATCAATGCCCGGAGCCTTCTGGATCGCCCATGTCACCGTCACCGATGACGCGGCCTATGCGAAATACGCCACCCTCGCGACGGCGGCCATCGCCGCCCATGGCGGGCATTTCCTGGCGCGCGGCGGCACTGCCATCCAGAAGGAAGGCCGCGCCCATCCGCGCAATGTGGTGGCGCATTTCCCATCGCTGGAAGACGCCAATGCCTGCTACGAAAGCGAAGCCTATCAAAAAGCTATGACCCACGCCATCGGCGCGTCCGAGCGGGATCTGGTGCTGGTCGAAGCGCTGGAATGACTTGACGCGCCCGCCTGCGCCCTAGGTTGCGGGCGACAGGCAGCCACAGGATACCTTCCCACCAATGACAGCGCCCCTTATATACTGGGTCCGGCGGGATTTTCGCCTGTCGGACAACCCGGCCCTTGTGGCGGCCTGCGCCGCTGGCGCGCCGGTCATCCCGGTATTCATTTGTGATGAGGTCGTTGAAACGCACCGTGCAGCGCCGAAATGGCGGCTTGGCCTTGCGGTCGAGGCCTTTGCCGAGGCGCTGGACAAGGCCGGATCGCGGTTGATCCTGCGCCGGGGTGACGCATTGCAAACCTTGCGCGCGCTGGTGGCCGAGACGGGTGCCACGGCGGTTCACTGGAACCGGCTCTACGATCCCGACAGCCGCAAGCGGGACGAGGGCGTGAAGGCCGCACTCAAGGCCGACGGAATCGCGGCGATCAGTCATAACGGTCACGTCCTGTTCGAGCCGTGGACCGTGGAAACGCAGACCGGCGGCTTCTACCGGGTCTATACGCCGCTGTGGAAAGCCGTGCGCGGCCGTGATCCCGGCGCGATGCTGCCCGCGCCGCGCATTCCTGCACCTGCGACGTGGCCCGCGTCGGACAAGGCATCGGATTGGCAACTGGGCGCCGCGATGGATCGGGGCGCGGCGGTGGTCGCGAAACACGTTGCGGTGGGCGAGGCGGCCGCCGCCAAGCGGCTTGATGATTTCATCGAAGACCGCATCGACACCTACAAGGAAGCGCGCGATTTCCTTGCCAAGGACAGCACTTCCTTGCTGAGTGAAAACCTCACCTATGGCGAGATCAGCGCGCGCGCCTGCTGGTGGGCGGGCCAGCGCGCCATGGCAGATGGCAAGGCGGGTGCGGAACATTACCTCAAGGAAGTGGTCTGGCGCGACTTCGCCTATCACCTTGTCCACCACACGCCCCACATCACCACCGCCAACTGGCGCGAGGGGTGGGATGGCTTTCCGTGGCGAACCGATGCCGACAGCGCCGATGTTATGGCGTGGAAGCAGGGCCGCACCGGCCTTCCGATTATCGACGCCGCCATGCGCGAGATGTATGTGAGCGGCCGCATGCATAACCGCGCCCGGATGCTAGTGGCGTCCTACCTGACCAAGCACCTGATGTGTCACTGGAAGATCGGCGCGGACTGGTTCGAGGAATGTCTGGTCGACTGGGATCCGGCGTCCAACGCCATGGGCTGGCAGTGGACCGCAGGCTCGGGGCCCGATGCGGCCCCCTATTTCCGTATCTACAACCCGGAAACCCAAGCCGAGAAATTCGATGCGGAGGCCCGCTATCGCCTGCGCTGGGTGGCCGAGATCACCACCAAACCGACCGCCACCGCACTCTCGTACTTCGACGCCATCCCGCGATCGTGGAACCTTTCGCCAGACATGGGCTACCCGCACCATCCCATCGTTGACACCGCCCAGGGCCGCAATCGAGCGCTGGAGGCCTATCAAGGCCGAAACTTCTGACATCCGCCCGCCGTTCCTGCATCATCAGGGGCTTGCCGAATTCAACCGCGCCTTACATGTATACCGGCAGGGAAAAGGGAAAATAATGTCCGTATTGACGACACTTGAGGGGCAGCGCGATCTGCCGCGCTATTTCAAGGCTGTGTTCGACCAGGCGCAATCGCTCGAAAACGGGCGGCTCGACTTCCATCTGCCCGATGGCCGCCAGTTCCGGGTTCAGGGCAAGAATCCCGGCCCCGTCGGTGAACTCCATATTCACAACGTCGACATCTTCGCCCGCCTGATCCGCGAGGGCGATCTGGGGTTTTGCGAGGCCTACCTTGATGAATGGTGGTCGACGCCAGACCTGCAGGCCTTTCTCGACCTTGTCCATGCCGACAACGAAGACCTTTATGACGGCTTTCTCGGCATCAAGATTCTGCGGGCTTTCGAGAATTTCCGCTTCTGGTTGATCCGCAACACCAAGAAGCAGGCGAAAAGGAACATCTCGGCGCATTACGACCTCGGCAACGAGTTCTATGGCCTGTGGCTGGATGAGACTATGACCTATTCCAGTGCGCTGTTTCAGACGGGTCAGGAAAGCCTCGAAGCGGCGCAAATCGCCAAATACGCCTCGATGGTCGACCAGATGGGGGCGCTGCCCGGCGATCACGTGCTGGAGATCGGCTGCGGCTGGGGCGGCTTTGCGGAATATGCCGCCAAGGAACGCGGTCTGAAGGTGACTGGCCTGACGATCAGCCAGCAACAGCATGACTACGCCGTCAAACGCATCGCGGAAGCGGGCCTGAGCGACCGCGTGGAGATCAAGTTGCAGGATTACCGTGACGAACGGGGCACATATGACGGCATCGCCTCGATCGAGATGTTCGAGGCGGTGGGCGAGCAATACTGGCCCGTCTACTTCAACACGGTGCGCGACCGCCTCAAGCCCGGCAAGACCGCCACCCTGCAGATCATCACGGTGCAGGACAGGCGCTGGGAAATCTACCGCAGGGGCGTTGATTTCATTCAGAAATATATCTTTCCGGGCGGCATGTTGCCGGCGCCCAAAGTGCTCAAGCAACAGGTCGAACGGGCTGGTCTGCAACTTTCCAATTCCATCGAATTCGGGGAAAGCTACAGCCAGACCTGCCGCCGCTGGCACGAGACATTCAACGCCAAATGGGACCAGATTGCGGCCATGGGTTTTGACGACCGGTTCCGGAGGATGTGGAATTTCTATCTGACCTCTTGCGCGTCCACGTTCCATTTCGGAAATTGCGACGTGACACAGATCACGGTGCGCAAGCCGCTTTGACTGTGCAGGCCCCGTCGGGACGGGACCACAGGGACAAGGGGACCATCCGAAGATGCCCACAGGTGCAAAGCTCGTCGGCGGTGCCGTCTTTTTCGCCGTGGCGTGGTATGCCGCGTTGCAGGTGCTGCTGACCCTGCCCGAGGGTACGCCCGCGCGCTATTTTCCTCTGACCATTGCGGTCATCGGCTTGTGGCAGGGTTGGTATGTGATGGGCAATCGCGCCGGCGCCGGGTTCACGGCGGCGATTGCCAACGGCCTGCGGACATCGGCCCAGATCGCGTTCTTCGGACTTTTGCTGTTCGCGCTCCGCACAATGTTCCTGCGCTCGGCCGATCTGCGCTATGACAGCCCCGGCGAGGCGACGATTGAGTCGCTGGAGCTGTTTCTGGAATATTTCCTGCAATCGCTGACGATCGAGATATGGGGCGCGCTCTTTGTCGGCGGGATTATCGGTGGCATCGTCACCGAGATGGCCGCAAGGGCCTGGCGCTAGGACATGACCCCGATTTTCCTGTTCGGCACCCTGTGCCACCAGCCGCTGCTGGATCTGGTCGCTGGCATGGACGTGCGGATGGAGCCTGCGGCGCTCGATGGCTTCCGCGCGGCCCTCGTGGCGGGCAAGTCCTGGCCGATGCTGGAGAAACGCGCCGGTGCCCGCACCGACGGCGCATTGATCATCCCCGAGCCGCAATCGCTTCTGCGACTGGATTTCTACGAGGCGGTGTTCGGCTATGTCCGCAGGCCCATCTGCGTCCACTGGGACGGGGCCGAGATCGACGCCGAGGCTTGGTTCCTGCCCGAGGTCGAGCAGATCCCCGGCGCAGATTGGTCATTGTTGCAATGGGCGCGGCAATGGGGCGAGGCGCAATTGCACGTCGCGGCCGAGGTCATGCGCCAGATGGGGCGCCAGAAACCCGCCGAGGTTGCCAGACGCTTCCCCATCATCCGCGCCCGCGCCGATGCCTATGTGCGCGCCGCGAAATGGCGCAGGCCCGGCCATGTGGGCGCCAGACTGCGGCGCGGGGACGTGATTCACCACAGCACGACCCATATCCATGACGGCTTCTTCAATACCGAGGAGATGCGCGTTTCGCATCGCCGGTTCGATGGCTCCTCCTCTGGGCCGCTGACCCGCTCGGTGATCAAGGTCGCCGATGCGGTCACGGTTCTGCCCTACGATCCGGTGCGCGACCGCCTCTTGCTGATCGAACAGTTCCGCTTCGGCCCTTTTGCCCATGGCGATACCAGTCCTTGGCTGCTCGAGGCGGTTGCCGGCGTCATCGACGCGGGCGAAACGGCCGAGCAGACGGCCCGCCGCGAGGCGCGGGAAGAAGCCAACCTGACGCTTGGCGCGCTGCATTTTGTCGGGCGCTACTATCCGACGCCGGGCGGGGTGGGGCAGGTGCTGTTCTCCTATCTCGGCATCGCCGATCTGCCGGATTCCGCGGCGGGTCTGGGTGGGCATGAGGGTGAGGGCGAAGATATTCTCAGTCATCTGGTGTCCTATGATCTGGCGCGCAAACTGCTGGCAGAGGGCGACATGGCCAACGCGCCGCTGATCCTGACGATGCAATACCTGATGCTGCACCGTGACCGCCTGCGCGCGACGGTGCGATTGGGTTGAAGCGCCCGGCGCAAGCGCCTATCCCTTGGCCCCAACCGAAGTCCGCCCCGAAAGGTGTCAGGCCCCATGACGATCCATACCGACCTTGCCTCTGCCATCGGCAACACGCCCCTGATCCGCCTGCATGCCGCGTCCGATGCGACAGGCTGCGAGATTCTGGGCAAGGCAGAGTTTCTGAATCCCGGCCAGTCGGTCAAGGACCGCGCCGCGCTCTACATCATCCGCGATGCGGTCGCGCGCGGCACCCTGCGCCCCGGCGGCACGATTGTCGAGGGGACGGCGGGCAATACCGGCATCGGCCTTGCTCTGGTCGGTGCCTCGCTGGGGTTCCGGACGGTGATCGTCATCCCCGAGACGCAGAGCCAGGAAAAGAAGGACATGATCCGCATCGCGGGGGCCGAGTTGATCCAGGTGCCTGCCGTGCCCTATTCCAACCCCAACAACTACGTGAAGTATTCCGGCCGTCTGGCCGAACGTCTGGCGCAAAGCGATCCCAATGGCGCGATCTGGGCCAACCAGTTCGACAACGTGGCCAACCGGCAAGCCCATGTCGAGATGACGGGCCCCGAGATCTGGGACCAGACCGAGGGTCGCGTGAACGGCTTCGTCTGCGCCGTGGGTTCCGGCGGGACGCTGGCGGGCGTGGGCATGGCGTTGCAACCCAAGGGGGTGAAGATCGGGCTGGCGGACCCTGAAGGCTCGGGTCTCTACAAGCTTTACACCGGCAAGGAAGCCGGTGGCGACAGCATCACCGAGGGGATCGGGCAGGGGCGCATCACCGCCAACCTCGAAGGCTTCACCCCCGATGTCTGCTATAAGATCCCCGACACCGAGGCATTGCCGATCGTCTATGACATTCTGGCGCATGAGGGACTTTGCCTCGGCGGCTCGTCCGGGATCAACGTGGCGGGCGCGATGCGCATGGCGCGGGAGATGGGGCCGGGGCATACCATCGTCACCATCCTGTGCGACTATGGCACGCGGTATCAATCCAAGCTTTTCAACCCCGAATTCCTGCGCGAAAAGGGCCTGCCGGTTCCCGCATGGATGGATGGCCCCGGTCGGGATGTGCCAAGCGTGTTCGCCGGATGAGGCTTGGCTTGCGCTCCCGTCTTGTTGCCCTTCTGTTGGTGCTGACCAGCCTTCTGGCGGTGCCTTTGGGCGGCGTCGTCGGAACGGCCCATGCCCAAACCGCCGCAGTACCCGCGTCAGACGACATCGACTTTGACGCCTGGGCGGATGCAGCCGACGATATCGAGCGATTGATCGAGGGGGGCGTCGCCTCCACCGCGTTCTTCGAGACGCAGCGGGCCAACGTATCGCGGTGGCGCGCGCGGTTCCTTGCTGCCAGCGCCGCCGCCACCGAGCGGATTGCGACCGTCCAGTCGCAGATCGACGCGCTGGGGCCTGAACCTGCCGACGGGGCGGCCGAGCCCCCCTCGCTTGTGGCACGTCGTGCCATTCTGGAGACTCGCCTGGCCCAGGCGCAAGCGCCGCAGGTGCAGGCGAACGAGGCCTTCAACCGTGCCAATGGCCTGATCGCCGAGATCGACGCGCTGTTGCTGGAACGCCAGACACAGGAACTGATGGAATGGGAGCCGTCGGCGCTCAACCCTGTCAACTGGGCCACGGCCTTGCGGGCCATGATCGACCTGACGGTCTCTCTCAACGCTGACCTGCAACGGCGCGGCGGCGATCCGGCCACCCGCGCCGCGCTCGCGGACAATGCGCCGATATTGCTGGCGCTGATCTTGATCGGCCTGCTGATCATCTTGCGGGGCAGGGCTTGGGTGTCGCGCCTTGGCGACCGATTCCTTGACGGTGACGGGCGGCGCGGCCGCGCCGCGTTGGGCTTCATGGTTTCGCTGGGGCAACTGGTGCTGCCGGTCCTTGGCTTCGTCATGATCGTGCAAGCCTTCGAGGTATCGGGCCTGCTTTCGATGCGGGGCGAGACGATCTTGCGCGCGACACTGGCGCTGATCGCCGCAGTCTATACCGCGCTCTGGCTTGCCGGGCGTCTTTTTCCTGATCACGGCGAGCGTGCCGCCGCCTTCGATGCCAATCGCAGCCAGCGCAACATCGCGCGCTGGGTGATCTTTCTGATCGGGCTGCTGACCGGTATGGCCAACTTCGCGCAAATCGTGGCGGACCTGAACGTGGTTCCCCCCGCCGCGCGCGGGGTGCTGGTGGTTCCGGTTCATCTCGGGCTTGGATTGGTCTACCTGCGCCTTGGCCGTCTGTTGCGCCGCTTCCGCACCAATTCGACCGTTGCCGAGGGCTCCAGCTTCACACCGCGCGTTCTCGGCATAATGACGACAGCGCTGACGGTGATTGCGGTGGTGGGTCCGCTGTTGGGACTGGCGGGATATGTCAACGCGGCCGAGGCGCTGATGCTGCCGACCGCCCTGACCCTGTTCGTGCTGGGGGTGCTTCTGGCCCTCCATGCCGTGACGCTAGACCTCTACGCGCTGGCGTTCCGCACCACCCATCAGGCCGCGAGCGAGGCGCTGCTGCCGGTTCTGGTCAACATGGGCCTGTTCTTGCTGGCACTGCCGGTTCTGGCGGTGTCATGGGGAATGCGCCCGGACCGTCTGGGCGAGTTGCTGGTTCGCGCGCTGGAAGGCTTTACCCTTGGCAATACGCGCATCACACCCGGCATCGTGCTGGCGGTGGTGATTGTCTTTGGCGCGGGCATCTTGATCACCCGCCTTTTGCAGGGCGCACTGAAATCCACCATCCTGCCGCGCACCCGCATGGATGTGGGCGCGCGCAATGCCCTGACGGCGGGCGTGGGCTATGTCGGGGTCGGGCTTGCCGCCCTGATCGCCGTCACCAGCGCGGGCATCGACCTGACGGCGCTGGGCTTTGTACTGGGTGCCCTTTCGGTCGGCATCGGTTTCGGCCTTCAGAACGTCGTGTCCAACTTCGTTTCCGGCATCATCTTGCTGATCGAGCGGCCGATCTCCGAGGGGGACTGGATCGAGGTCAACGGCAATATGGGGATCGTCAAGGCGATCTCTGTCCGCTCGACCCGGATCGAGACCTTCGACAAAACCGATCTCATCGTGCCGAACGCCGATTTCATCTCGGGCACCGTCACCAACTGGACGCGCGGCAATACCGTCGGCCGGGTAATGCTGAACGTCGGCGTGGCTTATGGCACCGACACGCGGCGGGTGGGCAAGATCTTGCAGGAGATTGCGGAAAGCCATCCCGATGTGTCCCGCTTTCCCGAACCGGGGGTGGATTTCATGGGTTTCGGGGCCGACAGCCTCGATTTCCGCATTCGCCTGATCCTGCGCGACGTCAACCGCCTTGGCGATGTCCGCACCGAGGTGAACCACCGGATCGCCGAACGCTTCGTGGCCGAAGGTATCGAAATCCCGTTCCGGCAGCGTGACATCTGGCTCCGCAACCCCGAGGCACTGGTGGAGTCCGTCCGCAAGGTGCCGCTCGCCTCCGATTCTGTTTCCACCACGAAAGATGCGTAAATGTCCTCCGAGCCGCTGTTTCTTGCAGAGCCCTACCGCAAATCCGCCCCCGCGCGGGTCATCGGGGTAACCGGGGAGGGCGGCATCATTCTCGACCGCACCATCTTCTATGCGCGTGGCGGCGGGCAGCCAGGCGACAGCGGCATCCTTGACTGGACCGACGGGCGCATCGTGATCGCCACTACGGTCAAGGGCGAGGACGGGGCGATCGTGCTGATCCCGGCCGAGCCTTTGCCGATGCCGGAGATCGGCGTGGACGTGGACCAGCGGCTTGATTGGGACCGCCGGCATGGCCACATGCGCATCCATACCGCGTTGCACCTTCTCTCCGTGGTGATCCCGCTGCCGGTGATCGGCGGGGCCGTGGGGGCCGACAAAGGGCGGCTCGATTTCGACATGCCCGATGCGCCCGAGGACAAGGCAATCCTCGAGGGGCGGTTGAACGCCCTGATATCCCGCGATCTGCCGATTTCGGTCGAGTGGATCAGCGAGGCCGAACTCGATGCCAATCCCGGTCTGATCAAGACATTGTCCGTGCAACCGCCCCGCGGCGCGGGCCGCATCCGGCTGGTGCGGATCGGCGCGGGCGAGGGGTCAATCGACCTGCAACCCTGCAGCGGCACCCATGTGGCGCGCACCTCCGAGATCGGCAAGATCGCCATCACCAAGATCGAGAACAAGGGCCGCCAGAACCGGCGCGTCACGATCGAGTTGGTGGCGGGGGCGATTTGACCGACAGGTATTCTGCTCAACGGGTTTTCCCGCCAATCTGCCCCTTGCACGGTCGCCCCTTGGCTAGTATCCCCCATCCCCACGGACAGGTGGCCGAGTGGTCGAAGGCGCACGCCTGGAAAGTGTGTAGGCGGGAGACCGTCTCCAGGGTTCGAATCCCTGTCTGTCCGCCACCATACCAATAATCTGAGTTTGATCGGGTCGCCTCTGGTGGCCCTTTCGCTCTATTTTGTTGGGATTGGTGGCCTTCGACAGTTGCGTTTAGTTTCATTCGCTTCTATCCATTTTGACATCTTGAGTGGTATGAAGAGTGGTATGAGAGATGGCGCTGGCAGGGAAGCTGACAAAGAAGCTGGTGGAGAACCTTCGCCCAGGGCGGCATGGCGACGGCAACGGCCTCTATCTGGTAGTCGATCCTTCCGGCGCACGGCGTTGGATCGTGCGCGTTACAGTGAGGGGTCAACGAAACGCCAAGGGCGCGCCTTTGAGGACCGACTTCGGGCTGGGCGGAGCGGATATCGTGACGATTAATCAGGCGCGTGACCGTGCACTGGAATATCGGCGCATGGCGAAGCAGGGACTTAACCCGCGCTTCAATGCCTCGCGCGCGATCCCGACGTTTGAGGAAGTCGCCCAACAAGTTCACATTGACCGAATGCCGACATGGAAGAACGTCAAGCACGGCCAGCAATGGATCAACACTCTGCGTGATTATGCGTTTCCGAAGATCGGGCGGATGCCGATTGATAGCATCGGCCAGCCCGAAGTGCTGATGTGCCTTTCGCCTATCTGGACAGATAAGCATGAGACGGCGCGACGGTTATCACAACGGATCAAGACGGTGCTCGACGTGGCGCGGTCCAAGGGTCTGCGCG
Source organism: Rhodobacterales bacterium (assembly GCA_038324445.1). Taxonomy (GTDB): domain Bacteria; phylum Pseudomonadota; class Alphaproteobacteria; order Rhodobacterales; family Rhodobacteraceae; genus Gymnodinialimonas. Next base: position 18,240 of record JBBQHZ010000030.1, on the reverse strand, counting down.
AGGGTGAGAACCCGGTGACTGCGATCCGCGATGGGCATGTTCTGCCAAAGGTGAAAAAGAAGGTGACGCACCACAAGGCGATGCGCTGGCAGGACGTCCCGGCGTTCTATGCGGATTTGCAGGGGAGGAGCGCGATGGCGGCAAAGGCTCTGATGTTCACTTGCCTTACTGGCTCGCGGACGGGAGAGGTCTTGGGCATGCGCTGGGAGGAGTTGGATTTCAATGCGCGGTTGTGGACCTGTCCAGCGGTTCGGATGAAGACCGGCGAAGATCATCGCGTGCCACTGACCGACGCCATGCTGGAGATATTGGAGCCGTTGAAGGCGCTTCAATCGGAAGCGGTTTTTGAGGGCCAGAAGCGTCACAAGCCCTTGTCCAATATGGCCATGCTGATGCTGTTGCGCCGGATGGGCGTTGAGGGTGTCACGGTGCACGGCTTCCGGTCGACCTTTCGCGACTGGGCGGGCGAGGTGGCGAACGCTCCGCGCGAGTTGGCGGAAATGAGCCTGTCACACAAGGTCGGGTCTGATGTTGAACGGGCATATGCAAGAAGTGATCTGCTGGATCGGCGGCGAGTGTTGATGGAGCGGTGGTCGGGGTATGTAACCGGGGCAAAAGGCCAAGTTATCAAGCTGACTGCAACCTAGCGGGAAGCAAACCTAAGCGTGAAAGGGAGGCAGAAGAAAGACCTTTTTCAATCATGCTTGGGTGTGGACAAAACCGAAGCAAATCCGTTGACTTCAAAAAGGTGACCATCTACCCAGCTTCCGGCGCATAACGAGGGTCGCGCAGCCACTTGAAGACCATGTTGGCGTTCATCGCATAACGCCGTGAGACCTGCGCCACGGAGACCCCCGGTGCCGCCGTCTGAAAACAGATCGAACGCTTCTCTTCGTCCGTCCACAACCGCTTCGTCCGACGCGCCATCAACCGCCCCATAGTGTCCGCTATCCAAAGCGGACACTATCGAACACTCTCTATGCGCGGCAGAGCAGTGACGCCGGACGCTTACCGTCGGGCGGCGGTTGATTGGTCAAGGTCGGTGCAGGCCCGACCCAGAGTTGCGCCGCCTCGTCCATGCCGTCCATTGGCCGGGAAAGGGGGGTGCGGCCTGCCCAGTCGGGGTTGAGGGCCAGCCAGCGGGCGACGGCGTCGATCAGACTGGTCTGGAAATTGAAGGCCGGTTTTTAGCCACACCTGCCGTTCCGACGACGGGAGCGAGCGATGCTTCGATTCAGGCTCATGCGAAGTTTGCAGAAGTTCGCCTCCGTCCCCACCTCGGACTCCAACCATTTCAATCAGGAACGTAGCCTCTCCAGAAGACCCAACTTCAAGCTCAACCGTGCCGCCGCTCTGTCCGAGTGGCGCGACCTTTGCACGAATTAAGCGGCAGCAGCACTGTCCTAGCTGAGACTGGTTCCAATTAGTCTGACAGCGTCCGTCTGACAGCACCCCTGTCGGCCCACATGAATCGGCTCCGACCATACCTCGACCTCGGCGTTCTGGAGTTGGATAATAATACAGCCGAAAGGGCGATGCGATCCTTTGCAATCGGTCGAAAAAACTACCTCTTCGTCGGATCGCTGACCGGTGGCCGTGCCGCCGCTATCGCGTACACTCTGATCGAGACTGCCAAGCTGAATGGCGTCGATCCGCAGGCGTGGCTGGCCGATACGCTGGCCCGCATTCCGGACTACAAGATCACCAGGGTCGATGGACTGCTCCCCTGGAATGCCCTTAGGAATGGGCGGTCAGACGAGACGCTTATGCTCTTATACTGTTTCCGCTACCTACTGAGAATGGCTTTCGGGCAACAGTCTCGCCAATGCTCCACCACGGTCGAGCAACGTGTCTTGTGTGCGACGCTACAATATGTAGAAACACGGCGAAGTTGGGCACTAAATACGTGGTTTTTTGAACGGTCACGGTAGTGGTCCAAACTAGTACTGCCATCGGGGACATGCGATGACATCCACATTCGGAACGGGATGCAAGACGTCATTGCGGCGTGCTTTCACGTTGATCCTTTTCATTGCCACCATGATGGCGGCGTTCGTGCCAGCATCCCAGGCGCAGGCGCAAGGTGTCGACTGGTTGATCAACATCTCTGCCGCCCCCGATCCGATCCCGGCTGGCGGGACGATCGACTATTCGATCGCCATAATAAACAGCGAACCTGACCTGGCTCCGCCGACCATTTTCGAATTCACTGTGCCGCCCGGAACCACGCTGACCGGCACAACCCCTGGTGCGCCTTTGGCGGTCGGCAATTGTCGCGTTGTGCCGCCCGGTGCGGTTGCGCCGTTTCCGGCCGGAACTCCGCTGCCCGCCATCGCCGGTGATCGTGTGGTGTGCGATGTGCCCGAACTTCCGCAAGACACTCCCGCGACCTTTACCGCGCAACTTCTGACCTCGGCTGCCAACGTCGCGGATGCGGTGTTGCTCACCGTTCTGGTGCGCGATGATGATGGCGTCGACGGCAGCACATCAAACAACACAGAAGTGGTGGAAGTCACCGTCAACTCGGGCGCGGATCTGGCGATTGAGCTGAACCTGCCGGCCCAGGCCGCAGCCGGCTCGACGATCCCGTTTTCGATCACAGTTGAAAATCTGGGGCCGAACGATTCCGAAGGCTACACCGTGGAGTTTCCGGTGCCGCCGGGGTTGGAGATCGCTGATCTGGCTCCCGGTTGTTTGCAGTCCGGCGGGCTGATTACCTGCGTCGTGACGGCAGATCTGCTTGACGGCGAAACCGCGACTTTCAATTTTACCGGGCAGATCACGGTTGGCTCCGGCTCGAACATTGCGGCGACCACGAGCGTTGCGTCGACGACGCCTGATGATCCCATCGCCGACAACAACGGTGACAACCAAAATATCCTGGTGACCCCCGGCGTCGATCTGTTCGTTGACATCACGCGCGACACCGGGCCCAACGTCCTGACTGGCGATGCGGTCGTGTTCACGCTGTCGCCGGGATATACCGGGGACAACCCCGAAGACATCACGGTTACGCATGTCCTTCCCCCGAACTTCGAACTCGATCCTCTGAACCCGATCGTGGCATCGGGTTGGACCGTGGTGCAGAACGGGAACGAGCTGACGTTTACCCGTGCATCCGGGACCGGACCGGGCGCGGATGTCGATCTTGGTGATATCGTCATCCCGACAATCGCGATTGCACCGGGCACAGCCGTAAGCGAAGTGACGATTGCGTCCACAAGCGGCCCGGCTGAGCAAAATACCAATAATAACACCGCAGCGATCACCTCAACGATCACCGATCCTGTGGTCGATCTGGCTGCGTTCAAAACCGGCCCAAGCCCTGCGCTTGGTGTTGTCGGCAACCCCTACACATTCTCGTTGACCGCCCGAAATCTGGGCAATGCGCCCTTCGTAGGTGAGTTGTTCGTGCGCGATGTGCTTCCTGCCGGACTGGAGCTGACGGCATTTTCCGGGTCCGGGTGGGTGTGTGACACGGTTCCCCCAGGCCTGCCATTGCCCGATGCAAGCGGCGTCACGATTGAATGTCTACGGACCTACACAGCGGCCAGCCCGCTGGCTGCGGGTGCAGCGGCACCAGTGGTGACAGTGACCGCCATTCCGCGCGCTACCGGGGTTCTTACGAATACGATGGTTGTCGGATCCACCGATCCCACTTTCGTCGAACCCAATACCGGCAACAACACGGTCACGTTTGACATCGGGGTCAACGCCCCGGACGCCTCCGCGGACATTTCGGTCAACAAATCGGTGGCAGAACCCACGCTGGCCGCCGGTGAGGTGCAGACCTACACTCTGGAAATGGTGAACCTTTCGACCGATGGCACGCCATCGCTCAACGTGACGCTAACCGACCGGTTCCTGAACCTTGCCAACAACCGCAACGGCGGGGTCGATCCGGCCTATTTGGGCGAAGTGATCGTTGCGGGACCCAATGTCGACGGGCTTACCTGTTCCAGCGTCACCAGTGGTGGGCGCGGGCGCCTTCTGACCTGTACCGCCGTCGAGTTGCGGCCTTGTACGGCGGGCGTCGATTGTCCGATCATCACGGTTCAGGTCCGCCACGGCACCGACCTGACCACCATCCCCAACACCGCCAATATCATATCGGCGACCACCCCCGACCCCGATGTGTCCTCGGCATCGAATTCGTCCAGCACCAGCTTCACCCAAACGCGGGTGATGGATCTGACGATCGCGAAAACGGTCAGCGCGACAGAGACCCTTGCGGGCCAGAACGTATCCTTCACGCTCTCCGCCGAGGTTGTGCCCACGGGGCTGTCGAATGCGCGCGATGTGGTGCTGACGGACACGTTGCCGGATGGCATGCGCTTCGTTTCGGTGACACCCGGAGCGCCACCATCGCCCGGCGATCCTTCCTGGGTGTGTACGACCACCCTGACGGAGGGCGATCTGGTTGTGGCCGGTGTGAACGATCTGCTGACGTGCACCATCGCGCAGATCAACAATGGACAGCAGCGGACCGTTACGGTTGTGCTGCAACCGGTGAATGATCAGATCGGGGACAATCTGACGAACCTCGGCACAATTGCGTCGACATCGACCCCTGAAAATGATGTCGAGCCGAATACCGACACTGCGACCACCACCGTGCTGGCGCCAAGGGTCGACCTAGCTGTCAGCAAGAGCGACGATGAAGATCCACTGGTCGTGGGCGAAACCACCACCTACACCATCAACGTGCGCAATGACGGCCCATCCAATTCCGAGCAGATCGTTGTCACAGACACCTTGCCGCCGGAGCATTTGGGCTTTCAGAGCGTCACAATCGACGGTCCCGGCACCTGCCGCTTGCCGTTGCCCGCAACGGGCAGCACAGGCGGGACGTTGATCTGCGATTTCCCGTTCCTGGCCGCAGGAGACAGCTTCGACATCGAGGTCGTGGCCATTGGCCTGAGCAAGGGCGATTCCATCAACATGGTCGAAATCAGCTCGTTCGAGATCCTGAACAACTTCGATTTCCGTCCGGGCAACAATTCGACGTCCGAGCGGACAACGGTGCGCACCCGGACCGATATCCAGTTGGTGTCGAAGACCCCGTCGCTTGCAACGGTCGCGCTGGAGGACAACTTCACCTATGAAATCGTCGGCCGCGTCAACAGCGGGCCGGGTCTGGCGGAAGCCGATAATGTAGTCGTCACGGACCTGCTGCCGCCCAATATGGTTCTGACCGGCACACCGACCACGACCTTCCCCGGCGGCACCTGCACCGGAATGGCTGGCGATACCGGCGTGCTGATCCCGGGTGTCACGACACCGACTTTGACGATCCCCGATGGGACGTTCAGATGTGACTTGGGAACCGTGAACGCGGGCGAGACATTCTCGATCATCGTGCCTGTTGAGGTAATTGCGGTCACGTCCGAGCCACAGACCTTTGTGAACTCCGCCACTGTGACAACCACCTCGCGCGACGAGTCGGTGGGCAATGACACGGTTACCGGCCCGGTTGATGTCGTCTCCTCGTCGCTGGCGGGCACGATTTTCCGCGACTTTGCGAATAACGGCGTTTTTGATGGCACCGATACTCTGATAACGGGTGTGCCTGTGACGCTGACGGGGCTGTCGGAAGACGGGCGCACGATCACACGCACGACGACAACGGATATCAATGGGTATTACCTGTTCGAGTTCCTGCCGGCGGGCACCTACACCGTCACGCGCGGAACGCCCGCCGAGCCGCTGTTGTCCGACGGAATTGATACGCCCGGCTCCGAAGGCGGCGCCGCTGTTGGGCCGGATACGATCAACGCGATCACCTTGCCGGATGACACCGACGCGATTGACTACGACTTTGCCTTTATCCCGCAGGCCACGATCGGCCTTGCCAAGGAGCTTGCGGGTCAGGTCACCAACGCGGACGGATCGTTCACGGCGACATTCGATCTGGTGGTCGAGAACCTGAGCCTGGAGCGGCTGATCAACATCTCCGTCACCGATCCTTTGGCGGGGGGAGAGCCGCTGTTCGGCACGCTGGCGACGCCCGCGAACCCGGCCACGGACACCCTTGCGTTTGGAACCTATGCGATCGTTGCCACGTCCACGGGCAGCTGCGGCGGCGCCAACGCGGCGTTCAATGGCGCGGGCGATACCGTGCTGGCCTCGGGCTTCGCGCTCGATATCGGAGCATCGTGCACCATCAGCTTCACCATTCGGGTTCAACCGACCGATCCCTTGCCGACGGTCCAGGCCCCGTCGGGCGGTCAATACGAGAACCAGGCTTCGGTGACCGGCGTGGGCGAAGCGTCCGGCCAGACCCCAAGCGATGTGTCCGACGACGGCACCAACCCCGACCCCGATGGCGACCGCAATCCTGACGAGGCGGGCGAGAACGATCCTACCCCTGTTATCGTCGGCTCCACCCCCTCGATTGAGGTGGTGAAGGTTGCCGATACTTCCGCCCTGTCCAACCCGCCGCTGGAGACGGAAGAGATCGCCTATTCGTTCACCGTGACGAATACCGGTAACGTGAACCTGACCAATGTGACGCTGACCGACGCGCTGCCCGGCATCGAGCTGGTCGGCGGCCCGATCCCGCTGCTTGCGCCGGGTCAGTCCGATACCACGACCTTCACCGCCACCTATGCGCTGCAACAGCCGGATCTGGACCTCGGTTCGTTGGTGAATACGGCGACCGTGACCGGCACGCCGCCGGTGGGCGATCCGGTCACCGACGATGATGTGGTGACCACACCGCTGGCGCAGGATCCGTCGATCGAGTTGGTGAAGACGGCGGACACCTCGGCGTTGTCGGATCCGCCCCAAGTGGGCGAGGTCATCACCTATGCCTTCGCGGTCACCAATACAGGCAACGTCAGCCTGACAAACGTAACGATTGCTGATGCGCTGCCGGGTGTGGTGGTGACAGGTGGTCCTGCCGTGATCGAGCCCGGCGATACCGACACCACCACCTTCACCGCGACCTATGCGCTGGTGCCCGCCGATCTGACCGCAGGCGAGGTGATCAACACCGCGACCGTTTCGGGCACGCCACCGGTCGGCGATCCGGTGACCGACGACAGCACCGTCACAAATCCGCTGGCACAGGTGCCGGGCATTGAATTGGTCAAATCGATCACCGATGAGACGTCACTGGATGACGGAGCCGATGTGGGCGACATCATCAGCTACGCCTTCACCGTGACCAACACGGGCAATGTGCCGCTTTTCAATGTTGTCGTCACGGATGCGCTTCCGGGTGTTGTTCAGGCGGGTGGTCCGATTCCGGTGATGAACCCGGCCGCGGCCGCCGATGGCACCGATGTCGATTCCACAACGTTCACGGCGACTTACGCCTTGACCGCGGCGGATGTGGCCAACTTCGGTGTCGTAACCAATACCGCGACGGCGACCGGGTTTTACGGGCCGGGCAATCTGCTCAGCGTATCAGACGACAGTTCTGTTACTGCAACGCCTCCCGACCCTTCTGACGGCCTGGTGCTGACAAAAACCACACCGGATGAGACGGTCCGGAGGGGCGCCCTCGTGCCCTACACGATCCGGTTGCTCAACAACAATTCCTTCCCAGCCGTGAACCAGACCATCGTGGACACTCTGCCCGCCGGACTGGTCTTTGTGGAGGACAGTGCGCAAGTCGACGGCGTGGACACTGTTCCCAACGTGGTTGGGCAGGTCATTTCCTTCCCGGGTATCAATCTTGCTCCCGGTCAGGAAGTGGTCGTAACATTGTTGGCGCGGATCCTAAACGGAACCAATCCCGGCGTCTACGTGAACGAGGCCATCGTCCTCGATCCGGTATTCGGCCTTGTGGCAGGGCCAGCGCGGGCCACCGTGCGGGTGCTGCCCGAACCGATCTTCGACTGCGGAGACGTGATCGGCCGGGTCTTCGACGATCTGGACGGCGACGGTTATCAAGACGCCTACGAGGCAGACGAAATCCCGGATGACCCGGTCGAAGATCACAAGATCGAAGATATCGTGCGAGAACTGACGGATGAAGTGGGTCTGCCGGGCGTGCGGATCGTCACGCTGGACGGTTTGGTCATCACCACCGACGAAAACGGCCTGTTCTCGGTGCCCTGTGCCGCCCTTCCGGCGGATCGCGGATCGAACTTCCTGCTCAGTCTGGATGAGCGGACGCTGCCCCTTGGCTATGCGATGACGACGCAGAACCCGCGGGTGATGCGCCTGACACCCGGCATGATGACCGAAATGAATTTCGGCGCACGTCTGTCGCAGATGATGCGGGTCGATCTGAACGCCCAAGCCTTCGACCATGGCGGAGGCCTGACACTGGAATTGCAGCACGGCATCGCGGCGATGGTCGAGCGATTGGCAGACGACCGGACTCGGGTGGAGCTGGTCTATCACGTTCCCGCTCATGCTGGCGCGGATATGGTGGCGGCGGGGCGCGGGTCGATGGCGGTGGTGCAGGCGGAAATCGCAAGACAATGGTCCGATGTCGGGCGAGGTCGATTGAACATCACTCAGACGATCGCACGTGGAGGGAACTGAACCGATGAAACTCTATCGACTTACCGCTTCGTCGGCCATGATCTCCACCCTCGCGCTCAGCTCTGCGGCCATCGGCCAATCGGGGCAGTTCGGGCAAACCGGCTTTTCGATCTCGCTTGGAGGCGAGGTTATTGCGGGTGCCACGCCGCCCTATCTGCCGGGTCGTGCGCCGGTGGATAGCACGCTGCGATTGCTGGATCTGACGGTCCAGTTCGACACGCTGGAACGCACGCGCCTGCTGAACGTTTTGACTGCCGATCAGGGCACCAGTTACGCTGCCGGTCAGACGGTGTCGTTCCGCGCCTCCACCAACTATCCTGCCTATATCGAGCGGGCGGAGATTCGCATCCTCGACCGCACGCGTCCCGGTCGCGTGGTCGTGGCCACGGTTCCGGTCTCGGCGAACGGAAGCGTCGACTGGGTCATGCCTGCGGGCGGCCCGGACCACCTCTCCTACACGTTGCGTGTCTATGATTCCGGTGGCAGGTTCGATGAGACCGTGCCCCGCGCACTGGTCCGCGAAGATGATGCAGCCGCGTCCGGCGTGGATATCTATTCCGCGGCGGGCGAGGGCGAAGATCGCACGGCGATCCGAAACATTCGAGTGCGCGGCGGCACCGTCGTGGTCTCAGCGGCCAACGCCATCCCCGGCGACACCATCGAGGTGATGGGCGACACGGTGATCGTCGATGCTGGAGGCAACGCCGTGATCAGCCGTATCCTGCCCGTGGGCGACAACGTGGTAGAAGTGGAGGCCTACGGCCAACGCTTTCTGCGCGACGTCCATGTGCCGCAATCCGACTGGTTCCGCACCGGCCTGATCGACATCACCGTTGGTGCCACGGAAGGCGGGCCCGCGGACGATGATCCCGAATTCTACGCCGATGGCCGCGCCGCCTTCTATGTGTCGGGCTACACCGCCCGCGGCTGGAGGATCATCGGATCGGCTGACACGACCCACGGCCCACTGGAGGATATCTTCAGCCGCCTCGATGATCGCGATCCCCTGCGGGTCCTGGACCGTCTGCGCGAAGACGGCAGTGATCTCTACCCGACTTATGGCGATGACAGCACCTGGTATGACAGCACGCCGACCTCGGGCAATCTCTACCTCAGCCTGGAGACTGAGCGGTCCCGGTTCACCTGGGGCGATTTTGAGGCTGGGATCGAAGGCTCCGGTCTGGTCCGCACGTCGCGCGATCTCTATGGCGCGGCGTTCGACTATCGCAGCGTTGGCGTCACCGGCGACGGCGCACCGCGCTTCTCGGCCAGCGTCTACGCCGCCGTCCCCGATAGCCTGCCGCAGCGCGACATCCTGCGCGGCACCGGTGGGTCGCTCTACTTTCTATCTCGGCGCGACATCATCGGCGGATCCAGCACGGTCCGCATCGAAGAGGCGGATGCCGATACCGGCTTTGTCGTGTCTTCCCGCACGTTGGTTGAAGGTCAGGATTTCGTCGTCGATCACCTGCAAGGCGTCCTGATCCTGACGCGCCCCCTGCAAAGCGGCGCGGGCGACGGAACGATTATCAGCGGGGCAGGAGCCGAGCGCATTCTGAACCTCGTGGTTCAGTATGAATATGTACCGACTACCGCAGTGGGCGATGCGTCGTTCGGAGGACGCGTTGAAGGTTGGGTGAATGACATGGTCCGCCTGGGTGCGACGATCACGTCGGACGAAACCGGCGCCGACCGTCAGGATGTTGTCGCCGTCGATGCACGCGTCGCCCTGGGCGACAGCAGCTTCATCGAGGTGGAAATTGCGCAATCGGACGGCCCCGGATTTGGTCGCGCGTCCTCTAGCGATGGCGGTTTGAGCATCGTCAACGAGATGAGCGGTGCCTCGGTGCAATCCATGGCCTTCGAGGCCCGCCTCGGGTTGCAGTTCAGCGATCTGGGACTAAACGTCGATGGTGGCCTTCAGGCCTGGGCTCAGGTCCGCGAGGCAGGCTTCGAGACGCTGAGCGAAGGCACTCCCACCGATCAGGAGATCTATGGCCTGTCGTTGGATCTGGGTCTGACCGAGTCGCTGCGCTTTGGTGTCGACCTCGAAGACCTCAGCCGCGATAGCGGAGAACGCCTGACGGATATCGAAGCACGTCTGTCGTATGACCTGTCCGAACAATGGACCGTTATCGGTGCAGTCGCGTATCTGGATCGCGCCACGCCGGGCGATGCGGATCTGACCGGCACCCGGACCGACGTGGCCGTGCGGTTGTCCTATGCCGCAGACGAGGATTTGACCGTCTATGGCTTCCTCCAAGGTACGGTCGATGTGACTGGCGGGTTGGATGAGAACAACCGCGCGGGTCTGGGCGCCGCCTACGACATAAGCGAGCGGTTCAGCATTTCGGGCGAGGTGTCCGGCGGCGATGGTGGCCTCGCCGCCAATGCGCGCGCAAGCTGGCGGCCCGGCACAAACAACGAACTGTATCTCAGTTATTCGCTCGACCCGACACTTGGGTCGTCCACGGACCCTTGGGGCAATGACGGCCGGCTGGTTGCAGGGGCGTCCTATCGCTACTCGGAACGGATGACGTCCTTCACCGAATACGTCTTCGACAGCCCTGGCGATCAAAGATCCCTGACGCAAGTCTATGGCGTCGCCTACACGCCAGCCCCAGAATGGAGTTTCTCGGCCGGAATGGAAGCCGCAGCCATCGAGGATGCTGCCAGTGGTGATTTCGATCGCCTCGGCTTCTCCCTCGGGGCGACATGGGCGCCAAGCGACGAACGCTCGGCCCGCGTGCGTCTTGAATACCGCACCGAAGAGGGCGACGGCACCGACCGCGATCGCAACACTTGGGCCGTGACAGCAGCCTATTCCACGCAGGTTGCGGAGGATTGGCGGCTTCTTGCAAACCTTGACGCGATTTATTCCGACGCGGACGCAAGCAGCCTGTCCGATGCCGAATATCTGCGTGCATCACTGGGATATGGCTATCGTCCGATCCGGAACGAACGTCTCAATATCCTTGCGCGGCTTACCTACATACATGATCTGTCCGCGGAAGATCAGCGATTTGCCAACGGCTTGGCGGATGGACCGCAACAGCGTTCCGCGGTGCTGGGTATCGCGGCGAATTACGATCTGACCGAACGGACCACGGTGACGGGCATTGTCGGGTATCGTATGTCAGAGGTGGCGCCTCGGGGATCGAGTGTCTTCACGGAAGACACTGCCGTACTGACGGCTCTGCGCCTCGACTACGAGATCCTCAACATGTGGGACATCATGGCTGAAGGCAGGCTACTTCAGACGATGGAGACGGGGATAGACGAAACTGGAGCTGTCATCGGCGTATATCGTCATATTAACGACACGATCAGTCTTGGCGCGGGGTTCGAGTGGGGCTCTGTTTCGGATGACGCGACAGTGATCGACTATGAATCTCGTGGCTTGTTCCTGAACTTGGTGGGCCGATTCTAAGTCGGCGTGGATGGCATGAATTTTGCCTTGGGACTCTGTCGACGTAGCGGCTTAAGTTGGGGCAGGGCGCCTGCGTACCTTCGATGGATGCCCGAACTAAATCCATTCCGCTACTTCAAGACGTCGCCGGGGCCACGGTGGGCCACAGCATTGATGGTGTTAGGTGGATTCTAGAACATGGTTGTTTCCTGCCTGAATGTCGTTAGGCCATGACCGTTTCCATTTTTGCAACACATTTTGCTGCACAAAGTGCAACATGCGAAACTGTCGGTTTCAGCAATTTCAGAGACTTAAGGTATTGATTTGCAATGTCTTTCGGACGGTCTGTCCGCCACTTGCCTTTGCGAAAGCATTCTCCCGATCCGGCTGCGGCGGAATTTTTCCGCTATATTCGAGGGTTATGCGGGAGGGGCTGAGCACTGGCCCCGTCGCCAGGAGGCCCGGAAGCGGTCTCTGAGGGCCGATACTCTCTGGACCTCATGACTGCGCCGATTTGGTGAATAGATTTCAAGTATCTGGAATTTCGATATTTTTCTGAGGCTGCGGTTGAACACTTCGATTTCAGGGTCGCGCGTCGAGAAGGAATCGTAATCGATCTTCCGTCAGCTCTGGATCGAAGTCGATTAAGCTGGATGCTGCGATGACAAGGACCGCCTGCTCGACGACGGCGCTGCCGCTCCTCGTGACCGCGGCACTCTCGCCTACCGCCTGCGCGACGGCACCTTCTAGGCCCTCCATTGTCTGCCCACCGGCGGCGGTTAACCGACCCACCCTCCAAGCAAGGCTCGCCGAAGAAATCCAACCCGTGCCACCCCGCGCGGCTTTGGAACGGGCGATGCTGGACTGTGCGCGCCTGCGCGATCAGCCACGAGCTTGCGCGGGAGCATATCAAATCCGAAGAACGGTGCCATCAGATCCAATTTCCCAGACCGGCTGTGGCCCAGCATCGCCAACAAGCAGCTTGAGATCATGGTCCGCTACATGGCGGAGTTGGGGCTGACGCCATCAGCACAAAGCCGGTTGAGCGCCAAGGGGACGGACCCGACCGAGACACTGCCCCGGATCACCGAGATCCTGCTGGTGCCCATGCGCGCCGAACGGACCATCGACGGGAGCCTCGCACCTCAGGGGGAGGATGGCACGCGCCACGAGCGGCCAATCGGAGCGGCCGAAGAGGAAGAAACGCCATCCAGATCAATTGCCCTCGGGCTTGATGGCCGTCTTTGAGCGTTCAAATTCGAAGTCGATCCGCGTACTCGTCAGCGAAACGAACGTTGCGCAGGTGTATACACGGTCAGGGATGCTGCCCCGAATGCGAAGCTTGTGGCCTACGAGCGGGTCTCGACGGCCAGGCAAGGGAAGTCGGGGCTGGGGCTTTAGGCGCAGCAGAAGGCGATTGAGGATTACGCAGAGGCGCTGGCCGCCACGATCCTCGGCCGGTTCACCGAGATTGAAAGCGGGCGCAAGAACGACCGGCCGGAACTGCGGAAGGCTCTGCAACTCGCCCGGATCACCTTGGCGACGCTGGTGATCGCCAAGCTGGATCGGCTGAGCCGGAACGAGGCCTTCCTGCTGACGCTTCGGGACGCAGGCGTCAGCTTTGTAGCGTGCGACATACCGGAGGCCAATGACCTGACGGTCGGCATCATGGCCCTCGTCGCCCAGCAGGAGCGCGAGGCGATCTCCCGGCGCACCAAGGAGGCTTTGGTGGCAGCGAAGGTCCGCGGGGTGAAGCTCGGCAATCCGAACGGGGCCGTAGCGCTGCGGCGCGCTAGGACGGGCGGACACGCGTAGCGTGAAACCGTGCGCAAGAATGCAGACGAACATGCTGTGGCGCTGTCCCGAGTCATCGAGGCAATCCGCGCCGAGGGGCATGTGAAGCTCCGAGCCATGGCAGCCGAACTCAATGCCCGAGACATGATGACCCGGCGCGGTGGACGGTGGCATGGGTCGAATGCTCGAAACTTGCTGAGAGCGGTGCGAAGTCACAAGGATTGCACACCATCATGCACGTAGCCAGATCAGTCGATCCAACTCGACGCAGGCAGAACGCGCATCCTCGAAAACAAGGTCGATGTCGACCATGTCCCGAACCTTTTTCGAGTTGAGGCATCCCCCTAAGGCGACGCCGATAATCGCGAGCGGCATGACAATGCGCATCGCCACGACCAATCGCACCAAGCCGTCGATCCGGCCTTCGGTACTCAGGGAAAGTCCGATAACATGCGGTTGAGTGCGTTCGACATGTGCCAGCAAGTCATCGTGATCGGTATCGGTCCGAAGATCGATATCCCAGCCGACCTCCCGGAACACGTCGGCAGCGACAGTGATCCCAATGCCGTGATCCTCGCCGGGAACGGTGGCGAACATTGCGCATCTGCGGCCGTCGAATGCCGGTCGGGCAGCAACCCTCTCGGCCCTCAAGGATCGCATCAAGGCATAGAGGTGGCCAGTTCCGTATGTCACCTGCAGGAAGTTTAGCCGGTTATCGTCCCACAACTCGCCCAGGTGCCGTGCTGCGGCGCCGATATATCCGAGATATACGCCGTTGCGGGTCAAGCCTTCCTGGCGCCGTGCCTCGATGAACTGCAGGGCAGCTTCCGGTTCGGGCTGGACGAGAGCGTCGCAGAAGGCCGCAATCTCTACTGCGCTTATCTCTGCAACATCGAAGGTAAATCCATTTGGTCTGGCACGCGCGAGGCGGCGCACGATATCATTGGACAACGCCGCAACGGCATCTGGTTCAAATACCTGCCGTTTGACGGCAAAAAGCGAAGCCGTGCGTGCGAATACCTCAGCGTCAAAGGATACTTCTGATCTACCCATGGCTTGTGCCTCCCTGGGCGGAAGAATACCTCGCCATGCGGTTCAGACAAGGGTGCCTTAGTCGCCATGCCGGCGCATTTTGTCGCGAGCCCTATCGACACAAGAGCACGAGAAGTCTGCAGAGGTTCGCCTCCGTCCACAACTACATCAACCAAGAGCGAAGCCTCTCCGCCCGAAACCGCTTCAATCTGAACCGCACCACCGCTCTCACTGAGCGCCACAGACTTTGCGCGGGATGAGAAGCAGCGTCACTGTCTTAGCTGAGACTGGCTCGATTTGGTCTGCCGGCACCAGACTACGGAATAAGAATACTTTTCATGGTCGAGGCTTTCGACCGACCCCTCGAACCTGAAGCGATTAAGACTTATCGCCCGTCCCGTTGCTCAACCGGCCTGTTGCGTCGACTTGCCGATGAGGTATGCGCGCACTGCCCCATCCTCGGTCAAGCCAATGGCCTGACGGAAAGCCATTTCAGTGGCTTGCGGGTCGGCGCCCAGCTGCAGCATCAATTGCGCCTTGAGCGCCCAGAACGGCTGATAGTCCCTCGTCATCGCGTCGGGCAGCTGCGCCAGTTCATGAAGGCCCGCTTCAGGGCCATGCACCGTGGCCGTGGCTGCAGCCAGCCCCACCAGATTGCCGATGGTGGGCGCCTTCTGCGCCAAGAGACCATGCAGCGTCCACGTCGGCAGGCGCATATCCGCGCCCGTCCAGCGCGATTGTACCATCACCGACTGGATCGCCGCTTCCAGCTGAAAGCGCCCCGGCTGCTTGAGCGCGCCGGCCGTCCGCAGTTTCTTCTCGGCCTCGCATGCCATCGGCAGATCCCAGAGTGCCGTATCCTGCTCGGCCAGCGGCACATAGCGGCCATCCACCCGCCGCGCGGCGCAGCGGCTTTCGCAAAACAGCATCAGCGCCAGAAGTTCCAGCGCCTCGGCGTCGTCCGGCCGCAGTTCCACCAGCACCCGTGCCAGCCAGATCGCCTCTTCGGTCAGACCCTTGCGTGTCTGGTCGTCGCTGCCCGTGCTGTCCCAGCCCTGCCCATAGGCGGCATAGATGGCCTCAAGCACGTTGCCCATGCGCTCTCCCAGCTCGTTTTCCCCGGGCACTTCAAAAGTGATGCCAGTATCCTTGATGCGCGCTTTGGCCCGACCCAGCCGCCGTCCCATCGTGTCCGGCGATACGAGGAACGAAGAGGCGATGCGCTCGGCCGTCAGCCCCAGCACGGTTTGCAGCATCAGCGGCGTGCGCGCGGCCGCATCGATTGCCGGGTGACCG
Organism: Rhodobacterales bacterium; assembly: GCA_038324445.1. GTDB lineage: Bacteria > Pseudomonadota > Alphaproteobacteria > Rhodobacterales > Rhodobacteraceae > Gymnodinialimonas. Next base: position 2,210 of record JBBQHZ010000030.1, on the reverse strand, counting down.
CACACAAACATCAGCTCCAGCCGCTTGTCGGCAATGATGGGCATGGCCTCGGTTTCTGTCGGTGCCAGCACCAGCAGGCTACTGATCGTTTGTTCGCGTGTTTTCTGCGCCCGCGCGCTATCGCGCAGCCGGTTTCTCGCCGCCACCAACAGCCAGGCATCTGGATTGGCTGGCACGCCTTTCGTGGGCCAGATGTCGAGCGCTTTGGCAAAGGCCTCCGAGAGCGCATCTTCAGCCGCCGCCACGTCGCGCCATGCTCGCGCGAGATACGCTAGGAGGCGCCCATAGGAGGTGCGGGCAGCGTTCTCCGCCGCCCGCAACCCGTGTTCTTTGAGGCTGCCGTCCACCGCTTACCCTAGTTGCAGCACGGGGCGCACTTCGACAGCCCCGTAGGTGGCCGCAGGGCAGCGCGCCGCCCACGAGAGCGCAGCATCGAGGTCCGGTACCTCAATCACGACATAACCGGCCAGCTGTTCCTTGGTAGCCGCCACTGGTCCGTCCTGCACCAGGCGATTGCCGCCTTCGAGCCGTACCGTGGTTGCCGCTGCAGGGGGCAGAAGGGCGTCGCCTTTGAGGACGATGCCTGACGGGTAGAGCGCACCCATATAGGCGTTCCAGGCGTCCCAATAGGGACCGGCGCGGTCAGCGTTGTCGCGCTGAGCAGCGACCTCGGCGTCGTTCTCATAAAACATCAGCATGTATTGCATTTTGGTCCCTGTGCTTGGTTGCTGAGGCGGATCATCCGGCTCTGCAACACTGACGCGGCTGGAGCTGCCATTCGGACAGAGCCTAAAACATTTTGGGGCCAACAGAGAAGCCTTGGCGAACTGAGCGATCATGATGACAGGCGCCTGCCAGAAGGCTACCGGCTTGCACAGGCGGCAAAGGCGGTCCTGCCCACGGCGGAGGCGGTGGTTGTGGCCGTGGGCGCCTTCGAGGAGGCGGTCGGAAGCGCGCTCCACTCAGGTGTGCTGCGCCTCACATGCACCGGACCCAACGCGCTTTGACTTACGAAGGCGGACTCTGTCAGAGAAACCAGCCTTGAGCCGGGGCAAGGCGCTCGCTAGCCTCTTTCGATGACGACGCGCTCTCCCTTCCGCTCCTTGAAGACGTCGTCCGAGTTCATCCGCTTGGCCGTGATGTTCTCCGTCCGGTTCCCGGTGTCCCTACGCAACGTCGAGGACCTGCTGCATGAGCGGGGAGTCGACGTTTGCCAGGAAACCGTCCGAACCTTCTTCAAGTTGAATTGGACCATCGCTCTGACCAAGTGACGCGGCCTTTGCGGGGGATAAAGGACAGGTGCGTTGTCCAAGCTGAGACTGGTTTGAATCCCACTGCCAGCACCTAACCAAGACAATCAAGCTGATCCACATCAGTGCATGATATCTGCTTTCTGCGAAGGCTGTGTCTGTTGAGGCGAGCGACAAGGCTTTGCAGTGACTTCTTATTCGACCGCCAGATCCGCGCTTCAACATCACAAGTGGCTACGTCACCCAAATCGCGAAGCTGACGGCCTAGAACGACGATGGCAGAGGATTGATTGCCAAAGGCGACGAGCAACTGAAAGAAACTGAAAAAATGACGCGCCCAATCAGTCCTATCATCCGGTTCTGCGCGATAAGGGTTTGGCGTCTTTGGGCCAATATGATGGCAGCATCAAAGGGCAGCGGCGAAACTCACTGGCCCGATATGCCCCGGAATGCTCTGGCGCAGATATATGGACATCGACCCAGTTCGTCGTTGCGCTCACGCTACAAGCGCTTCGGATGACGGCGCTTCAACTTTTTGGCTACATCGCCGCTGCCACGACGCTGCAATTCCTGCTCGGGGTTGCCATCGCGGTCTGGCGTTCGAAGCGCGATCTTCGGGTCGACGCCGCTGGCATCCGTTTGCCGGTCAGGGACAGAGCGTGGGAGGGCTCGCGCGATTTTCGCGTGGAGGACCGCGTCTTCGAGGATGCCGCGCAGACCCAGTGTTCCTTTGCCCTGGCTGCCGTAGATGGCGTGCCGCTGCCGCCGTTCAAGCCGGGGCAGTTTCTGACCTTTTCCCTTCCCGTCGCAGGCCCGGACGTGCCGGACAGATTGATACGGTGCTATTCGATCTCGGACGCACCGGATCCGGATCACTATCGCATCACTGTCAAGCGAGCCATCGCGCCACAAGGCAAGCCCGACGCGCCCGCAGGCCTTTCTTCGGGCTGGTTGCACGAT
>JBBQHZ010000029.1:0-32870 GCA_038324445.1 Rhodobacterales bacterium | reverse complement strand
AGCCTCAGCTTCATCCGCCAGTGCGAATGCCTCGGCCAATGTCATCTCGACCGGCGCCTCGGGCGAGACGCTTTCGACTGCATCCTCGATCTCTTCGCGTGCGGTCACGGCAGGTGCTGCCTTGAACGTGGGCGCTTCGGTCGGGATATCCTGGCGCAGGACCAGGCTGTTTTCGGTCATGCGCGCTTCCACCCGGCGCTGGATCGCGGCCTCGGTGATGCGGTGCAGGGTCTCGGCGTCGGGGGTGGGCGGTTCGGCGCCGAAATAGCGATCTTCGGCGGCGAGGTCGCGGAAATATTCAGCGATGGCCTTCATCGCCTCGAACGGGCGGTCAAAGCCCTCTAGGGTACAGGAAAACGTGCCGTAGGAGACCGTCAGGATCTTGTTTTCATCACTCATGTCACTGCCACTCTGCTCGTCCGGCTGTTACCGGAATTTATCATTCTCTGGTCGAACGTGTAACAAACTGTTTCCATTCAAAAGCGACGCGAATTGGACCATTCCGTGAAGAATGACCGAGATCATGGCAACATCGTGCCCAAACCGACGAAAGTCGCGGGTTTGTCGTTGGATTTCAACGAACCGCTTGCTTTGGTCGGTGGCAGTCCTATCGACGCGACAACGTTCGATCTGGTGCGGGAGCGCACAAATTTCTTCGTCGCCGCCGATGGCGGGGCCGACGCGCTGCTGGCGAACGGGCTGATTCCCCATGCCGTGATCGGCGATATGGATTCGCTTTCGGATGCCGCTCGGGCGGTCATTCCGGCCCGACACCTGCACCGGATCGAGGAGCAGGACAGCACCGATTTCGACAAGACGCTCCGCTCGGTTACTGCGCCGCTGATCCTGGCGGTCGGATTTTCAGGGGCGAGGCTTGATCACGAACTGGCCGCGCTGAACGTGCTGGTGCGCTACCCTGATCGCGCGGTGATCCTGATCGGGGCTGAGGATATCACGCTCCATGTGCCCGCGAAGATGGTGCTGCTGCGGCTGGCGCCGGGAACGCGGCTGTCGCTCTTCCCGATGGACGGCGTTCGGGTGCGCGCGCAGGGGCTGAAATGGTCGTTTGATGCACTCGACCTGCATCCTGCGCGCAAGATCGGCACGTCCAACGCCGTGCGCGACCCCGACGTGCGCCTTGCGACGGATCGGCCCGGTTTGCTGCTGATCCTGCCCCGCGAGGCCCTGGGTGCCGCCATCACCGCACTGGCGGGGGCGGATTTTCACTCGCCCCCCGACTGAGCACAGGCTAAAGACATGTCACATGCCTGCCATAGAAGTTGAGATACCGCCCCATGACGGCCGACCTATCCCCGATCGACAGAGCCAAATACGTTGCCGCCCGCCGCGCCGTGGAATTCGTGGAGGACGGAATGCGGGTGGGCCTTGGCACCGGTTCGACCGCGGCGTGGATGGTGCGCTGTCTGGGCGAGTTGGTGCGCGAAGAGGGCATGATGATCACTGGGGTGGCGACCTCGCAGCGCACCGCCGATCTGGCGCGGGAAGTCGGCGTGACGATCAAGACGCTCGACGAGGTGCGCTGGCTCGACCTGACGATTGACGGGGCGGACGAGTATGATCCGAACCTTAACCTGATCAAGGGCGGCGGCGGTGCGTTGTTGCACGAGAAGGTGGTGGCGACGGCGAGCGATCAGATGGTGGTCATCGCCGATCTGTCCAAGCAGGTCGATGTCCTGGGCGCGTTCCCCTTGCCCGTCGAGATCATCCCCTTCGGTTGGCAGACGACCAAGGCCTTGATCGAAGAGATGCTGTCGAATGTGGATGTTCTGGGGCGCTCGGCCTCGTTGCGCCTGTCGGGCACGCAGCCGTTCCGCACCGATGAGGGCAATTACATCCTCGACCTCCACCTGCGCCGTATCGCGCAGCCGGCGCAGGTAAGCCTGGTGTTGAACCAGATCCCTGGTGTGGTGGAGAACGGGCTGTTCCTCGATATCTGCGATGTGCTGGTGATCGGCAACGCCGATGGCACGGTCGAGGTGCGCGATATCAACAACGGTACCGTCGAGCATGAGCGGGTGGATGTGATCGATACCGAGAACCTTTTCGTGGATATCCGCGACTAGGGGCCTTTGCGGCACGTCCTGCGGCGACGTTGCTTGGGGGCGCTGCCCCCGGGCCTGCGGCCTCCCCCTGAGTTTTCTTGCCAAGATGAAGGGGCAGGTGCGGCGGCGCGGTGCAGGGCGCTCTGGCCATGGCGGTGCCCTTGTGGAATACGGTTTCACGACGAAAAGCTCTGCCGGAGGCCACGCTGATGACTGATTTCGACTACGACCTCTTTGTCATCGGTGGCGGCTCTGGCGGCGTTCGCGCGGCGCGGGTTGCAGCCGCCTTGGGCGCGCGCGTGGCGCTGGCCGAGGAGAGCCGGATGGGCGGCACCTGCGTGATCCGGGGCTGTGTGCCGAAGAAGCTGATGGTTTTTGCGTCAAGCTACCGTGAGGGCTTTGCGGAAGCGCGTGCCTATGGCTGGGACGTGCAGGATGGCACCTTCCACTGGCCCAGGTTCCGCGACCACCTGCATGCCGAACTGGACCGCCTTGAGGGCGTTTATCGCAAGCTGCTGAAGGGCTCCGGCGTCGAGATCCACGATGCCCGCGCCGAGTTGGTGGACGCCCATACCATCAAGGTCGGGGGCAGCACGAAAACCGCAAGCCATATTCTTGTGGCCACCGGTGGGCATCCGACGCGGCCCGAGATGACCAATGCGCATCTGGGCATCGTGTCGGACGACATCTTCCACCTCGACACGTTGCCTGAACGCCTGCTGATTATCGGCGGCGGCTATATCGCGTGCGAATTCGCCTGCATCATGGCGGGTCTTGGCGTGAAGGTGACGCAGTTCTACCGCGGCGCGCAGATCCTGCGCGGGTTCGACGACGAGGCACGCGGGCTGATTGCCGAGATGATGCGCGATCAGGGGATCGACCTGCATCTGGGAACCAACATCCTCGAGATGGCTCCGGCGAGCGCGGAAGAGGGCATTTCCGGAACCGGCAGCGACGCGGCCATGGGTATCCCCGCCGAAGCGGCCGGCGCGCAACAGGTCAAGGGCATTCCCGGCGGGCCGATCCGGGTGAAATCGACGACCGGCCATGACGGCGTCTATGATCAGGTCCTGTTCGCCACCGGCCGCACACCCAATTCGGGCGGCATGGGGCTGGAGGCTGCGGGCGTCACCGTGGGGCGCCGGGGCGAGGTTGTGGTGGATGAATACAGCCAGACCGGCGTTCCCTCGATCTACGCGATCGGCGATGTCACCAACCGGGTGAACCTGACACCTGTGGCGATCCGCGAGGGCATGGCTTTCGTGGAAACCGTGTTCAAGGGCAACCCCACACCGGTCGATCACGACCTGATCCCGTCCGCCGTGTTCACCCAGCCCGAATACGGCGCGGTGGGCCTGACCGAAGAAGCTGCGCGCGAGCAGGAGGAAATCGTGGTATACTGCACCTCGTTCCGGCCGATGCAGTCCGCCTTTGCGGGCAAATCCAATCGTGTGCTGATGAAGTTGATCGTGTCCAAGGCCACCCGCAAGATCCTAGGCTGCCATATCGTGGCGCCGGGGGCGGGCGAGATGATCCAGCTGGCTGGAATCGCCGTGAAAATGGGCGCCACCAAGGAGGATTTTGACCGCACGGTTGCAGTTCACCCCACGATGTCGGAAGAGATCGTGACCATGCGGGACCCGGTTCGGACCGCGTAAGGGACTTTTCGCGCGGCAAAACCGCCGCACCAAGGTGCAAACCGGAATTCTGGCCCCATATAGGGCAACAGCAGACGATCTTTGTTGAGGGTGAGACAACACATGGCGGGAAACAGTGGCGGACCTTGGGGCGGCGGTGGCGGTGGCGATCGTGGCGGCTCCGGTGGCGGCGGCAACAATGGCAGCAATGGCGGCGGCAACAATAACGGTCCGCGCAGGCCCGGCGGTCCCGGTCAAGGCCCGTCGGTTCCCGATATCGACGAGTTGGTCCGCAAGGGTCAGGAACAACTGCGCGTCCTGATGGGCGGGCGCGGTGGCGGCACCGGCGGCAAGCCGGGCGGCGCAGAGCCGGTCAACCCGCGCGTGATGTGGATCGGCGGCATCCTTCTGGCGGCGGCGGCCTATGTCTACGCATCGTTCTATTCGGTGCAGCCGGGCGAGCAGGGGGTGGAGCTGTTTCTCGGGTCCGAATACCGCATCACCGGCGACGGTCCCCATATGGCCTGGTGGCCCCTGATCACCGCCGAAGTCGTCGGCACGGCGCAGGAGCGGACCGAGGCGATCGGCGATAACCGCTCGGGCGCGTCCGATACCGGACTGATGCTGACCACCGACGAGAACATCGTCGACATCGATTTCGACGTGGTCTGGAATATAAGCGATCCCGCCGATTATCTGTTCAACCTGCGTGATCCGGAACGCACCATCCGCTCGGTTGCGGAATCTGCCATGCGGGAGATCATCGCCCAGTCCGAACTTGCGCCGATCCTCAACCGCGACCGGCAGTTGATCGGCGACCAAGCGCTGGCACTGATCCAGTCGACGCTCGACAGTTACGAAAGCGGCGTAAATGTCGTGCGTATCAACCTCGACCGGGCCGACCCGCCAACCGAGGTGATCGACGCCTTCCGCGACGTGCAGGCCGCCGAGCAGGAGCGGGACCGCCTCGAGCGGACCGCCGACGCCTATTCCAACCGCGTCACCGCCGGTGCACGCGGTGAAGCAGCGCAGATCCTGGAAGTAGCCGAAGGTTACCGCGCCCGTGTCGTGAACGAGGCGCTTGGTGAAGCAAGCCGCTTCCTTGCCGTTTTGGCGGAATACAACGTGGCCCCCGAGGTCACGCGCCGCCGTCTCTACCTCGAAACGCTGGAACGGGTGCTGGGCGAGACCGATCTGGTCATCATCGACAGCGCCACCGGAGGCGGGCAGGGTGTTGTGCCCTATCTGCCGCTCAATGAACTGCGCCGCTCTGGCACCGAAACCACTACGACCGGGAGCACGAACTGATATGCGTCGGATTACATACCTTATTCCCATCCTTGTCCTGATCGTGGTCCTGATATCATCCTCGATCTTCGTGGTGGATGAGCGCCAGCGCGCGCTGGTGCTACAATTCGGCCAGATCCGGCAAGTGATCGACGAGCCAGGCCTGAACTTCAAGATCCCGTTCATCCAGAACGTGATCTACTACGAGGATCGCATCCTGTCGCTCGATACCGCTCCGACCGAGGTGACTCCTTCGGACGACCGCCGCCTTGTGGTGGATTCGTTCGCGCGCTACCGCATCGTCGATACCGAACAGTTCAACCGGGCCGTGGGCATCGGCGGCATCAGCCGCGCCGATTCTCTGATCGAGGACATTCTCAACGACCGGATCAGGGCGGTTCTGGGTTCCGACGGCGTGACATCGAACACCATCTTGTCCGATGAACGTGCCGGTCTGATGGAGCAGATCACCGTTCAGGCCCGCGCGCGGGCGGCGTCGTTGGGGGTGGAAATCCTTGACGTGCGGCTGAAGCAGACCAACCTGCCCAGCCAGAACCTTGACGCGACCTTCGCGCGAATGCGCGCCGAGCGGGAGCGGGAGGCCGCGGACGAGATTGCCCGAGGCGAGGAAGCGGCACAACGCATCCGCGCCACGGCCGACCGGACGGTGGTGGAGCTTGTCTCGGAAGCGAACCGCGAGGCGGAAATCACCCGCGGTGAAGCCGACGCCGAGCGCACGCGCATCTTTGCCGAGGCCTTTGGACAAGACGCCGAGTTCTACGATTTCACCCGCTCACTTGCCGCCTATGAAAACGCGCTGGGGTCGAATTCCAGCTTTGTCATCAGTCCGGACAGTGAGTTCTTCGAGTATTTCGACGGCTCGGCCTTGGGCGGCGGCAATTCGTTGTCCGGCCCCGACGTGGCCCCTGCGCAGTGATCCCAAGCCATGGGGCAGGCGATCTTGATGGGCCTTGGCATGGTTCTGGTGATCGAGGGGCTGGTGTTCGCACTGGCCCCTTCGCGTCTGGAAGACCTGCTTCGGGTGATGACCTCGGTATCGCCGGAAACCCGGCGCCTGATCGGCATGGCGGCGATTGCCGTGGGCGCGGTCCTGACCTCTTGGGCGATCAGCCTCGCCTGATGGTGCAGAATGTCATTGGTTTGGAACCCCAACCATGGCAACCTTTGCGCCAATCGTTTCCGCCGCTCACGCCCATGTGACGGCTCCGGCGCCTGCGGCGGGTTTCCTCAACTTGATTACCTGCGAGACTGCGCAAATATGATGTGAGGGACAGCTTTGCCTGCCCGACGGTTTTTCAGGAGGCATCTTGCCGTGACAATCCAACCGAATTCTCCCCTTTCCGCCCCGGGTCGAAACCGTGATCTGCGCCATCTTTCGCGGGCTGCCGTTGCGCCGCAGGCCAATACCATCGAGATGCGCCGGATGGTTGGCGTCGTGATGGCTGCCCTGACGGTAGTGGCGATGGCACTTTCCGCGCTGCCCGCCCGCGCTCAGGCGACCTTGCTGCCGGGCTTTTCCGATCTTGTGGATCAGGTCGGCGATGCGGTGGTGAACATCACCACATCCTCGACGGTCGCAGGCCGGGCCGGTGGCCCTGAACCGATTGTGCCGGAAGGCTCGCCGCTGGAAGATTTCTTCAACGAATTCCTCGATCGTCAGGGGCCCGGTGGCGACGCACCCCGGCGCAGTCAGGCTTTGGGTTCGGGCTTTGTGATCGGCGAGGAAGGCTACATCGTCACCAACAACCACGTCATCGAGGGCGCGGATGAGATCATGATCGAGTTCCGCAGCGGGCTGGAGCTTCAGGCAGAGCTTGTTGGCACCGACCCGGTCTCGGACATTGCCCTCCTTCGGGTCGAAAGTGATCAGCCGCTGCCGTTCGTCACTTTCGGCACCTCTGCTGAGCAGCGTGTCGGTGATTGGGTCATGGTCATGGGCAACCCGCTGGGACAGGGCTTCTCTGTTTCGGTCGGCGTGATTTCCGCCTTCGGACGCGAATTGAACGGCGCCTATGACGACTTCATCCAGACCGATGCAGCCATCAACCAGGGCAACTCCGGCGGGCCGCTGTTTAACCTTGATGGTGATGTCATTGGCGTAAACACGGCGATCCTGTCCCCCTCCGGCGGCTCGATCGGGATCGGTTTCGCGATGTCGTCCGATGTTGTGTCGAACGTTGTGGAACAGTTGCGCGAGTTCGGCGAAACTAGGCGTGGCTGGCTTGGCGTCCGCATCCAGGACGTGACCGCCGACATGGCCGAGGCGCTCGGTCTGGAAGAAGTGCGCGGCGCGATGGTCACCGACGTTCCCACCGGCCCGGCGCTTGACGGCGGGATCGAGGTCGGCGACGTGATCTTGTCGTTCGACAGCCGCGATATCACCGACACCCGTGGACTCGTGCGAATGGTCGGCGAATCGAATGTCGGCGACACCGTCCGCGTCGTGGTGTTCCGCGATGGCGGAACCCAGACGCTGCGCATCACGCTTGGTCGCCGCGAGACGGAAGAGGCAGCAAACCAGCCGGCCACAGAGGGCGAGACGCCCGATGCCGCGCCGTCCGCCGAGATCCTCGGCATGACGCTGACCCCCCTGACCGACGAATTGCGTCAGCAGTTCAACGCGACGGGCGTGGAAAGCGGTCTGGTGATCCAGGCGCTTGATCCGGCATCGGATGCGGCCGAAATGGGCTTGCTGGTGGGTGACATCATCACCGAAGTCACGCAGGCGCCGGTTGCAACAGCTGCCGATGTGCAGGCCCGCATCGACGCGGCGGAAGAGGCGGGACAGAAGTCCATCCTCCTCCTGATCCGGCGCGACGGCAACCCGCGCTTCATGGCACTCAACATCGAGGAAGAAGAAACCGCGCCCGTCCAGTGACGAACGGCCAGCGCGAGGCTATCAAGCCCCCGGTGCCAGAAACGGTGCCGGGGGTTTTTCGTTGGGTGCCTGTGGGACCTAGTCTTCGATCGCCGAAGGCCGGGCTGCCAGCGCCGGATCCCAGACCGACAGCCCCAACTGCCGCGCCGCCGCTAGCGACAGCACGCCGCTGTCCAACCCCTGCGGCTGTTGATAGACGCGGATCGCCTCGACCGTGGCACGGTCCATCACGCCGGTGATGGCACCGTTGTGGTGCCCCCGCGCGCTCAGGGCGCGCTGGAGGGTGGAGATATAGGCCGGGTCGCTGTCGATCGCGCAGGGTGTCTCGAACCATGTCTCCCGCCGATCCTCGACAATGCGCTGCTCGGTGGCGGTCAGGAACACGGCAGGGCGGCGGACATTGCCGTTGCGGTCGATTTCTTCAGCCTCGACCAGGATATGCTCGGTCACCGTCTCGATCACGGCAGGATCAACCTCGCGCCCGTAGCAACTTTCCGGGTTGGCATCGGGCGGCCCGAAGCCGCGGCTGACCTGCACGCCAGACACACCGACGGTCGTCTGCGGCTCGATCACCGAGGTGAAATCATCCTCGAACGGGGCGGTCGATTGACACGCCGAAAGACTACCGATCGCGACAAGCGCAAGTGTCGTGCCGCGAAAGCGGCTCAAAAGGGATATCGTGCTGCGAAGGCGGCTCGACAGGTATGCCATGCCGCTCAAGGCTGTCGGATGAAGGTTTCTGTGCATGGGACTGCTCTGTCCTGCTTTATCGTTTTGTTCACCATAGCGGGTTTCGAGGCGTCGGGAAAGCCTAGGGCTGATCACCGGCGCGCGCGTGCTGATGCAGATGCACCAAGGCATCAAGCATGGCGGATATATCCTCCACCTGCTCGGCCAGCACATGGGTCACGCCCGACTGTCGCTGCACCCGTCCGGTGACGCGCAGCAGCCGCCCCGATATCACGGCGCGCCGGAAAGCGAGGTAGATCTTCTGCCAGACGATGACATTGCAGACGCCGAATTCATCCTCCAGCGTGAGGAATATCACACCCTTGGCCGTGCCCGGGCGCTGGCGCACCAGCACCAGCCCCGCCACACAGATGCGCGCATTCTCGGGCGGCAGGTGCAGCAGGTGATGCGGCAGGCAATCGGGTGGCTTTGGCCAGTCAGGGGCTAGGGCAAGGGGTTCCATCAAGGAACAAAGATAGAACATTTGGCGCGCAGCACAAGGTGACGCAGCGCCCGCCTCACGCGCATTCCTGCTGGCAAGCCGGGGCAGGGTGCATTACCTAGACCGGGATTGCAGATTTCAGGGGCGGATGATGGCCAGGATCACCTATATCGAACATAACGGCACCGAGCATGTGGTAGAGGTCGCCAACGGGCTGACCGTCATGGAAGGCGCGCGCGACAACGGTATTCCGGGGATCGAGGCCGATTGCGGCGGCGCCTGTGCCTGCTCCACCTGCCATGTCTATGTCTTGCCCGATTGGGTGTCGAAACTGCCCGCCATCGACCCGATGGAGGAAGACATGCTGGAGTTCGCCTACGAGCCGGACCCTGTCCGCTCCCGCTTGACCTGTCAGCTCAAGGTTACCGATGGGTTAAACGGCCTTGTCGTCCAGATGCCCGTAAAGCAGATCTGAGCCATGCTGCCGGTGGCGCCGCGTGACCCTTTCCGCGGGCTGCTCGGTCCCGTTCGCGGCGCGCTGATGGGGATGTGCCTTTGGCTGGCAGGGTCGGGTGGCGCGCTGGCCTGTCTTGTCTCACCCCATCTGGTCACACGGATGCCCGAAAGCCTAAGCGTGCCAGGCCCCGATGGAAGCCTTGCCTGGTATGACGGCCCGTCAGACCGCTACGACCATGGCATCCTTGGCGATGCCATCGAAGGGACCGAACTGCACGCCTATGCCTCGGGCGCGCAAACACTTTGCGGCGACCTATCGGAGACATTGCCTGAAGAGATGGTATTCGAAGATACCGCCCCTCGACTCGTCGATCTCGACCTTGATGGCCGCCCGGAGATCATCGTCGTCCAAAGCCACCAGACGCTCGGCGCGCAACTGGCGATCTATGCCAGCGCCCCCGACGGCCAATCCCTGACCCAGATCGCGGCCACGCCCTTCATTGGCCGCCGCAATCGCTGGATGGCGCCGATCGGTGCTGGCGATCTGGACGGCGATGGCCGGATCGAAATCGCCTATATCGACCGCCCGCATCTGTCGCGCACCCTGCGCGTCTGGCGGATGGAGGGGGGCGCGCTGGTCGAAATTGCGGCCCTCGATGGCCTGACCAACCACCGCATCGGTGAAGCCACCATCTCCGGCGGTTTGCGCGATTGCGGGGCCGGTCCCGAGATGATCACCGCCAATGCGGGCTGGAGCCATGTCATGGCGACCCGCCTCACCGATGCGGGCCTTCAAACACGCGCCCTTGCCCCCTGGTCCGCCGCGACGCTGAACCAGGCGATGGCCTGCACCTTGTGACCGCCACCCCTGTTTCATCTGGTAGAAAAACTCATTCTACCCCGTCCGCCCGCCTCAGCCGCCCGCGGTCCCTTCTCCAGCCGGGGTTGACTTCGCACGCCCCGCGCGATGTATCCGGGGCCTAGGCACAGCCGCGCCAACGACCTCGCTTCCCGGAGAAAACCCGATGCACGCTTACCGCAGCCATACCTGCGCCGCCCTCACCGCCGCAGATGTCGGCGAAACGATCCGCCTGTCGGGTTGGGTGCATCGCCGCCGCGACCATGGCGGCGTGATCTTCATCGACCTGCGCGACCATTACGGGATCACCCAGGTGCTGTGCGATCCCGACAGCCCGGTGTTCTCGCAGGTGGAGAAGTTGCGCTCGGAATATTGCATCCGCATCGATGGCGAGGTGAAGGCGCGCGACGCGTCACTGGTCAACCCCAAACTCTCGACCGGCGAGATCGAGGTCTATATCCGCGACATGAGAGTGCTGGGGCCTGCCGCCGAATTGCCGCTTCAGGTCTTCGGCGATCAGGAATACCCCGAGGAAACCCGCCTGCGCTTCCGCTATCTCGACCTGCGGCGCGAGGCTATGCAGCGCAACATGATCCTGCGGTCTGACGTGGTCGCCAGCATCCGCAAGCGGATGTGGGGCATCGGTTTCAAGGAGTTCCAGACGCCGATCATCACCGCGTCGTCGCCCGAAGGGGCGCGCGATTTTCTGGTGCCATCCCGCCTGCATCCGGGCAAATTCTATGCCCTGCCGCAGGCCCCGCAGCAGTTCAAGCAATTGCTTATGGTGTCGGGCTTCGACAAGTATTTCCAGATCGCGCCTTGTTTCCGCGACGAGGATCCACGCGCCGACCGCTCGCCCACCGATTTCTACCAGCTTGACCTCGAAATGAGCTTCGTCGAGCAGCAGGATATCTTCGCCACCATCCAGCCCGTCCTGCGGGGCGTGTTCGAGGATTTTGGCGGCGGTGCGAAGGTCGATCAGGACTGGCCGCTGATCAGCTATGCCGACAGCGCCCTGTGGTATGGCACCGACAAACCCGACCTGCGCAATCCGATAAGGATGCAGGTCGTGTCCGAGCATTTCGCGGGCTCCGGCTTTGCGATCTTCGCGTCGCTGCTGGAGCAGGACGGCACCCAGGTTCGTGCCATTCCTGCGCCCACGGGCGGTTCGCGGAAATTCTGCGACCGGATGAACAAGTTCGCGCAGGAACAGGGCCTGCCGGGGATGGGGTATATCTTCTGGCGGGACGGCGAAGATGGCATGGAGGCTGCAGGCCCGCTGGCCAAGAACATCGGCGCCGAGCGCACCGAAGCGATCCGCCAGCAACTCGGCCTCGGCGTCGGCGATGCGGCCTTCTTCCTCGCGGGCAAACCGTCCGAGTTCGAGGCCGTCGCGGGCCGCGCGCGCACCGTCATCGGCAACGAGCTTGGCCTGACCGAACAGAACCGCTTCGCCTTCGCCTGGATCGTCGATTTCCCGATGTACGAGAAGGACGCGGAAACCGGTCGTGTCGACTTTTCCCACAACCCCTTCTCCATGCCGCAGGGCGGCCTTGCGGCGCTCGACGGTGATCCACTGTCGGTGCTTGGCTACCAGTATGACCTCGCCTGCAACGGTTACGAGCTGGTCTCGGGCGCGATCCGGAACCATCAGCCCGAGATCATGTTCAAGGCGTTCGAGCTGGCGGGCTATGGCGCGGATGAAGTGCGCAAGCGCTTTGGCGGCATGGTCAACGCCTTCCAATATGGTGCGCCGCCCCATGGCGGCTGTGCTGCCGGTATCGACCGGATCGTCATGTTGCTGGCGGATACGGCGAATATCCGTGAGGTGATCCTGTTCCCGATGAACCAACGCGCCGAAGACCTGATGATGAACGCCCCGTCGGAACCCCTGCCAGACCAGTTGATGGAATTGGGCGTGCGCGTCATGCCACGCGACTGAACCGGGCGTTCCGGTTTTCTGCGACTGACAGCTTGGCTGGAAGCCCCATGTCGTCTTGTGGGTAGAGGGTGGGACGCCCGGGATATCGGGCAGACGTCGCAAGTAATATCCGGCCTGGTCCGGGCCGGTGCCATTGCCGGCGTTGTGACGCGACCTGTGCCAGTCCGGGTCGATGCGGCGCCATTCCGGTCGGATTTTCGGGTCCGATCGCGAGCGGCTGGGTGCACTCGCATTCAATCTGCTTCCCGACCGGATCCTGCCTTGGAAGCCTAAGCAGTCCGCCCCGTTCCTCTTCTGCGCGAGTTTCCCTCAGACCGGGCCGGGCATGGCTTGGATGCGACCCGAGAGGGAGGCCCGTAGCGCGACTCGATCCTGCGAATGCAGGATTTCCGGCATGCCATGGGCCTGTGCCTCAAGCCCTGTGTCGTTGATGGCGCGGGCTAGTCCGATCAGAAAGCGTTGCAGATAAAGGACCGGCGGCGTTTCGAGCGCCAGCAGATCCATCGCGTGGCTCAAATCCTCGCGGAGCGCCAGCGGATCGGGATCAACGCTGACGATTTGCGCCGCCCTCGGGCCAACCGGGCGCAGGGCCGGGGGCAAATGGCTCAGGATGGCCGCCTGATAGGCGGCGATCGTGGAAACCGGTTTTGCGATGAACCCATCCGCGCCCGCCGCAAGCACCTGCTTTTCGGCCGCTTCCCGTTCTGCCCCGGACGTGCCGAGGATTACCTGCACGCGCGGCTTGGTGTTCGCCATGGTGGCGATCAGGTCAAGGCCCGATCCATCGGGCAAACCCAGATCGACAATGGCCACCGTCGGCGAATAGACATTGAGGTGGCGTTCCGCCGAGGCAAGGCAATCGGCGCGGCGCAAGCGCGCGCCTGACCGCAGGCTCATCAGCCGGACGGCTTCCGAGGCATAGCGGCTATCTTCCACCACAAGGATCGTCAGCCCCAACAACGGCCTTTCAGCGGTCGGCTGCGGTCGCAGGTCGAATTCGGTTCGGCGGTCGTCCATCACTTTCCCCTCAATGGCGCGTGTCTGATTCCGTCGCTGCCACCTCTGGTTTTGCACAGTCAGGGTTTACAGGTGGTAAATGATCCGCCCAGTCGTGCGACATCTGCCAACCTTGCCGCGCGCGTGTGGGTGCGCCATATCCAGAGCAGACAGTCCCAACCCGAAGTGAGCCCCATGATCGGTCGCCTGAACCATGTCGCCATCGCCGTACCGGACCTTGACGCTGCGGCGGCGCTTTATCGCGATACGCTCGGTGCCCATGTCGGCCCCCCCCAGCACGAGCCCGACCATGGCGTGACGGTGATCTTCATCGAGTTGCCCAACACCAAGATCGAACTGCTTTACCCCCTTGGGGATAACTCGCCCATAGGTGCGTTTCTGGCAAAGAATCCTGCCGGAGGGATCCATCACATCTGCTATGAAGTTGAAAACATCCTATCTGCGCGTGACCATCTTCTAGCATCCGGAGCGCGCGTTCTGGGCAGTGGCGAGCCGAAGATCGGGGCCCATGGCAAGCCGGTCCTGTTCTTGCACCCGAAGGATTTCACCGGCACGCTGGTCGAGTTGGAGCAGGTCTGATGGGGGTCGTCACGGGCATCGTTCTTTATGCCATCATCTGGTTCATGACGCTGTTCATCTCGCTTCAGGTCCGCGTCACAAGCCAGAACGAAGCGGGCGGACGCATCGCGGGAACACCCGGCTCTGCGCCGTCGGACCCGCAACTCAAGAAACGCGTGATCTGGACCAGCCTTGCGGCCGGAGTCATCTGGGCAATCGTTGCCTCGATCATCGTGTTCCAATGGATCACGATTGACGACATCGATCTGTTCACCCGCTTCGGGATGGGCTCGTCCGCGCGCCCGTAAGCATGTGGTAGAGATGGGTGAAAGTCGCGGCCCCAAGAACGGGGACGAGGATGTTCACCACCGGGATCGTCAGCGGCACGGCCATCAACACACCCGCCGCGAACAGCGTCGGTCGGTTGGCACGCCGGAAAGCGGCGGCGCCGGCGGCATCCTGGTAGCGCAATGCCACCATCTGACCGTATTCTCGCCCAAGCAATATTCCGTTCACCACCCAGAACAGGATCGGGGCGAGGGGGGCGAACAGAAAATACAGGATCAGCGCCAGCAGGTTGACGATGGTCAGGATGCCAAGGAACTTGGCCACATCGACCAGCGCCTCGCCGATGGACAGGCTGCGGTTGGGGGGCAGGCCGGTATAGTGGCGAT
Source organism: Rhodobacterales bacterium (assembly GCA_038324445.1). GTDB lineage: Bacteria > Pseudomonadota > Alphaproteobacteria > Rhodobacterales > Rhodobacteraceae > Gymnodinialimonas. Next base: position 18,307 of record JBBQHZ010000029.1, on the reverse strand, counting down.
CTTCCACCGCGTCGGCGACGCGGTCGAGAAAGATGCCCATGAAGGCCGAACTGACCGGCACCATCAGGAAGATCGACAAGACCAGCATGATCGGGATGCCGGCGAATGTCAGGGCATTGTCGACCCAAGCGATTTCACCGATCCACGGCAGAGTGAAGGTGTCAGGCAGTAGCCAACCGATCAACAGCGCGAAGAGTGCATAAAAAGCGACCAGCAGGCCGATGGTCAGGCCGATTCCCATCCACAGCACGCCGACGAAGCGGCGGTCGCCCAACTGGCCCAGAGCTTTGAGAAACGCGTCGAAAATCATGTCTTCATCCAGGTTGTCAGGGCGTCGATATCGGGGCGTGGCCGGTCGGGCGGCACGCGTGCCTCATCCGCTATGTGGACATAGCCCGCGACGGTTTCATGGGGGAAAAGCTGCAGGCCCTGTGTCAGAAACGGGCGGTCCGTGGCGCGCCATCCCGTCAGCCAGACAGCACCCCAGCCCGCCGCGAGGGAAGCATTGACCAACGACAGACAGACTGCCGCGGCCGAGGCATATTGCTCGGTTTCCGAGACCGCGGGGTGCGCCTTGGGGGACGCCACGACAACGACGACCAGCGGCGCGTCGGCAAATCCTGCAACCGCCTTGTCGAGGCGGTCAGGGTCGATCGCCAGTTCCTCGCCACGGCTGCGGGTCAGGGCGGCAAGGCGGTGCAGGGCGTCCCGCTCCAGCACCAGAAAGCGCCACGGCACCAGCTTGCCATGATCGGGCACGCGGGCGGCGGCAGTCAGGAGCGTGCGCAGCATCTGCGGATCGGGCGCATTCGTGCCCAACATGCGCGGCGGGCGAGACCGGCGCGTCAGCAGGAAGTCGAGGGCCGCCATATTGGGCGAAAGGGGGGGTGCGTCGGTCATGCACAGGATTTCGGGCGCGGCGGGCGCAAGATCAAGCCTCTAGAGCCCGATTTGCGCCCATGTCTCCGTCAGTCGACCTTTTTCGCCGCTTTCGCAGCCGGTTTATTCGCGGCAGGCTTTTTCGCGGCGGGCTTCTTTGCCGCCGGTTTTTTCGCGGCAGGCGTTTTGGAGGCCGGCGTTCTTGCCGCTGCCTTCTTGCCGGTGCCCTTGCCGCCCTTGGATTGCTTGTCGGCGATCAACTCGAGCGCGCGTGCAATCTCAAGCGTCTCGGGGTCCACATCCTTGGGCAGGGTCGCGTTGATCTTGCCCCATTTCACATAAGGCCCGAACCGACCCTTCATGACCTGCACCGGTCCGCCTTCTGTCGGATGCTCGCCCAACTCCTTGAGCGGTGCTGCCGCCTCGCCGCGCCCGCTCCGACCGGCGGCCTTCTGCGCGATCAGTTCCACCGCGCGGTTCATGCCGACGGTGAAGACCTCCTCCACCTCGGGCAGATTGGCGTAGATGCGGCCATGTTTGACGTAAGGCCCATAGCGCCCAAGGCCGGCCTCGACCGGTTCGCCATCCTCGGGGTGATTGCCCACAAGACGGGGCAGCGACAGCAGCGTCAGGGCGCGGTCAAGGTCGATGTCGTCGATTTCCCAGCCCTTTGGCAGCGAGGAACGGGGCGGTTTCTTCACCTCCTCCGTCATTTCGCCCAACTGGACGTAGGGCCCGAAACGACCCGTGCGCAGCGTGACCTTCTCGGAAGTATTCGGGTCCACCCCCAACATCTTGCCTTCCGGCCCGAGAATGTCGCCGGTCGCATCGCCGCCCTCCGAGGGCGGACCGAAGGCGCGGGTATAGCGGCATTCCGGGTAATTGGAGCAGCCGATGAAGGCGCCGCCGGCACGCGCGGTGCGCATCGACAGGCGGCCAAGCCCGCAATTGGGGCAGAGGCGCGGGTCGCCGCCGTCCGCTGTGGCGGGAAAGAGGTGCGGCTCCAGCACCTCGTTGATCTTTTCCAGCACATCGGTGATGCGCAGCTCGGAGGTTTCTTGGACAGCGGCGTGGAAATCCTTCCAGAAGCGCTCCAGCACTTCCTTGTAGGGCCGCTCGCCCGCGCTCACTTCATCAAGCTGGTTTTCCAGATCGGCGGTGAAGTCGTATTCCACATATCGCCGGAAATAGTTCGACAGGAACACCGTCACCAGCCGACCCTTGTCCTCGGGGATCAGGCGGCCCTTGTCCTTCAACACATAGCCGCGGTTCTGTATCGTATCCATGATCGAGGCATAGGTAGAGGGGCGGCCAATGCCGAGTTCTTCCATCCGCTTCACCAGCGTCGCTTCGGTATACCGGGGCGGCGGGGCGGTATGGTGCTGCTGGCCCAACACGGCGCCATTGGCCGACAGGATCGCCGCGGCGGCGCGGCGGATATCGGCGCTGTCGTCTTCGATGACGTCATCGCCCGCAAGCTTGGCGTAGTCGCCCGACAGGGCCTTGGCGGAGGGCTTCAGCGGATCGCCCTTGGCGACCTGCGGCAGGCGGTTGCTGTCCTCGTCCTCGCCAGCATCATCGCGGCCTTCTTCGTAGACCTTCAGGAAACCGTCGAACAACACCACCTGACCCGTGGCGCGCAATTCCACTTGTCCGTCCTTGGAGCCGATGGTCACGGTCGTACGTTCCATCCGCGCGGCCTCCATCTGGCTCGAGATCGTGCGCTTCCAGATCAGGTCGTAAAGCTTGCGCTGATCTGCTTCGGCCAGTTTCAGATCCTCGGCCGCCAAGGTCATGTCCGTCGGACGGATGCATTCATGAGCTTCCTGAGCGTTCTTCGCCTTGTTCTTGTAGATGCGGGGGCTCGCAGGCACGTACTCCTTGCCATAGCGCGCCGCGATGGCATCGCGCGCCTGGGTCACGGCTTCGGGCGCCATGTCGATGCCGTCGGTCCGCATGTAGGTGATATGACCGGCCTCGTAGAGACGCTGCGCCGTGCTCATCGCCTGCTTCGCGCCCATGCCAAGCTTGCGGCTGGCCTCCTGCTGCAAGGTCGAGGTCATGAAGGGTGGGGAGGGATTGCGGTTGGCGGGTTTTGCCTCGACCTCCTGCACGCTGAGAGCGCGGGATGATACCGCCTGCACCGCCAGTCCCGCCTCGGCGGCATTGGGCAGGTCGTAGCGGTCGAGCTTCCGGCCAGCCAGCGTCACAAGGCGCGCCTCGATGGTCTGGCCGCGGGGCGTTTCCAGAATGGCGCGGACCGACCAGTATTCGCGGGGGCGGAACGCCTCGATCTCCATCTCGCGCTCGACGACGAGGCGCAGGCACACGGACTGCACCCGTCCTGCGGATTTGGCACCGGGCAGTTTGCGCCAGAGGACCGGCGACAGGGTGAAACCCACCAAATAATCCAGCGCCCGGCGCGCGAGATAGGCCTCGACCAGTTCCATGTCGACCTGGCGTGGCGCGGCCATGGCCTTGGTCACGGCGTCCTTGGTGATGGCGTTGAAGGTGACGCGGCTGACGGGTGTATCTTTCTTGATCGCCTTGCGTTCGGTCAGGGCCTCCTGCAGGTGCCACGAAATCGCCTCGCCCTCGCGGTCGGGGTCGGTGGCGAGGATCAGCGAGGGGTCGAGTTTCAGCGCATCCACGATCGCCTTGATGTGTTTCTTGGAATCACTCGCAATCTCCCATGTCATCGCGAACGCCTCTTCGGGGTTCACGGAACCGTCCTTGGAAGGCAGGTCGCGGACATGGCCGTAGGACGCGAGAACCGTGTAATCCTTGCCCAGATACTTGTTGATTGTCTTGGCCTTGGCCGGGGATTCGACAACAACAACGGGCATGAAATGATCGCTTTCGGATGGGATTGGCGTGGCGGCAGTCATGTGGGGGCTTGGCGGCACTTGTCAATGCAGGGTGTTTTTGACGGGGGTGGGGCCGCGCGCGACGTAACGGCTCTGATGCTGATTGCTGACGCCGCCCGGTTTGGCGGGCAGGTGAGTATTCATGGAAACGTGACGGGTGCCCCGCGCCCGAGGCACGAAGGCGGCGGTCAGTCGCCGATGGTGTGGACCATCCCGCCTGGCGCGCGCGCAATTCGACCCGACATCTCCAGTACGGCCAAAGCGCGTGCCATGTCGCGGGGAGTGGTTCCAAGGTCGCGGATCAATTGATCCTCCGCGATGGCCGTCGGGCCAAGCGTGGCGAGGATGCGCCCCTCCAGCGGGCCACTGGCAGCAGCGGACGGCCCGGACGGCATGGGTGTCGGCATCGGCGTCGTCGCGGCAGGGGCCTGTCTGGACGGTCGGACGGACAGTTGGCCGCCAAGCGCGTCGATCACATCCTCGACGCCCCGCACCAGCGTGGCACCGTCGCGCAGCAGGATGTTCGCGCCCGAAGCGCGGCTGTCCATCGGGTGGCCGGGCACGGCCATCACCTCGCGCCCCTGTTCGCCGGCAAGCTTCGCGGTGATGAGCGAGCCAGAACGCGCTGCCGCCTCAATCACGATCACCCCTTGGGCCAGACCCGAGACGATGCGATTGCGGCGCGGGAAGTGGCGCGCCTGCGGTTGCAGACCCAGCGGCTGTTCCGACAGGCGCAGGCCGGTATCGGCAATTTTCGCCGCAAGTTCTGCATTCTCGGACGGGTAGACCACATCGACGCCGCCCGCCAGAACGGCAATTGTCCCTGTCTCCAGGGCGGCGTGATGCGCCATCGCGTCGATGCCGCGCGCGAGGCCCGAGACCACGACATACCCGGCTTCCCCCAGATCGCGGGTCAGCTTGCGCACCATCCGCGCCCCGAGGCTTGACGCGTTGCGGGTGCCGACGATGGCCACGCAGGGGCGTTGGAGGAGGGCAGTCTGCCCCATCGCCCACAGAATCGGCGGCGCGTCCGATATGTCGGCGAGTTGCGCCGGATAGTCCGTATCGCCAAGGCAGATCATGCGCGCACCGACGCGGGCGGCCGCGCGCAACTCGGCCAATGCCACGGGTCCGGGGCAGGCTTCATACCCCTTGACCCCCGCTGCCTCCGCCACTTCGGGCAGCGCGCGGAGCGCCGCGGCGGCAGAGCCGTGGTCAGCCAGCAGGCGCAGATACGTCGCAGGCCCCACCCGCCGCGAGCGGATCAGGCGCAACCGCAGCAGGCGGTCGTCGTCGCTGGTGGCAGGCGGCGGCACGAAGGCCACCGGCGCCTCGTAGAAGGCGGCGTCTGACCAGTCGTTGGCTTGGCCATAGGGCGGAGAATCGGGTGCAGTCCACATGCCACAAGGCTGGCGTGGAAATGGTTAATGGAACCTTACCAAAATGGTGGAAACCCGCGAAAAGGTCAGGGTAGCAGGGACTGCGGGGCGATCAGGCGGGTTGCCAGCCACAAGATCACGGCGTGAATGACCACTAGCGGCGTCAGGACCAGCATCGCGCCCATAGCAGCAGCTGTCGGATCAAGTGCTTGGTAGAGCGCACCGATCAGAACCGGCAGAACCGCGGAGGTTCCCACCGCAACCGTCCATCCCGCAAAACCAAACTGCATCGCCCATGCCCCCAGAAGCAGCGCCAGAGGCACCGCCATGAGGCCATAGAACGGCGCGAAGAGCAGGAGACTGCCCATGGCGAGAATCCCGAGTAAGACGCCCTGGGGGTCACCCTGATCCAGAAGGCTGCCGAGAAAGACGGACACTACGCCAAGAAGCGGCGGGACAAGCCACGTGATCAAGGCGATGGCGATGATCTGGCGCGCGCGAAGCTCTCGGTGACCGAATTTGCGGCTGCGGAAAGTGGGGGAAAGGATCGGGGGCATCATGCTGGAATGGGGCCTCTTCCTCCGGCCACAAGGGCCATCACCGCGCCTCTGCCGCCGAGCCTCCGACGGTCAGCCCGCCGATCAGCAACGTCGGCTGGCCCACACCCACCGGCACCCACTGGCCGTTCTTGCCGCAGTTCCCCATGCCGGGATCCAGCGCCATGTCGTTGCCGATGGCGCGGATCTGTTTCAGGGCCGTGGCGCCGTCCCCGATCAGGGTCGCGCCCTTTATCGGAGCGCCCACGACACCGTTCTTCACGCGGTAGGCCTCGGTGCAGGAGAACACGAACTTGCCGTTGGTGATGTCGACCTGTCCGCCGCCGAAACCCACGGCGTAGATGCCGTCCTTCAGGTCGGCCACGATGTCGCCGGGCGCGGCGTCGCCGCCGAGCATGTAGGTGTTGGTCATCCGCGTCATCGGCGCATGGGCGTAGCTTTCGCGCCGTCCATTGCCGGTGGGGGCCATATGCATCAGGCGCGCCGATTGGCGGTCCTGCATGTAGCCGACCAGAATGCCGTCCTCGATCAGGGTGGTGCGGTTCGAGGGCGTGCCCTCGTCGTCGACTGAGATCGAGCCCCGGCGGTCGGGGATGGTGCCGTCGTCAAGGACCGTCACGCCCTTGGCTGCGATGCGCTGGCCCATCAGGCCCGCGAAGGCCGATTGCTTCTTGCGGTTGAAATCGCCTTCCAAACCGTGCCCCACGGCCTCGTGCAGCAAAATGCCGGGCCAGCCGGGACCAAGCACCACGTCGAAAACACCCGCAGGGGCGGGCTCGGCCCCAAGGTTCACGACCGCGATGCGCAGGGCTTCGCGGGCGACGCTTTCCCAGTGCGCGCGCGTCATCAGCCCCGCAAGGCCCACGCGCCCGCCCCCCCCGGACGAACCCGATTCCCGGCGACCGTGCTCCTCGACGATGATCGAGACGTTGAGGCGCACCATCGGACGTATATCGGACACGGACCCGCCTTCGGGGCGCAGGATCACCACTTCCTGATGGCTGGCGGCCATCGACGCGCTGACCTGCACCACGCGGGGATCGAGCGCGCGTGCGAAGGCGTCGATCTCGGCCAGTGTCTCCAGCTTCACGCCGAACTCTGCGCCAGCCATCGGATCGGCGGCGGTGTAGAGCTTTTCGTTGGTGCCGCGCGGTGCCTCGGCAAGCGTGCCGCCGCCATCGCCCACGGCCAGTCGCGCGGTTTCGGACGCGCGCAGCAGCGCCGCCTCGGAAATCTCGGTGGAATGGGCATAGCCCGCCACCTCGCCCTTCACCGCGCGCAGGCCAAAGCCCTGCGCCGCGTCATAGGAGGCGGTCTTGATATGGCCATCGTCGAACAACAGCATCTCGGATCGGCGGCGCTCAAGAAACAGTTCTCCATCGTCCGCGCCATCAGTTGCGGCGCGCAGGATGGCAAGCGCGCGCGCCTCGTCCAGATGGGTGTCGAAGGGGCGGAAGGGTGTGGTGTCGGCCATGCGCATGTTCTCCTCGGATCAGTCCCATACATAAGCCGTTTCGGCACGGGTGCGACACCCCGTCCTAGCCATTTGGGTGAGACAATTTAGAACACTGCCTTGTCCGTCCGCGCGCTATATGGTTTGGCCCAACGGGAACGCAAACCGGGTTGCTTGGTCAGGTATCTTCCCGACACTGGCATATCAGGACGGACAACAGGACAGACCACATGGCATTTCGCATTCCGCTTGGCGGCCTCTTTGCCGCGATTGGCGCAACTCTCGCCACCACTTCGGCTTTCGCGCAGTCCGCCGGGATGCGGGAAGGGCTGGAGATCATCGGTGCGCCCGAGCCGGGCGGCATCGCCTTCCAGCGCGCCGTGACGGACGGCGCGCTGGATATCCATGCGCTTGACAACTTTCTGCTGTGGGTCGCCGGTCTGATCACGCTCTTCGTGCTGGGTCTGATGATTTACGCCGCCATCAAGCACAACGCTCGGGCCAACCCGGTGCCCGCGACCTTCACCCACAACACCCGCATCGAGATCGCCTGGACCATCGTGCCGCTGATCATTCTGGTCGTGATCGGCGCCTTCTCCCTCCCGGTGCTGTTCCGCCAGCAGACCATCCCCGAAGCCGACGTCATCGTGCGCGCCACGGGGTATCAGTGGTATTGGGGCTACCAGTACCCGGAAGAGGGGATTTCCTACGACAGCTTCATGCTGGCCGAGGATGAACTGGCGGATTACGGATACAGCCGCGACGAGTATCTGCTGGCCACCGATACCGCAGTGGTGATCCCGACCGGTCAGACGGTTGTGGTGCAGGTGACGGGCGCGGACGTGATCCATTCCTGGACGATTCCCGCCTTTGGCGTGAAACAGGACGGCGTGCCTGGCCGCCTGGCCGAGTTGTGGTTCGAAGTTAATCCCGGCGAGGAAGGCATCTATTTCGGCCAATGTTCCGAACTGTGCGGCGCGGCACATGCCTATATGCCGATCACCGTGTTTGCTGTCACGCCCGAGGAATATACCGCCTGGCTGGCCGGTGAGGCTGCGGCCTTCGCGTCGCTCGACGGCGCGCGTGCACCGCGCATCCTTGAACTGGCGGCAGTGGAATAAACGGCAAGGCGGGGGTCACCCCGCCTTTCCTGCGTGGCGGTGGCGTGATCCCCGGCCAACGGACTGACTGAAACGTGGAAAGCCCTCAATGACCGATGCGACTACCAACAGCAGGATCGACACCGCACCGGGCGAGGCGAGCTTTGGCGATTATGTTGCCCTGCTCAAGCCACGGGTGATGTCGCTGGTGGTATTCACCGCCTTGGTCGGATTGCTGGTGGCGCCGGGCGGCGTGTCGCCGATGATCGGTTTCACGGCCATCCTGTTCATCGCCTTGGGGGCCGGTGCCTCGGGCGCGCTGAACATGTGGTATGACGCCGATATCGACGCCGTGATGAGGCGCACGGCCAAGCGGCCGGTGCCGGCCGGCAAGGTCACGGCGGGCGAGGCATTGTCGCTGGGGATGTGGCTGTCGGCCCTGTCGGTGGTGATGCTGGGGCTTGCGACCAACTGGTTTGCGGCGGGGCTTCTGGCCTTCACGATCTTCTTCTACCTTGTCGTCTACACCATGTGGCTCAAGCGCTTGACGCCGTGGAACATCGTCATCGGGGGCGCTGCGGGATCATTCCCGCCGATGATCGGATGGGCGGCGGTGACGGGGGATGTCACGCTGGCATCGGTCCTGATGTTCGGCCTGATCTTCATGTGGACCCCGCCACATTTCTGGGCCTTGGCGCTGTTCCTGAAGTCCGACTACAACAATGCCGGCGTGCCGATGCTGACCGTCACTCACGGGCGGGCAGAGACGCGGCGGCAGGTGTTCATCTACACCGTTCTGCTGGTGCCGGTGGCCTTGGGCCTTGCCTTCACACCGATCGCAGGGCCGGTCTATCTGGCGGCTGCCGTGGTGTTGAACGCGATCTTCCTCAAGGGCGCCTGGGACATCTGGCAGCGCGACGAGGCGATGGCAGAGGCCGACGATTATGCCGTCGAAAAGCGCGTGTTCAAATTCTCACTGCTTTATCTTTTCCTGCATTTCGGCGCGTTGCTGCTGGATGCGATCTGGAGGCTGATCTGATGGTCGACGCCAAGGGCCTGACCGAAACGCATGAGCTGCACAGGCGCCGCCTTGGCCGCAATGTGGGCACGGCGCTGTGCCTTCTGGGCTTTTGCGCCATCGTCTTTGGGCTGACCATCGCCAAGGTCCGCGAAGGCGGCTTGCTCGAGGCGGATGACCATGTCCCCCGCGCTTCGATGCTGCCGATCACGGAGGACACGCAATGAGCGCGCGGGAACCGATGGACGCAAACGGACGCCTTGTCCTGAAGCTTTGCGGCGTGATCGCACTCATGGTCGGCCTGACCATTGCGGCAGTGCCCTTCTACAGCTGGTTCTGCTCGGTCACCGGCTTTGGCGGCGCGACCCTTACCGCCGATGAGGGCAGCGAGACGGTGCTGGATCAGACCATCCGGGTCCGCTTTGCCGCCAACACCGCCAGCGACATGCCGTGGGACTTCCGCCCCGTCGTGCCCCACATGGATATCCGCATCGGCGAGACCGGACTGGCGTTTTACGAGGCATACAACCCCACCAGCCTTCCCATCGCAGGCTCGGCCAGTTTCAACGTCGCCCCCTTCATCACCGGCGGCTATTTCGTGAAGATCGCCTGTTTCTGCTTCGAAGAGCAGGTGCTGCAACCCGGCGAGCGGGTGCAGATGCCCGTGACCTTTTTCGTCGATCCCGCGATCCTTGACGATCCCGAGACCCGCGACATTCCCGCCATCACCCTGTCCTACACGTTCCACGTGATCGACTTGCCCGAAGATTTCGCCGCCTTGAACGCGGCGGACTAAGACCAACCGGAGACCACCATGGCCCATGTGAAAAAGCACGACTACCACATCCTGCCCCCGTCGATCTGGCCGCTGATCGGCGCGGTCGGTGCCTTCTCCATGCTGTTCGGGGCGGTGAACTTCATGCATTACGGCACGCCCTGGCTGTTCCTCGCGGGGTTCGCGGCCGTGCTCTACGTCATGTTCGCGTGGTGGTCGGACGTGGTCCATGAAAGCAACGACGGCGACCATACCCCGGTGGTGCGGATCGGTCTTCGCTACGGCTTCGTGATGTTCATCATGTCCGAGGTCATGTTCTTCGTGGCGTGGTTCTGGGCCTTCTTCAAGCACGCCATCTTCCCGATGAACACCTACGAGGCCTCTTCCTATATCCCGCCGGAGATCTATCAGGTGGATCCCTTCCATCTGCCGTTGATGAACACGCTGGTGCTGCTGCTGTCGGGGTGTCTGGTGACCTGGGCGCACCATGCGCTGGTTCACAACGGGTCACGCAAGGATGTCGAATACGGCCTCATCGGCGCGGTGGTGCTGGGATTGGCCTTCACCGGCTTGCAGGCCTACGAGTACTGGGAGTTGATCGTCCACGAAGGCTGGCAGTTCGGCGGACCGGATGGCGACAAGTTCTACTCCACCTTCTTCATGGCGACCGGCTTCCACGGCTTTCACGTGATCATCGGCACGATCTTCCTGTTCATCTGCTACCTGCGCGTCCGGTCCGGTCACTTCACGGCCGAGAAGCATATCGGGTTCGAGGCAGCGGCCTGGTATTGGCATTTCGTCGACGTGGTGTGGCTGTTCCTGTTCCTCGCGGTCTACATCTGGGGCCAGTAGGGCTGCCTCTGCTCACCTACCCCACTTCTGTAGGGAAGCGCGGGGGGCGGAGTAAGAGTTGAGTTTCTTACCAAGATGAATGAGGGGCCTGCCTGAAAGGGCGGGCCTTTCGATTGACGGGGAGCGGGTGATGGGGCGGGTTGTTGCGATTGTGCTGTTCGGGCTGGTCGGGGTGGGTATCCTGGCGGTGCTTGGCGTGTGGCAGGTCCAGCGGCTGGCCTGGAAGGAGGCGGTTCTCGCCGACATCGCGGCACGGATCGACGCAGCGCCGGTGGGTCTGCCGGAGGAGTTGGAGCGCGACCGCGACCGCTATCTTCCCGTCGCGGCAGAGGGGCAGTTTGAGGGCGACGCCGTGCGGGTGCTGGTCAGCGTGCAGGGCAGCGGGCCGGGGTTTCGCCTGATCCAGGCTTTCCGGACCGAGGGTCGCCGCGTGCTGGTCGATCGCGGATTTCTGGCCGATGGTGTGGCCGAACCGCCAGCGCCCGTGGGAACGGTGACGGTGACAGGCAACCTGCATTGGCCCGATGAGGTCGACAGCTTCACCCCTGCGCCAGATCTGGTGCGCAACCAGTGGTTCGCGCGCGATGTGGACGCCTTGGCGACGTATCTGGACACGGAACCGGTTTTCATCGTCCTGCGGGAGATGTCGGTGCCGGACACCCCATTGACGCCCCTGCCCGTAACGATAGAAGGCATACCAAACAACCATCTTGGCTATGCGATCCAATGGTTTGGGCTGGCGCTGGTGTGGTTGGGGATGACAGCGTTCCTGCTGTGGCGTATCACCCGGCGACAGATTTGAGCGAACACCCGAGGAAACCCTGACATGCGTTATGTCTCGACACGCGGCGCGGCACCTGACCTCGGCTTCGAGGAAGCGATGCTGACGGGTCTGGCACGCGATGGCGGGCTTTACGTGCCTGCCGAGGTGCCGGTCTTGAGCCAGGGCGACATCGCCGCGATGGCGGGGCTGTCCTACGAGGAAATCGCCTTTCGCGTGATGCGGCCTTTCATCGGCGACACGTTCACCGATGCAGAATTTGGCGACCTGATCGCGCACGCCTATGTCGGCTTCTTCCACGATGCCCGTGCGCCGCTGGCGCAGTTGCAATCGAACCATTTCCTGCTGGAGCTGTTCCACGGGCCGACGTTGGCCTTCAAGGACTTCGCCATGCAGCTGATCGGTCAGATGTTTCAGGCCGCCCTGGCGCGGCGGGGCGAGCGGGTGACGATCGTGGGGGCCACGTCCGGCGATACCGGATCGGCCGCGATGGAGGCGTTTCGCGGCCTCGACGCGGTGGATGTCTTCATCCTCTACCCCCATGGCCGGGTGTCGGACGTTCAGCGCCGCCAGATGACAACGGTGACCGAGGCCAATTCCCATGCGCTGGCCATCACCGGCGATTTCGACGATTGTCAGGCGCGCCTCAAGGACATGTTCAACCATTTCGAGTTCCGCGACCGCGTTCGGCTGGCCGGAGTCAACTCGATCAATTGGGCGCGCGTACTGGCGCAGGTGGTGTATTTCTTCTCCTCTGCCGTCAGCCTTGGCGCGCCGCACCGGCCCGTCTCGTTTTGCGTGCCGACGGGGAATTTCGGCGACATCTTTGCGGGTTACATCGCGCGTCGCATGGGGTTGCCGATAGATCGGCTGGTGATCGCCACCAACCAGAACGACATCTTGCACCGCGCCATGGTGACCGGTGGCTATGTGACCGAGGGTGTCAGCCCCTCGATCAGCCCGTCGATGGATATCCAGGTTTCGTCCAATTTCGAGCGCGCCCTGTTCGACGCCTATGGCCGCGATGGCCGCGCGGTGGCCCAGTTGATGGACGAGTTGAAATCGGGCGGTTTCCACATTTCCAAAGGGGCGATGCAGGCCCTGCGCGACAGTTTTGCCTCGGGCCGGGCGTCAGAGGCTCAGACCAGCGCGATGATCGCCCGCGCCTTGCCCGGCATGGGCGAATTGCTGTGCCCCCATTCCGCCGTCGGTGTCCATGTGGCGCAGGATTTCCTTGGAACCACGCCGCTGATCACCCTCGCCACGGCGCACCCCGCCAAATTCCCCGACGCGGTCGAGGCAGCCTCAGGCATCCGACCCGCGCTGCCGCCGCGCATGGCGGACCTATTCGAGCGCCCCGAACGGATCACGCACGTGGAAAATGACCTGACCGCTATCGAGGCGATCATTGAAGCCCATACCAAAGGGAGCGTCTTTGCTTGACCGTTAACCTCCATACCCTCGCCAACGGTCTGCGGATCGTCACCGAACACATGCCCGGCCTGCAATCGGCGGCCCTTGGGCTGTGGGTCAGCGCCGGTGGGCGACATGAACGGGTCGAGCAGAACGGCATCGCGCATTTCCTCGAACACATGGCGTTCAAGGGCACCAAACGGCGATCTGCGTTGCAGATTGCCGAGGAAATCGAAGATGTTGGTGGATATATCAACGCCTACACCTCGCGCGAAGTCACCGCCTATTACGCGCGCGTCCTGAAGGACGACGTTGCACTGGCGCTGGATCTGATCGGCGATATCGTCCTCAACCCCATCTTTGACCCGCGCGAGATCGAGGTGGAGCGGGGCGTGATCTTGCAAGAGATCGGCCAGGCCGCCGACACGCCAGACGACATCATCTTCGACTGGCTTCAGGAGGTTGCCTATCCCGAACAACCCCTTGGCCGCACCATCCTTGGTCCGGAGGAGCGGGTGAAAGCCTTTGGCCGCGCCGATTTCGACCGTTTCGTCGCCGAACATTACGGGCCGGGGCAGTTGATCCTATCCGCAGCCGGTGCCGTCGATCACGACCAGATCGTGCGTCTGGCCGAGGCGCAATTCGGGCATCTGAAGCCCGGACCAAGCGCCGTGGCGCAGCCCGGCCGGTTTGCGGGAGGCGAGCATCGGGTGGTGAAGTCGCTGGAGCAGGCGCACTTCACGCTGGCGCTTGAGGCGCCTGGATACCGCTCGGACGACATCTACACCGCTCAGATATTCGCGACCGCCCTTGGCGGAGGCATGTCCTCGCGGCTGTTTCAGGAAATTCGCGAGAAGCGTGGCCTCTGTTACACGATTTATTCGCAGGTCGGCAGCTACGACGATACGGGGCTTCTGACGATCTATGCCGGCACCTCGGAGGAGGATTTGCCGGAACTGATGGGCCTGACAGTGGACGAGCTGCGCCGCTCGACCGATGGCATGAGCCAAGCGGAACTGGCGCGCGCGCGCGCGCAGATGAAGGCCGGTATGCTGATGGGGTTGGAAAGTCCATCGTCCCGCGCCGAGCGTCTGGCGCGGCTGGTCGCGATCTGGAATCGCGTGCCGGGACTGGAAGAATCGGTGGAACGGATCGATGCCGTGACGCTCGATGGCCTGCGCGATCATGCGGGCAGCCTGACGCAATCGCGCCGCGCCGCGATGGCGCTTTATGGCCCTGTGGATGGCGCGCCCGATCTGGCCAGCGTTGCGGGGCGCATGGCCGCCTGATGTTGTCACGGAAGCGCAACCTGCGACTGGAAACAGAGCGGCTGACCTTGCGTCTGCCGCGCCATGCCGATTTCCGTCCTTGGGCGGCGTTGCGCCACCAATCCCGCGAATTCCTGTCGCCGTGGGAGCCGGTCTGGGCCGACGATCACCTGACGCGCAAGAGCTTCACGGCCCGCGTTTACTGGGCTCAGCGCTCGGTCGGGCAGGGATCGGCGGTGCCGCTCTTCATCTTCCGCCGCGCCGATGACGCGCTTCTGGGTGCGATCACGCTCGACAATGTGCGACGCGGTCCGGCGCAATCGGCGACGTTGGGATACTGGATCGGGCTGCCCTTCGTGCGGCAGGGCTACATGCGCGAAGCCATTGGTGCGGCTGCACATTATGCCTTTCGAGCGCTCGACTTGAGCCGTCTGGAAGCCGCCTGTCTGCCCGAAAACGCCGCGTCGCGAGGCGTTCTGGAGACGTCGGGCTTCAAGTATGAGGGCGTCGCGCAAAGTTATCTGCAGATCAATGGTAGGTGGCGGAACCACGTGCTCTACGCCAACCTGCGCCATGATCGGCGCGGGCGGACGGATGTGGGGTGAGGGTTGATGGACGTTCTGGACCAACTGAAAGCCGCCTTGCCCGCCAATGTTTTCCGCCCGCTCGACGCGCGCTATGTGGAGGAGCCGCGCGGGCGTTGGGCTGGCAAGGCGCTTGCCGTGCTGGCGCCGGGATCGACGGCGGAAGTCGCCACGATTCTGAAAATCGCCAATGAAACAAGGACTTCCGTTATTCCCTATGGCGGTGGAACCGGCCTCGTCGGTGGTCAGATCATGGAAAACGGCGCGCCTTTGTTGCTGTCGCTGGAGCGGATGAATGCGGTGCGGGCGGTGGATTCGCAGGCTGGGACCATGGTGGTCGAGGCGGGCGTGATCCTGCAGCATGTGCAGGACGCGGCGGAGGCGGAGGGCTGGATCTTTCCGCTGACCCTTGCCTCGCAGGGATCGGCGCGGATGGGTGGGTTGCTGGCCACCAACGCGGGCGGCGTGAACGTGATCCGCTATGGCAACACACGAGATATGGTGTTGGGGATCGAGGCCGTTCTAGCCGACGGCACGGTGATTTCGGGCCTCTCGCCGCTCCGCAAGAACAACATGGGCTACGATCTGCGGCATCTGCTGATCGGCTCGGAAGGCACCTTGGGTGTCATCACGGCGGCAAGTTTGCGTTTGTTTCCAATGCCTTTCGCGCGCGGTGCGGCGCTGATGGTGGTGCCGTCGGCGGAGGCTGCGCTGGCGCTGCTGCGCCTTGCGCAGGCGCGCATCGGCGAGGGGATCTCTGCCTTTGAGTTGATGGGCAAGACAGGCTTCGATTTCCTCGACGAAGTCGGTCCGGATGTGCGGATGCCCTTCTCGGAGGCGCCGGTTTGGTGCTGTCTGATCGATCTGGGGCTGTCGCATGGCAAGCCAGAGGACGAACTTGAGGCTTTGTTTTCAGATGCTTACGAGGCGGGGCTGGTGACGGATGGCGTGGTCGCGCAGTCCGAGGCGCAGCGCGCCGACTTCTGGGCGATCCGCGAGAACATCCCCGAGGCGAACCGCCGGATCGGCTCGGTCTCGTCACATGACATCTCGGTGCCGGTGGCCCTGATCCCCGACTTCATCGCGCAGGCTCCGGGGCGGTTGAGGAAGATAGATACCTTCAGAATCAATTGCTTCGGCCATATGGGCGACGGCAATCTGCACTATAACGTGTTCCCGATGCCGGGAAAAAGCCGCGCCGATCACGCGGAACAGCGCGACGCCATCAAGGCCTGCCTACATGATCTTGTGTTCGACATGGGCGGCTCGGTCTCGGCGGAACATGGCATCGGACGCCTGAAAGTGGACGATCTGGAGAAGTATGGCGACCCCGGAAAGCTGATCGCCATGCGCGCGATCAAGGCCGCACTGGATCCCAATGGCATCCTCAATCCGGGCGCGGTCTTGCGGGCCGTTTAGCGGTGCAAGGGCCTGCCTGCGGTGCAAGGGCCTGCCTGCGGTGCAAGATCCTGTAGTGAACCTGTAGTGAACCTGTAACTACACGATTTTCGCACGCTTGCGCCGGAAACGCGGGCTCAGGTGCGAATTCCCGCGAAGCGCGTTGCCCAATCCTCCCGCTCCTCATCCGCGATCTTGGCGAACATCACCTCGGGCACCGTGAAGGCGTGACCGGCGGGAAGGCGCGACAGGGCGGCCTCGACCGAAATGGGCCAATCGAGCGATGTGCCCATGGCCTCGGCCATCGTGGTGGCGGCGTCGGGGATGAAAGGCGCGGAGAGGGCCGCGTAGAACGGGATCAGGTTGAGGGCCAGACGCGTGATCGCGGCGGCGCGGTCGGGGTCTGTCTTGTGGACGGTCCACGGCCCGGCGGATTGCAGGTATTCGTTCCCCAGCGTCCAGATCGCGCGCAACTCGGCCGCGGCCTTGCGGACCTCGATGGCGTCCATGCTGGTCTGGTAGCGGTCGAGCCGGGTCTGCAACTCGGCGATCAGCGCGGCTTCGGCGGGGCCGAAGGCGCCGCCATCGGGCACAACCTCGCCGAATTTGGAGCGGCAGAACTTGGTGATGCGGCTGACGAAGTTGCCAAGGACATCGGCAAGGTCCTTGTTCACGTCCTGCTGGAACGCCTCCCAGGTAAATTCGCTGTCGGAGGTTTCGGGCGCGTGGGACAGAAGCCACCAGCGCCAGTAGTCCGACGGCAGGATCTCCAGCGCCTGATCCATGAAGATGCCGCGACCCTGCGAGGTGCTGAACTGGCCGCCATCATAGTTGAGGTAGTTGAACGATTTGATGTAGTCGACAAGCTTCCACGGCTCGCCCGATCCAAGGATCGTGGCGGGGAAGCTGAGGGTGTGGAAGGGCACGTTATCCTTGCCCATGAATTGCACATATCGAACGCCATCCGCCCCCTTATCCACACGCCACCAGCGTTCCCAATCAGAAATCACGCCTTCCTCCACAGCCTCTGCGGCGCAGGCGATATACTCGATGGGGGCGTCGAACCAGACGTAGAACACCTTGCCTTCCATGCCCGGCCAGTCCTGATCGCCGCGCTTCACCGGCACGCCCCAATCCAGATCGCGGGTGATACCCCGGTCCTGCAGGCCGTCGCCGTCGTTCAGCCATTTGCGGGCGATGGAGGTGGTCAGGATCGGCCAATCGGTCTTGCTGTCGATCCATTCGGTCAACTGCCCGCGCATCTGCGACTGGCGCAGATAGAGGTGCTTGGTCTCGCGCACTTCCAGATCGGTGGAGCCGGAAATGGCGGAGCGCGGGTTGATCAGGTCGGTCGGATCGAGCTGCTTGGTGCAGTTCTCGCATTGATCGCCGCGCGCCTTGTCATAGCCGCAGTTCGGGCAGGTTCCCTCGATATAGCGGTCCGGCAAAAACCGCTTGTCCGTTATCGAATAGACCTGTTTCTCGTCCACTTCCTCGATCAGCCCGGCATCTGCCAGCCGCCCGGCGAAATGTTGGGTAAGCAGGTGGTTTTGCGGGCTCGATGAGCGGCCGAAATGGTCGAACGAAAGACGAAAACCGCGTGCAATCTCGGCTTGCACCAGATGCATCTGGGCGCAGAACTCATCGACAGGCAACCCGGCCTTGGCGGCGGCGAGTTCTGCCGGCGTCCCATGTTCGTCCGTCGCACACAGAAACAACACTTCTTGTCCGCGCCCGCGCAGATAGCGGGCATAGAGATCGGCGGGAAGCTGGCTTCCCACCAGATTCCCCAAGTGCTTGATCCCGTTGATATAGGGAATTGCAGAAGTGATCAGGTGCCGTGCCATCGCTTTGCCGCCTTTGCCGCCGATTTGAGGGGTGTTTACTGCCCACCCGACAAAAGGACCAGAGGCGAGAGGCGACCATGACCGACAGACCACATATGCTTTGCGTCTGGTGCGGTCCGCTGGTTGATTTCGAACG
>JBBQHZ010000028.1:0-33997 GCA_038324445.1 Rhodobacterales bacterium | reverse complement strand
GATCCGGTTCCGGCGTCGGTTCCGGCTCTGGCGTGGGTTCCGGGTCGGGCGTGGGCTCCGGCTCAGGCGAGGGCTCCGGCTCGGGCGTGGGTTCCGGCTCAGGCGTGGGTTCCGGCTCGGGCGTGGGTTCCGGCTCGGGCGTGGGCTCCGGCTCGGGCGCGGGTTCCGGCTCAGGCGTGGGCTCCGGCAGGATCACGGGCTCCCGCTCGGGCGTGGGTTCCGGCACGATCACGGGCTCCGGTTCGGGCGTGGGTACCGGCTGGGGCAAGGGCGCGGGCTCCGGCTCAAAACCGGGATCGCGGACCAGGTGGAAATTGTCGATCACGGCGTGGACCGACGGATTCCAGGCCGACCCGATCATGATGTCTTGTGTCCCATTGGGGGAAACCACCCCACGAGCCGCGACTTCACCGACCACCTGCCCATCGATCAGCAGCTGGAGAGTCTCGGCGCTATTGGAATAGGCGACGGTGATCGT
The DNA here is from genome assembly GCA_038324445.1 of Rhodobacterales bacterium. Taxonomy (GTDB): domain Bacteria; phylum Pseudomonadota; class Alphaproteobacteria; order Rhodobacterales; family Rhodobacteraceae; genus Gymnodinialimonas. The sequence goes on along the minus strand of JBBQHZ010000028.1, from coordinate 33,519 downwards.
CTGCATCGTCTCACCGGTCAGAACCGTCGTGCCGCTGTCCACCACGAACACGCCGGCATCGGTCTGCAAACGAAAATCGACCTGTCCGTCCGCATCGATGTTGCCCCGCATCGGCGACCCGAAGCGCAGGAAATTGCCCGAACTGCCCGCGTCGATCTGGATATCCATCGACAGGCTGAAACTCTCGAGGTCGTGGTAGTGGCTTTCCGATTGCTCCGTCATGGCAAAGGCGCTGCCACCGATCCGCAAGCCCGTTCCTTCCCCGTCAGCCCTGTCGACAAGTTCGGCGCCCCCGAACAGCTGCAATTCGGTGTCGAACTCCGACCCATCGGTCAGACCGTCCTCGAACGCAAACTGCATCAATTCGTTGGGCATCAGCTCGATCACGAACTCCTCGGTGGCCACAACCGCGGTGCCCTGCAGGATATCGAGGGTCACATTCTCGACACCCGAGGCACCGAAATCATGGGTGATGCTTTCTCCATAGCGCGTGCTGCCATCTTCGAACGTCCAGCGGAACTCGTAGGCACCGCTCGAAAGGGGCCCGTTCTCATCCACGGAAAATCCCGCATCAAACGTCACCTCGTCGGGGTTCTCGGGGTTGGCCGTCGCCACCACGATCGCCTGGACGCCGTCCTCGGATACCAGCACCGGCGCAGTGACGTCGGCCCCGGCCCCGATCAGCGGGCTGTCTGCGCGCAACGACAGGTCGTAGGCCGTGACGCTGCTGCCGCTTCCCCCGTTAACTATCTGATTTGTGATGTAATTTTCAGACCAGGGCGAGTTGTAGTCAAACGTGTGATTGTTCTGTGCTGTGCCTTCGCCGTTCAGATAGACCCGGGCGCCGATATTATCGGCGATATACACGTTCTCCGTGCCATCCGCCGCCGTGATCCGCGGCTGGAACCCCTGCGGCTCCCCCTCCAGATCGCCCAGGTTCCAAAGCACCGTGTTGCCCGTGATCTCGACACCGTCCGCCCCGGCCCCCACGGTGATCCCGTGGTAGTGCGAGTTGTAGATCACGTTGTTGGTGATCGAGATGTTCTGATAGATATGGGAAAGATCCTGGCCCCGGTCGAAGGTTTCGTTGCGGATGAAGATGGACTGCGACGTGGGGCCGGACCCGCTGTCGAGCACGTTGCCGCTGATCTCGAGGTTGCTGGTGACGGTGTCGGCATTCGTCGACCAAAGCTGGATCATGTCGCTATGGTTGAAGGCCTGATCGCTGCCGACGAAATCATGCAGGTAATTGTCGATGATGCGGGTGTCCGTCAGGCCCACCAGGCGCATGCCGTCCCCTTGGAGCGCCGTCAGTTCGTTGCCCGAGATGGTGATGTTGCTGGATTCCGCAGCTGTGATGCCGTGGAAGTAATCCTGCGCATAGGACTCCTCGATCGTGATGTCGTCACTGAAGCGGATCGAGACGAAGGTATGGGCGCGCACGGCGTCAGGATCGGCGGGATCGTAGTAGCCGGTCGAGTTACCTGCCCCTGTGACCTCGGAAATCGTGATGCCGGAACTGTTGTCGATGCTGATCCCGCCGCTCAGACCCGCCTCGACAGCGCCGGTATTGTCCATATGCAGATGTTCCAGCCGAAGATTGCTGGCATTATCGATGTCGATGCGCCCGACGGTGACCGGATTGGAGGGATCGGCGGATGTGATGGTGACAGGCTCGTCCCCACCCCCGTTGATCCTGATTTGAAAAGGCTCTGCATCGGACGCGATGTGGATAGACCCGCCACCCGGCGTGGTCGACAACTGCGCATAGGCCTCTTGCAATGCTTGGGCGTTCGACACGAACAGGATCATAAGATTATCCGCAAATTTTAGACAATTGGGTTGGATAATCCCCTACCGGTGTATCCGACGGCACTTATCATGGTGAAATAAGGCTTTGGTTTGGTGTTGTCGGGTCGGTTTTGGGACCCAAACCGGGCAAGAATACAACACGCACGCAACAGGCAAGCCCTACCACTACTTGGGTGGGGTGCATGCTTGAACTACCATCCATGCCATACGTGTCAAGCGCAAGTGGGTCAGGGTGCCAAGGGCACGCAACTTTTCGCTTGGCGACAGGGCTGGATGGCTCAATACCCGGGGGGCGTGGGCCACGATACTGACGGGCATCGCCAGCGCCCGACCCAACCATCCGAGGCGACCATGGCCTTCAGCCCGGCGAAGCGCCCATGTTTCTTCCGTCAGGCGGCGCCATTTGCGGGACAAGGCGGGCCAATCGCTGCGCGAGGGATGGCTGACGACAAGATCATCGTCATACGCCAGACGGTAACCGGTTGCAGCCGCCCGGCGGCTCCATTCCTTGTCTTCGGAAACCGCTGCGCGAAAACCTCCGACCGCCAGGAAGGCCGCGCGGGCGACCACCAGATTTCCGGCGCCCAGAAATTGCTCTTCGTCCAGGTATCGGCGCATCTTGAAGGCGAACACGGCCTCGAAGGCCTCGGCGCCGGACCGGGGGGGCGGTGTCTCGTCGAAAACATCCACCCGCCCCCCTGTTACGGTATCAGCGTCGCCGGACGACAGGTGGAGGGCGCGCAGGGCCCAGGTTTTGTCCGGCACGCAATCGGCGTCGATAAAGGCCAGCCAAGGGGCCGTTGCGGCAGCCACACCCGCATTGCGCGCCAGACCCGCACCCGCCTCGGGCTGCGTGACGAAACGCACCCAGTCAAACCGCGCCCGGATCGGGGCCAGATCTTGGGTGGAGGCATTGTCGGCAACCACCACCTCCATCCCGGCATCGACCTGCGGCTCCAACGCTTCCAGACACCGCTTCAGACGGATCGTATCGTTGTAGTGGGGAATGATGATCGCAAGTCTGGGCATGTTGGGGGTTTTCATAGCGGGAGGGTTTCGCGCGCGAAACCGCTCATTCCGCGCCGGCTTGCCGGGTTGCCAGCCAGTCGGACAGATCCCGCGCCAGGTCGGAATCCACGCCCTTCCCCGATAGTGTCACCCCGGCCTTCGATCGATTCATTATGACACCCCCGGGATAGACACGCTCATCGGCTCCAACTGCCGGTTTAGAGCCTGTCTTGTGCCTGAGAAGCCATTCCATCCGGGCCTGTTCGGCTTTGACGTCGGCAAAGGGGCCCGCTTCCTTCAGGGCCGCAAAGAGCGTGGGCCCCTGCCCCGCGTCCAACGCCTTGGCCAGACGCATGCCCAATCGCTCCGGGATCGCCTCGGGGAACTGCAGGACCGGATCGAGCACGCGGAAGAGCCGCACGAAGGCGTTGATCTTGGACCGCTTGGCCTTGGAGGCGGTGGGAAACAGGCTCTGCACCGCCTCTGCAGAGCCTTCGAACACGCCCATATCGCTGGCACGGGCCGCAACCTGAGCGCGCTCATAATAGCTGAGGCCCACGCGCAGCTCGTTCTCCTCGACCATCGAGCGATAGGCCTCGGCGGCGGTGTCGGGCCGGCGCAGGACGGCGCGGATCGTGGTGAATCGGTCCGGCTCCCGCTCGGCCAGGCGCTTGATGGCCGTCAGCCGCCGCCAGCCGGAAATCAGCCCATAGCGCAGGGCCTGGGTGTCAGGCGCCGCCCCGTCACCGCCCGCGCGCTGCGGTCCCAGATCGACGACCTCGATCGGCATCTGCTGACCGCGCGCCTCGATCGAGGCCTCCAGCGCCGTCATCTCGGCCGTATCGGAGGCGATGCGGTCGCGGGTCAGGTAGGTCTCGTCGATCTGGTCGAGCGCGATGTCCTGCACCAACCGCCCCTCGGCGCGGGCGCGGGTCAGCTCGTCGGCCAGCTCCTGGGCGGCGGAATGGGAGGCCGCATCGCCGGCGACACGGGCGATCGGCGGGCTGGTAAGCGGCTCTATCGCGCCGCTCAGAGCCTCATCTGCCGCCTGCCCCACAATCATCGCCGGGCTCAATCTTTTGCGTTTTGCCATTGCGGCTCCTCCTGAAACCCGGCCTCAAGCAGTTCGACGGCCGGCAGGCCAACAGGGACTACGCGGCAGGCCGACAAGAACCGTTTCGCGCGCGAAACCGTCCGGTGCCCCGCTGTCGCGTCGCCCAAGAACAGACACCCGCCTCATTCCGCCGCACTCGAGCGGGCCACATGATCCAGTTCTTCCCGCCGCCAGATCCCCAGAAGCAACTTCTTAAAGCCGGCATAGGTCTCGTCGAAGGTGGCGCGGCCGCGGGCATAGGTCTCCCGGTTGAAATCCCGGTAATCCGCCTCGTAGATGCCGTGCACCTGTTCCCCCGCCTGCCCGATCAGTGCGGTGAAATCCTGCCGATGGGGGCTGAGAACCTCGCCCATATGCGCGCCGATAAGGGCGGCCATCTCGGCCTGCTGGCTGCCGTCGTAGCGCGTCAGCACGGCGCGCACGGCATCCCATTGGAACCGCATCTCGTCGCGCCCGAGCGCGCGCGCCGCCATGTTCTCCCCCTCCTCGATGGAGGCGAAGGTGGCGTGCAGCATGTCGAAGAACCGGCCCGTACTGTCGAATTCCAGAAAATTCGCCCCGAACGGGACCAGCAGGATATCCGCGGCCGCCAGGCCGTTGATCGTCAGATATCCCAGGGCAGGGGGCGTATCGACGAAGACGATATCATAATCCTTCAGCACACCGTCAGTCTCGAGACTGCCTGACAGAGCCTCCCACAGCTTCCATCCGCGCGTCGCCATGCGCCAGACGGGGATCTGGAACTCGGACCAGTAGAGGTTCAGCTGCGCCCCGATCAGATCGATGTTCGGCCAATGGGTCGGGCGGATCACGTCGCGGGCCGTCATCCCCACGGCCTCGGACAGGGTCTCGTCGAGGGGTTGCGGGGCCTCGCCCCGGTCGGCCCGGCGCGCATTCTCGCGGCGCAGCGCCTCGGCATAGTGGCGCGCCAGAAGCGGGAAGACGGTGCCCCATTCATCCTCCACCTTGCCGCCGAAAATCGACGTCATCGAGCCTTGGCTGTCCAGATCGATCACCAGCACCTTGTAGCCATCAAGCGCCGCCGACATTGCCAGATGCGCCGCCATCGACGTCTTGCCGACGCCGCCCTTGAAGTTGGCCACGGCCACGATCTTGGCGGGCAGGCCCGCAGGGCGGTAGGGCAGATATTCCTTTGCCTTGGAGCCTTCGGCGCCGAAATGGGCGCGCAGACGCAGCACATCCTCGAGAGTGAACCACTTGGCGCCCCCCTCCGTCTCGGACGTGCCCTGGGGCAGGGCAGGGTGCTGGCGCAGGACACGGCGGAAATGGGCCGACGCCACGGGGATCAGGTATTTGGTGATCTCCCAGGTGGAAAAGAGACGCAGGCTGCGCGTGCCTGACGCATCGAGGCCCCGGCTGGTCAGATCGGCACGCCCCTTGGCGCAGGCCTGCGCGATGCGGGAGAAATCCGTCGTCCCCTTGGGGTCGCCGAGATCGTCGAGCGCCTTTTCCGGCGAGATGTTGAAGTAGGGGGGGAGGGTGTCGCTGCTCATGCACTCTGCTCTTTTTTGTAGTCTTCGTGCTCTTCGTGTTCTTCGTATCCTGCCGCCTTTTGCCGTTTGGTCACGGCATGTGCGGTCTTTTCTGCAGAGTACGCGAAAACCTGTGACATGCAAGAAATGCCGTCACATCAAGCAAATTTTCTAAGCGAATGAAGGGGGAGCGATCTGGAAAACAGCCTAGGTCAGCGCGTCAGAGCTGAAAAGGTCTGTTATTTTTCTGTTATTGAGTCAGTTACGGGAACGGCATGGGGCTGGAAAAACCCGCTCCCTCAAGGACTTCTGCACCATTCAGCGCATGGGGGCGACTCCGATCCCCCGATAGGGCGACTCCGAAACCCCGCTGAAGTGACTCCGATCCCCCGACGAAAGGGCCCGAGAGGTCGCAAGAGGCCAAGGAATCATGGACCCCCCGCGCCCCTGTGGATAACTTCGGTGTAAATGAAACCCCGACTCCGGGTCCGGCCCGTCGCCCTTTGGGCGACTTTGGTTGTGACTTGTCGCCCTCTGGGCCATCGAGGCGGGTCGGTGTCAGACAGGCAAGCGGTCCCATATGCCCCGAAGAGGGCGGCGACCGAAAAGGGTGGGGCCCAAGAGGGCACGGCTCAAAAGGGCAGGGCGAAGGGCAGTGAGCATGAGCGATCGACAGATCTTCCGCGCATTTGCAGGGCCTGGCGTCCCTGCGGGGCCCCGCGCCCCTGCAGGACATGCACCCCGCGCCCTTGCAGGGCATGGCACATGACAACCCGCGACTTCTTCGTCTGCGACTTCTTCGCGGCCGTCCCCAAGCACGATCTGGCAAGCATGGAGCATCCGATCTTCTCGCTCTCCACCCGGCCCGACCGGCGCATCCTCTCCTACGAGCATCGCGGCACCGAGATCACCATCACCCCCTCGGTGAAGGGCCGTGCGACGATTTTCGACGCCGATATCCTGATCTTCTGCATCAGCCAGTTGATGGCCGCGATCAATGCCGGCCGCGCCACGTCGCGCACCCTGACGCTGACGGCCCATGACCTGTTGCTGGCCACCGGGCGCGAGACAAGCGGCGACGCCTACAAGCGCCTCAAGGAGGCGTTCGAGCGTCTGGTGGGCACGCGGATCACCACGAACATCACCACCGGACCCAAGGCAGACCCGGTGGAGGTGACAAGCGGCTTCGGTCTGATCGAGGCCTGGGAGATCGTGCGCAAGACCCGGGGCGGGCGCATGATCAGCGTGTCGGTCACGCTGAGCGAATGGCTCTACAAGGCGGTGATGTCGAAATCGGTCCTGACGCTCAGCCGGGAATATTTCGGCCTGCGCAAACCGATGGAGCGCAGGCTCTACGAGTTGGCGCGCAAGCATTGCGGTGGGCAGGCTGCGTGGAAGGTATCGGTCGCGGTTCTGGCGAAGAAATCAGGCTCCAACTCGCCGATCAGGGTCTTCCGCGCGATGCTGCGCGAGATCATCAAGGGCGACCGTCTGCCCGATTACGAACTGGTGGAAGAACCGGGCGACCTGATCCGCGTCATGCCGCGCGCCCTGGTCGAGGAGATCGGGGCAGGGGGGCCGGTATTGTCCACGCAAACCCTGGAAGATGCCCGCCGGCTTGCCCCGGGGTGGGATGTCTACGCGCTCGAGGCCAACTGGCGCGGCGTCTGGGTCGCCACGGGGCGGCCGCGCCTGCGCTCGGCCGACAAGGCGTTCCTCGGGTGGGTGAAGAAGCAGGTGGCCTGACCGGTTTCGCATGCGAAACCTGGCCCATGAAACCTGGCCTTGATGTGAAAGCGTCGATCCATTGCCGATGGCCGGACCTTGCTCATGCCGTGGGCCCATTCCGTGGGGGCTGCCCGTGGGAAACCTTGCGGCGTATAGGGTCATGTGAGAACCACATGGCGTGTATTCGGAAGAGGGCGACGTGGCCAAATTGAAGACCGCAATCTGTTTCTTCGGAATCACGCGATCATTGCCCCATACCATCGCCTCGATCCGGCGCCGCGTGCTGGCGCCAGCGGAGCGGTGGGGCCCGACCCGTATCTTTGCGCATTTCTTCGAACAGGCGGAACTCGCCAATCCCCGGTCGCAGGAATTTGGTCGGATGGATCCCGACGCCCATCGGCTGTTGCACCCCGACGAGTTGATTCTGGAGGCACCCGATCTGTGCCTACAGACCCATGATTTCGACGGCCTCAAACGGTTTGGCGATGCCTGGGAGGATGACTTCCGATCGCTGCGCAACCTCGTGCATCAACTGCATTCCCTCTCCAGGGTCACGGCGATGGCCCAGGATTGGCAGCCCGATCTGGTCATCTTCGCGCGGCCCGACCTGAAATATCACCAAAGCCTGGCCCGTCCCCTGGCGCGGGTTGCCGCCTTGCGGGATCAGGCCGTGGCCGCGATCCCGTCCTGGCAGGGGTGGTTGGGCGGTCTGAACGATCGCTTTTCCGTCTGCACCCCCCCGGCCGCGGCCGCCTATGGGCACCGGATCGATCACATGCATGCCTTCTGCGAAGCGGGCGGCGGGCGGCAGATGCATGCCGAGTTGTTGCTGAAATACGCCCTCGATGCGGCCGATGTCCGGGTCATCGACATGTCGACCATGGCCAGCCGCATCCGTCTGGACGGGCATCAGCACGCCGAGACCTTCGTGCCCGAAGGTGCCTCGCGGTGGACGCGCCGCCTGATCCGGCTGCGCACCCGGCTGCTGACCTGACAGACCGTCCCTGAAAGGGTCGGGTTTCCCCATGGTCTTTCAGGCTATCGTTTCAGAGGATGCCCAACGCGCTCATCCTTGAACGCATAGCTCCATATTTCCGTTGCCACATGCTTTGGATGCTGTTGGGTGAAGGTGGTGAAAATGGACTCGTCCACATCGTAATAGGTCAACCAATCCGATATGCGGTTCAGAGACACTCTCGGAATGGCCCGTTCAAAGCACCACTTCGCTATTCTGACATCAACGAATTTCTGGCTGCTGCGCATATGCCTATATGACGGCATGTCCGCCCCTGTGATGATGGCCGCTCCGGTACCTATTTGATCCACGTAAATATTCTGATCGAGCGTTTTGCCGAAATGATGAATGGTGCGAAACCGTGCGATGTGATTGGGCGACAGGTAGAAACGCACAAGCCGTTTCAGGGCATAGACTGTTCCCGAGATCGGGGGGCGATGGTAGATGCTGGTATGATAGCCGGCAAAAATACGTGCCAGGCCCGTGGCCTGCACGCTTTCAACCAACGTCGAGACGAAATTTGACGGATAGCCGATATCATCGTCTATCAGGACGACATATGTCGCTCCGGTCGTGTCGGGATAGAACTTGCCTGCGTCCTTGGTGTCGTGATCCGGAATGATCCCGTGAACATTTGTGTATCTGCTCAGGTATTGCGGGATTGCGTCATATTCATTCAACACGATGTTGAGGCGGTCGACTTGCGGGCTAATGGCGGCGACGACCTGTCGGAGGTGATTCTTGCGCGCTGGATATGTGGCAAGATTTGCGACAATCATGGCAGGCTCCCATCAGTTCTTCGATCCAGCGATATATATCGGAATTGCGGCGATGTGCCAACCGTCCCTCGGCCAAGGGGCATGGCCGATAGGGCCGCGTCGGCAAGGGTTCTTGTCATTGCAATGGGCTTGGGCCACATCTGCCCCTACAAGGGAAGGCAGATTTGCACAGGTGCCTTTTGAAACCCAGCTGATTTCATCATTCAGGTTCCATTGAGATGACATTTTCCCCTGACCTGACCATCATCATGGTCAGCTACAACACCCGCGAGATGACGCTGGCCGCGATCCGGTCCTGTCTGGAGACGACCCTTGAGACGCCGTTCAGGCTGGTGGTGCTGGACAATGCCTCTTCCGACGGGTCGGCGGAGGCCATTGCCGAAGCCTTCGGGCGCGAGAGCCGCGTGGAGTTGATCCGGTCGGACGAGAATCTGGGGTTCGCGCGCGCCAACAATCTGGTGGCCGCCCAAGCCAAGACGGAGTTCCTGCTGCTGCTCAACCCCGACACGGAATGCCTCAGGGTCGGGAGCGGGGACGAGGGCGGCGTCGGGGGCAGGGACGGGGGCAGGGGGAGCGTCGACGCCCTGATGGGTTTCGCGCGCGAAACCCCGCCCGAGATCGGCATCTGGGGTGGCCGCACGGTGTTTTCGGACGGAACGCTGAACCCCAGCTCCTGCGCGATGCGGATCACGTTGTGGAGCATGATCTGCCGGACCACGGGGTTGTATGGCTTGTTCGCAGGCTCGCAGCTGTTCAATTCCGAAGCCATCGGGGACTGGCCGCGCGACACGGTGCGGGAGGTCGATATCATCGTGGGGTGCCTGCTGCTGATCCGGCGCGACCTGTGGGAAAGACTGGGCGGCTTCGATCTGAAATACTTCATGTATGGAGAGGATGCCGATCTGTGTCTGCGGGCCGGGGCGCAGGGCTACCGTGCCATGGTGACGCCCGCGGCCGAGATCGTGCATCACTATAGCGCCTCTACCACGTTGCGCAGCGACAAGATCGCGGCCGTCGCCAAGGCGCGGGTCACCCTGATCCGGGATCATCTTCCGGCATGGCAGGTGCCGCCCGCTCTGGCGCTGATGTGGATTGGCGCGGGGCTGCGCCATCTTGCCAGCGCTCTGGGGGTGCGTCTGTTCGGGGCGCGTTGGACGGTACGGGCCAAGACCTATGGCGCCGTCTGGCGCGACCGCGCCGACTGGCTGGCGGGATATGGGGCATCGGCATCGGCATCGGCCCCGCCGGGTCCGTCAAAGGCCCGCCGTCGGGGGCTCAATCGCCTGAGCGGCCTGCGCAATGCGCTGGTGTCGCTGCGCCGATGGCTGCTGGTCCGGGTCTGGGGGATGGATATTCACCCGACGGTCCAACTGTCGCTGTCGTCCCGGTTCGACCGGACCTTTCCCGTCGGCGTGCATGTCGGCGCACAGTCCTACATCGCCTTCGAGGCGCGGATCTTGTGCCATGACCGCACCCGGGGCCTGTACCTCCATACCCGGGTCGGGCGGAACTGCTTCATCGGCGGACGCAGCCTGATCCTGCCCGGGGTGGAGATCGGCGATGGATGCATCGTGGGGGCCGGGTCGGTGGTGACGAAATCGGTGCCGCCGGGCTCTATCGTGGCGGGTAACCCGGCCCGGATCATTCGCAGCGACATCAAGGTCGGGGCATATGGCCGCCTGCCCGATGCCGATGCGACCGAAGCGCAGCTGGTGGATCAGGGGCTGGCGTGAGGGGGTGGTGGACGGGGCGCAGGGGGGCGGGCCCCGGTCTGGCGCTTGTCGTTTTGGCGCTTGTCGTTTTGGGGCTGGCGGTCGGCCTCGGGGCGCTCTGGCGCGGCCCGGGGCCGTTGAGCGGTGGCCCGCAGGACAGGGGGCGCGCGGTCCTGCCGGAGGGGCAGGGGCCGTTGCGGATCAGCGTGCTTGGCACCTCGCTGTCGGCGGATCGGTACGATTGGCCCATGGCGCTGTCCGAGGCCCTGGGGGCCTGCCTGGAGCGCGAGGTGCAGGTAACGGCTCTCGCCCGGCCCGGGGCCACGGTCGAGTGGGGCGTGACGCAGGTGGCGCAGGTGCGGGCCACGATGCCCGATATCGTGCTGGTGGAATTCGCCATCAATGATGCCGATCTGACCGACGGGCTAAGCCTGGCCCAGGCGCGGGCGCACCTGGCGGAGCTGGTCCTGCAGCTGACCTCCCCCCCCGAGGCGCCGCAGGTCGCGTTGATGACGATGAACCCCGCCGCCGGTCTGCGGGGACTGCTGCGGCCGCGTCTGTCCGCCCATTATGCCGGTTACCGCGCCCTGGCTGCCAGGGACGAGGGAGTAGGCGAGGCGGTGGGGCTGATCGATGTCGAAGCGCGCTGGCGGGCGCGGCCGCGCAGTGCGCGCGGGCTGGACGACGGGTTGCACCCCGACCCCGCCACGGCGCGGGCGGTGATCGTGCCGGCGGTATCGGGGTGGTTCGGGTGTGCGGACCCTATTGAAGGTTCTAATTAAGCCATTGAAAAATAATGAAAAATTTCAATGCAAATTTGATCCCTAGCGGCGCAGCAGCGCCGCCCCTATCCCTTCCGCGCCGGGGCTGCCCGGACGATAGAAATAGCTCTCGAACGCTCCGGGATCCCCATTGGGATAGCCCTCGAACATCTGCGTGTAATGGCCCTGCTGCATCAGGGAGAGGTTCTGGATCTGCGGATTGCGGTCCACGCGCCAGCCCGGTTGCCCGTCAAAGCCGATGACGCGCCATACCAGATTATCCTCGACCCGCACCCCGCTGGAGGTTTCGGCGACGCGGATCGTCGGGCGCCAGATCGTGTGATCGGGGGGATAGCCGGTTGTGATCGAGCTGGCGTTCTGGGCCAGCGTGTTGTGGCGGATGGTCACGCCAATGGCTTCGCCCACGGTGATCCCGTGCAGATGGGCATTTATGATCACGTTCTCTTCGATCAGGATGTCGTTGTAGAACATCTCGCGCCCGGCCAGGCCGCGATCGACCAGTTCGTTGCGCATGAAGATGGATTGCGTGTAATAGCCGTGGCCGGAATTCAGGATGTTGCCCCGGATCACGATATTGCGCGACGCAGAGGTGGCATTGGTCGTCCAGAACTGGATCATGTCCGAGTGGTCGGGACTATCCAGCGACTGGTTGAAGTCGTGGATGTAATTGCCCTCGATCAGGATGTCGCGGATGGTCGAGAAATTCATCCCGTCCATGCGCATAGCCGTCAGTTCATTGCCCACCACCTCGACATATCGCGAGCCGCCCACCGTCAGGCCGCGATGAAAATTCGAGATGTGGTTGCCCTCGAGAAGGACATGCTGACAGCCGCTGACGATCAGGCCGATGCCGTAGCCGTAGCCATCGTCAAGCGGCCCCCTGCCGCGCGCGACATCGCCCACGATCCGGTTGCCGCGAACGGTCAGACCCGAGCAATCGCTGAAGCTGAAAGGTCTGATATGGATCGGATCGGCGGCATTGAAGCGATAATCGAGGATCAGGTTTTCCACCTCCAGCCCGTCGAACCCGCTGGCCGTCAGCCCCAGAAGCACCGCAGGATCATCCGGATCCGCGGAGCGGATGGCATCGGGGGCGGTGCCTTCTTCGAAGGCGATGGCGTCATAGGTGCCGGGTTCGAGGACAAGCGTGTGGCCCGTCACGCCCGCCGCCACCGCCTGACGCAGGGCGGCCGCGTCGCCGATCCCGAGAACGTCCGCAGAGGCGGGGAGGGCGCAGAGCAGGGCAAACGCCCCGGCAAACATCGCGCCAGATATCCCGGGCAGGGCGCCGTTCAGCGCTTTGTGGAGAGCCAGCGCCTTGTGGAGAGATGGTGACATCATCATGTACCCTTCCGTCTGTCTTTCCGAATGCGGGTGCCCTTCGGGCAGGTGGCTTCAGCCCTTGGCCGAGTAATTGCCATACCCGTAGCCGTAGCCCGTCTCTTCCTCGGTGAAGCGCGCCTGATTGAGGACCACGCCCAGAACGTTGGTCTGCTCGGCGATCTCGCGTTCGCAGGCGTCGATCTGCTTGACGGTGGTGCGTTCGGCGCAGGCCACGATCATGGCACAGTCGACCTTGCCGAGAAAGGCGCGGGTGTCGTCGCTGACCATCACGGGGGCGGTGTCGAAGATCATCAGATCGGGGGCATAGTCCGCCTCGATCGCGGCCAGGGCCTCGTCGGTCTGTTGCCCCAGCAGATAGCGCGTGGGATCGGCGGTGCGGGTCTTGGCCAGCGACAGGGCGACACTGCTGCGGATGCGCAGGGCCTGTTCGGCGAAGGTCACCTCGCCGTCCAGAAGGCGGGTGATGTCGCGCGGCGCCGTCAGCCCCAGCATCCGCGCCATCGACGGAGAGCGCAGGTCCAGATCCATCACCACGGTGCGCAGTTCCGACTGCCGGGCCAGGCCCATCGCCATGTTGCAGGTCACCGTGGTCTTGCCGCATGTCGGTGTGGCCGAGGTGATCGCCAGCCGCCGCCAGCCGTTCTTGCGCATCTGCAGCACCATCTTGGTGCGCAGGATGTCGAAGGCGGCGGCGTCTTGCGAATAGGCATGGGCGACGATGCGGTTGCGCGTCATGTGGGCAGGATCGGGCGTGGCCTCGGGCAGGGCGGCCCAGACATCGGTCCCATCGGAGATGCCGGAGACGCCGGGGGCGCCGGTGTGGACCGCAGGCGCGGACAGGCCGGTACTTTCGGCGCGGTCGGCGCGGGCCTTGGCCAAGGCATCTTGCAGCTTTTCCATCGGTCGCGCGTTCCTTGTCAGCCCAGACCGATACGGTCCAGCACCCGGTCGGCCAGAAGATCGAGGGGCAGGTAATAGGTATCGATGGCCCAGAGGGCGGCGGGCACGCCCGCCAGCACGAACAGGGCGGCGGCGATGCGCAGGCTGCGCCGCACGAAGCGGTCCCGGCGGCTTTCCATGTAGGGCAGGACCGCCAGGGGCGTGATGCCGAGGCGATTGGTGATCTCGACGGGCCGCCGGACGGTCCGGTTGAGAAGCTCCATCAGCACGAAGAAGCCCGCCGCCAGCGCCAGGCCCATGGCGATGCCGCTGGCCGCGATCATCGGGCGGTTGGGGCTGGCCGGGCTGGTGGGCACGGCAGCCGGTTCGATCAGCGTGATCCGCTGGCCGCGCGCCGAGACCTCGATCCGCTCGCCGACGGAGGCCTGGGCCAGGCGTTGCACGGCATTGTCGAATTGCAGGCGGATGTTCTCGTAATCGCGCTGCAGACCCGACAGGGTGATCGCGTTGCGCGGGGTCCGCGCGATGGCATCCTCCAGTCCGACAAGCTCGGTTCCGATCTGGGTGATCTGGGTTTCCAGCGCTTCGATGCGGCTGTCGATCTCGGCCAGTTGCAGGCTCAACAGCATCTCGGGCCCGGTCATCTCGGTCCCGGTGGCGGCGGCCGGGCCCTGGGCCGCGATGCGGGCGCGCAGGGTTTCGATGCGGCGTTGCAGTTGCTGGACCTGCGGGGCGGTTTCGGAGAAGACGGTGAGCGCCTGCGACAAGCCACGCTCCAGCGTGGCCAGTTCCTCTTCGTCGGGGGTGCGGGAGGCCTCGGCCACGGGGCCCAGGCTGCCGGTGGCCTCGAAGATCTCGACAGTGCGCGCGCGGGTGTCCTGCAGCCCGCGGAGGTCCCGCTCGGAGACGGCGAGGCGTTCCTGCAGCAGCGACAGGCGCTGCAGGCGGAAGTCCTGATCGGCGGGCAGGGCATCGGCGTTTTCGCGCTGGAACTCGGTAATGACCGAGGAGCGCAGGTCCAGATCGGTGCTCAGGCGCTGCACCTCCTGTTCGAAGAAACTCAACGTCTCGCCGGCCGCCCCGGTCCGGTTGCGCGCATTCTCGGCCAGCAGGCGGGTGACGTATTCGTTGACCACATTGGCCGCGATCTGCGGCGTGGCGGCGTTGAATTCCACCGCGACCAGCACCGGCTGACCCCGCTCGCCCGAGGCGTTGATCCGCGTGGCGGTGCGCATCGCCTCGACGATATCGGCGGGCAGCATCCGGCTCGCATCCTCGAAGACATCGTACTGGTCGGCGATTTCCAGCAGGTTGGCGCGGGTCAGAAGCCGTTCCTGCAGGATGCGGACCTCCTCCAGGGCGTCGATCTGCACGGTGGAGGCGGCAAGATCCTGGGAGATCTGCTGCGGCTGCACGATCAGGCGCGCGGTCGTCTCGAAGGTGGTGGGCAGGCGCAGGGCAAGAACGATTCCAAGGGTGGCCGAGACCAGGAACAGCAGCAGCATCACGGGCGCCCGCCGTATCAGAAGACGACCGTAGAATTTCAGATCGAAATTCATTCGGCGGCGTCCTGCAACGGCGGCTCGAGCGTCGTCAGGAACAGCTGGTCGCGGAAGATCTCGGTCACCGTCAGCTCGTCGATGAAGAGATGATCGGAGGTAGAGGCATAAACCATGGCAAAATCGGCGAACTTGTTGACCAGACGCGGCACGCCGCGGCTGCGTTGATGGATCAGGGCGATGGCCCCGTCGTTGAATTCCCGTCCGGTGCCGCCGGCATGCAGCAGGCGGTGGCGGACATAGGCCTTTGTCGTCTCGAGGTCCATGGCCGGCAGATGAAAGCTGGCCGAGACCCGTTGCGCGAACTGGCGCAGCTCGGGCCGGATGATCATGGCGCGCAGTTCGGGCTGGCCCACGAGGATCAGCTGCAGCAACTCGTCCTTGCCGGAATTGATGTTGGTGAGCATCCGCAGCTCCTCCAACCCCTCGACCGAGATGTTCTGCGCCTCGTCGATGATCAGCACCACACGCCGTCCGGCGCTGTATTGATTTATCAGGAAGGCCTGCAACGCCTGATGGTTGGCCACGTAATCGGCGCCCGGAACGCTATCCACATCCAGCGCGCCCATCGCCCAGGCCAACAGGTCGCCGCGGCCGCCCTGCGCGTTCGAGATCAGGCCCACAAGCACGTCGTCCTCGAAATTGCGCAGCAGATGCTGCACCAGCGTGGTCTTGCCCGCGCCGACCTCGCCCGTGATCACGGTGATCGGCGCGCGCGCCATCACGCCGTATTCCAGCACGGCGAAGGCGCGGGTATGGGCCGGGGTCCAGAACAGGAAATCGGGGTCCGGCAAAAGCGTGAAGGGGCGCTCGCGCAGGCCAAATCGTTGGGCAAAGTATTCAGCGTTGGGCATCGGGCCTTTGGGTAAACTGGGCCGCGCGGGAGCGGCCGACGATACGGGGCTGGGTTCCGAGGGTATATAGGCGCGACATGCTGCGCTTGCACGTCCTATCGGCCCGTGACGCCGGTAGCGGACGGAAGAAAAGACAAAATTGGGCGCCTGCTCGGCCACAGGGACGTGGCTGTGGGGGTGCATGTGTAGGACATGGTTGGTCATTGGCCGATCTCCTGTGGCCCGATTCGGTCTGGTGCGGTGCACTGTTGCGCTTAGACCAACAGTCTTTTACGAAATATGGTTACTGTTTAGGCTTTTGTGCGGCAGGCCGCCGACCGGGGGGGCGCACCGACGTTCCATGAACAACCACACTGCGGGGGCGGTCTGGTTAAGCTCTTGATAAAATGTTAATTTTTACACTTTCCCTAAAAAGGGGTGAAAATTGCTATAAAAATTTCACGAGACTCTTGCGGTCGACTCTCTTAACAACAACGTCATAGAGACTGGGGGGTCTTGACCATATGTCTGTGAAATCGAGTTTCACCTGATCCCATATCGACGCCGATCCTGGACGACCTGTTCGGGATCAATACGTAAATTTTGTGCTGTTTTTTAGTAAACAAAGGTTCTTTTTACCTATGTCCCTCCTAGACACCGATCTTCGAACATCGCTCCGGACAACGGCTGCGAACCTCAACCGGATGAGAGTGGCCGCGCGCCGCGCGCCCGAGTCCGACGAGGAGATGACCGCGGCCCCCACCGGCCAGATCGTCGCCTTCCCAAGCCGCGCTTCCTTGGTGGAGGCGCCCTTGACCCCCTCCTGGGCCCCCGCCCTTTCCCCTTCCTGGGCCCCCTCTCTGGGTACCGACATCACCGCAGCCCCCGTCGCGGTTCCCGCCCGTCCTGTCCGGGGCGTTTACGCGGCGATCGGCAAGCGGCTTCTGGATGTGGCGCTGGTTGTCCTGAGCGCGCCGTTGTGGCTGTCGCTGGTGGCGATCTGCGCCCTTCTGGTGGCCCGCGACGGCCACACCCCGTTTTACACCCAGCTGCGTGTGGGCCGGAACGGGGAAGTCTTCCGCATGTTCAAGCTGCGCTCCATGGTGCACAACGCGGAGGCCAAGCTCGAAGCCTATCTGGCCGCCAATCCGGACGCGCGCGCCGAATGGGATGCCACCCAGAAGCTGAAGAACGACCCCCGCATCACCCGCATCGGCCGGATCATCCGCAAGACGTCGATCGATGAACTGCCGCAAATGCTCAACGTGCTGTTGGGCGACATGAGCCTGGTGGGCCCGCGTCCCTTCATGGTGAGCCAGAACCACCTTTATCAGGGTCGGGCCTATTATCGCCTGCGGCCCGGTCTTACCGGCCTGTGGCAGGTGTCCGAGCGCAACGACTGCAATTTCGTCCAGCGGGTCGATTTCGACGAGGCCTATGGCCGCATCGTCTCGCTGCGCACCGACGTGTCGGTGCTGTGGCGCACCGTGGCGGTGGTGCTGCGCGGAACCGGATACTGATCCGAAAAACAACTTGTTGATGAAGCCGCTCTTTGCAGCGGTCGTTTCATTTGCAACACTGGGGCATCAGCCCCTCACGTGAAGGGCCTGTGGGACACTGGCCCAGAGGCCTTCCATGTGGGACACTGGCCCACAGCCCCCAGCCGCACCGGGGGGCCGATGCCACCATGACGGGGCCACCATGACGGGAAACACATTTGCCATGATCCGACTTTTCGTTGCCGCCCTTTTTCTTGTCCTGACGCTGGCCGCCTGCCAATCCGCCGAGGAACGCGCCGAAGAGCATTACCAATCGGCGCTGGCGCTGCTGGCCGAGGGGGATCTGGCGCGTGCCACGGTCGAGTTCCGCAATGTCTTCGAGTTGGACGGCCTGCATGTCGCGGCGCGCCGGACCTTCGCCCAGGCCCTGCGCGAAGACGGCGACATCGCGCAATCCTACAGCCAGTTCCTGCGTCTGGCCGAGCAATTGCCCGATGATGTGGAATCGCGCATCGCGCTGGCCGAACTCGCGATGGATACCCAGAACTGGGAGCAGTTGAACGTGCACGGCTCGCGCATTCTGGCGCTGGTGCCCGAGGAGAACCGAAACGATCCGCGCATCACGGTGATCGCGGTGGTGCTGGCCTATGCACAGGCCCTCGAGGCCGAGAACGAGACCGCGCGCCGCGATGCCGCCGACGCGACCCGTGCGGCGCTCGACGTCGCGCCGGAGAACCTGTCGCTCTACCGGGTGCTGGTCGACAGCGCGATCCGGGACAACGACCAGCCCCTCGCCCTTGAAATCACCGAGACCGCGCTGGGGTTCGCGCCCGACAACCGCGATCTGCACAACACCCGGTTGGGGCTTCTGGCCCAGGCCGAGGACGCGCCGGGGGTCGAGACGCAACTGGAAGAGATGATCACGCGCTTCCCCGGCGATAACGAATTGATCGGCACGCTGCTGCGCTTTTACATCAGCCAGAACGATACCGAGAGCGCCGAGGCGTTCCTGCGCGACCGGATCACCCAGGAAGAGGATCCCGAACGGGCCGCCTCGCTGCGCGCCGCTCTGGTGCAGTTCCTGATGCAATCCGATGGGCCCGAGACCGCGCTGGCGGAAATCGATGGATTGATCACGGCCTTTCCCGACGATCTGCGCTATCGCACCATGCGGGCCTCGCTGCGGTTCGCCATGGGCGCGACCGACGAGGCCATCGCCGAGATGGAGGCCGTTGTCGAAGGCACCGGCGTCTCGTCGACGGCCAACGACTCCCGCATCGCGCTGGCGCAGATGTACGCCCAGGTCGGCAACCCCGTGGGCGCCCGCCGTCTGGTGGGGGAGGTGCTGGAAGGGGACGACACCCACATAGCCGCCTTGGGGCTGGAGGCCGGCTGGCTGATCGAGGACGACCGCGCCGACGATGCGATCGCCCTTCTGCGCCGCTCGCTCGATGAAGCGCCGGACAATGCCGATGCGATGACGCTGATGGCGCGCGCCCATGCCCGCAACGGCAACCATGAGCTGGCCCGAGACTTTCTGGCGCTGGCGTTCGAGGCGTCCGGCGCAGCCCCCGCCGAAGCGATCCGCTATGCCCAGGATCTGGCCGACGGGGAATTGTATCTGGCCGCCGAGGAAACCCTGATCACCGCCCTGCGCCTGCAACCGGGCAACCTGCAACTGCTGGATCGGTTGGGGCAGGTCTACATCGCGATGGAGGATTGGTCCCGCGCCGAAGGGGTTGAAGACAGCGCCCGCCGCCTGGGAACGGAAGAGGGCGAGGCGCTGGCCGCGGGCCTGCGCGTGGCGCGCCTGGGCGCGCGCGGCCAGACCGAGGACGCGCTGGGGTTCCTGCAGGACCTGGCCGCGACCGGAGAGGGGCAGACCGGATTGGCCGCACAGCTGGCCGTGGTGGGCACGTTCCTGTCCAATGGCCAGTCGGCCGAGGCCCTGGCCTTTCTGGACGAGGCCCTGACTGAGGCCCCCGGCAATATCGGCCTTCTGATGGCGCGCGGTGCCGCCGAGCGGTCGGCGGGCGATATCCCGGCCGCCATCGCCACCTATGGCACCGTTCTGGAGGCAGAGCCCGCCTTCGAGCGCGCCTGGCTGGAGCTGATCCGCACGGAATCCCTCGCGGGGGACGCAGATGCCGCCCGCGCCACGCTGGAGCGCGCCCTGGCGGAGCTTCCCAACGGGGTGGAACTGCTGTGGGCCCAGGCGAGTTTCCTGGAACAGTCAGGTGATATCGAGGGGGCCATCGCCATCTACGAGAGCCTCTATGACGAATTGCCGAACTCTCCCGTGGTGGCCAACAACCTTGCCAGCCTTATCTCGACCTACCGCGACGACGATGCCAGCCTGGAACGCGCCTATGCCATCGCGCGCCGCCTGCGGGGCACCGACGTGCCGGCCCTGATGGACACCTATGGCTGGATCACCTTCCGCCGCGGCGATATCGCGGAGGCGCGCCCCTATCTGGAAAGCGCCGCCACCGCGCTGGCGGATGATCCGCTGGTGCAGTTCCATTACGGGATGTTGCTGTCGGCCGCCGAAGAGACAGAGGCCGCCATCGCGCAGCTGACCCGGGCATTGGAGATAGCGGGGCCCGATGACGAGCGCCCGCAATTCGTCACGGCCCGCGCCGAACTGGAGAGGTTGCAGACCGGGGCGGAAACCGAGGGACAATAGCCCTGACCCTGTGTCGTGAAGGCGACGGTTGATGGCCGATATCGATTCAAACGGGCGAACGGGTTTCCCATAGGGGTCGATTAGGGTGATAAGGGCGGGAAAACCTATAAAGGCAGGACCATGAAAACCATCCTCTTTGCCATCGTGGCATTCGTTCTGGGCGTGACCGGCGCCCTTGCTCAGGAAGGCTATCAGATCCGCGAGGGCGATACGCTCAGCATCGAAGTGCTGGAAGACCCGTCGCTGAACCGCACTGTGCTGATCACCCCCGATGGCAGCTTCAGCTTCCCCTTCGCCGGCACCGTGCTGGCGCGCGGCTTCACCACCTCCCAGATCGCTGACCGGCTGGCCAGCACCATTGCGGGCAATTTCGCCACGCGGCCCAATGTCTTCGTCGCCGTCGCCGGCCTGCGCGAAGTGCGGCCTTCCACGGGCACCCCGGCGGCGGCCCCCACGATCAGCGTCTTCTTCATGGGCGAAGTCGGCGAGCCGGGCGAACGCGCCGTGGCCCCTGGCACGACCTTCCTGCAGGCGCTGTCGCAATCGGGCGGGCTGACCAACTTCGCCGCCGAACGCCGCATCCAGCTGCGCCGCACCGATCCCGTCACCCATGCCGAGACGGTCGTGACCGTCGACTACCGGGCGTTGCAGCGGGGCTCGCGGCTGAACTCGAACTTCACCCTGATCGACGGGGATGTGATCCTGGTCCCGCAACGGGGCCTGTTCGAGTAATCGGCCATGGCATGGCGCGGGGCATCATATCTGGCCGGGGCGAGCGCCCTGGTCGCACTGTCATGGCCGCTGTCCATGTTCGCTCAGGGCATCCCCGAAGCCGAGGGGGGTGTGCGGGCCGAGGCGGGCATCGACCTGCGCCTTGAGCTCGATAACGGCGACCCTGAATTCCGCACCGGCTTCGATCTGGATCTGATCACCGCCACCCGCACGCAGCGGCTGACCTTCTCGGGCGATTTTGGTCTGACCGTGCCGCTGGACGATCCCGAAGCCGGTGGCTTCAGCGACCCCAGCTACGGGATCGATTATCTGCGCGACACCGGGCGCTCGCGCCTGACCTTTTCGGCCGATTACAGCGAAACCGATATCGACAGCCTGCGCCGGCTGGACGACGACCTGATCACGGAATTCGATGAAAGCACCCTGACCACGTCGGATGACGGCACCAGGGCGCGGAGCCAGGCCCAGATCGCGCTGGAGCTTGGCCTGACCGATCCGGTGGGCGCCGAGATCCGCTATCGCTTCAACGATGTCGCCTATACGGACGTGACGGATCCCGATCTGGAGGACAGCCGCCTCGACGAGCTTGCCCTCGCCCTGCGCTTCGATGTGGACCCGACGCTGAGCTTCAGCCTCGATGGCGAGGCCCGCCGCACCGAAACGGAGGGCCTGACCCCCGAGGACGAAGAGCGTATCCGCGTGGGTCTGGGGGTCGACTGGCAGGCGCATCCGAGCCTGTCGCTGAACGGCGACATCGCCTATGTGCAGATCGTGACCGATACGACCATTCTGGGCGTGACCGAGCGGGACGAGCGGGACGGGATCAACCTGACGCTTGGCGCCGCCCTGGACCGTCCGAACGGGGGCTACAGCTTCGACCTGAGCCGGCTTTTGAACACGACCGGTTTCGTGACCACGCTGGAGGTGGGCAGGCGGTTCGATCTGCCCCGCGGCGCCGTTGTCTCGGCCACGATCGGGGCCACCGAATTGCCCGACGGCGAGATCTATCCGACCGGCGCGCTGACCTACGGCCGCGAGACGGCGCGGGGCGATCTGTCCCTGTCATTGGCGCGCACGGCCGCGATCAATGACGATGACGAGGCGGTGGAGCGCACGATCCTGTCCGGGCAGTATCGGTTGGACTTGCCCCGCGACGCCGGGCTGAGCCTGTCGGGCCGCCTGACCGACAGCGACTATGTCATGGGCGTGACGCCGGATATCTCCTCCTCGCGGCTGTCGGTGACCTATAATCACCCCCTGACCGAGGATTGGGGCCTGGGCGCGGGCCTGACCTGGGAAGTGACGCGCGAAGAGGGCGCGGCAGACGATATCGACAGCCGCGTCTTCCTGAGCCTGGAGCGGCGGTTCACGCTGCGACGCTAGGACGGGCGACGCTAGGACGGGCATTGGACCCCATCGATCAGGATATCTGGCCTGCATTCAGGCACGCATTCGGGCACGCCGCGATGATCGCGGTCCGGTCGCCCTCTGGCAGATCGCCCGGCATTTTACGCGGCCTCCCTACAATTCCGGCAAGAGCGGTGGCCCGGCAGAGCGATGGCCCGGCAAGAGCGGCAGACTGTTCGGTTTCCGTGTAAAACAAGGCCCTTGGACCTGCTATAAAGACAGCTTGTTTCCATAATGGGGTATGTAAAAAATACGGTGAAATTGCTAAAGATCGACAAATTTTACACATGATTCCGCTGGCCAGCTGCCCCTTGGCGCGGTGTCGTGATTGGGGATGTTGGAATGCTGAATAGTTTCAAGACATGGGTTATGCCGACCTTGGCTGCCGTCTTCTGTGCGTCCACCGCCGGTGCGACCACGATCCAGGTCCAGACCTTCGATTACACCGACTTCGCGACGTTCTCCGCGGGGGGCGTGATCGAGGATTTCGAGAACCTCGCCCCCACGGGCGCGGATTTCGAGGATGGCATCGGCCGCGCGGGCGGCGGGGGATTGTACGGCGAGATCGCCACCAGCCTGTCGACCAGCGTCGGCTCCTTCACCACCGCGGGGGGCGTGGGCAACGGATCGACCTGCGCCGGGCTCAGCCTTGTCGGCTCCACCTGCGACAACATCGCCCTGCAATATGACCCGGATCTGAATGGTCAGGGCAACATCGTGCCGTTCAACGGGAACTGGTCGCTGAACGCCGCCGATACCGCGGGGATCATCTGGTCGGCCGGTCTGGGCGGCGCGCTGTTCCAGTCGGTTGTCTTTGCGCTTCAGGACGCGGCCGATCAATCCGGCACCGTCCTGACCGTCTCGACGGGAACCTCTGTCTGGTCCAGCACGGGGCTTCTGGGCAACAACAACCGCCAGCTTTTCGTCATCACCTTCAGTGATGCCGTCGCCGCGGCGACGATCACGATTGCCAATGCCAGCGGCAGGGTGAACGACAGCTTTACCCTGGACGGCGCCGTCATCGTCCCGTCGCCAGTGCCGCTGCCTGCGGGCGCCCTGCTTTTGCTGACCGGCCTGGGTGGCCTGGCCTTGGCGCGTCGGCGCCGTCGCGCCGCTGCCTACTAGGCGCCGCCGCCTAGGGATCTGCCCGACTTGGTCGAGATGCGCAAAGGCCCCCGGCAAGGGGGCCTTTTTCGTTGGCCCAGATCTTTCCTTGGACCTAGACCCTTCCCTGAATCCAGGCCTGCACGAACCCGGTCAATCGCACCCTCGCATCGCTGATCTCGGTGTCGCTTGCGGCGGGCAGGTCGGGCTGCATCAGAAGGGGCATCAGATCCTCGGTTTCCCAAGCGACGTGGATACCCTCCAGATCCGCCACCTGGCGCGCGGTGGCCATCTGGTGGTCGTTGCGATGCTCGCCCAGGGCGTGCCGGCGCGGCAGCAGGATCAACGGCTTGCCGTAGCGTTTGGCGGTCATGATCGTGCCGATCCCGGCATGGGCCACGATCAGGCGGGCGCGTGTCACGATCGCCCCGTAATCGGCGGGCGCAAGCCGGGTGCGGATGTCGAGGGCGGGATAGGCCTTGGCCGCGCCGACTTCGGGGCCGGCCTGGGCCACGATCTCCTCCCCCAGATCGGGGGCCAGCGCGTTGAGGGCGGCCATCAGGCGCGGAAAGGCCAGTTGCGTGCCGGTGGTCGCGAAAATCACAGAATCGACCCCTCGTAGCGGGTGCCGGTATCGGCCGCGACCTCGGCCCATTGGCTCAGCGTCAGATGCGCCACCCGGCGCGCCAGCTTGCCCGAGGCCGAGAGGGTTTCGGCATTGGCGATGCTGTCCACCCACAGCGTGCGCGCGCCGATCACCCGGCCCCAGAAGATCGCGATCAGGCCGGGCAGGGCGCCCGTGGTGATCACCACGTCCGGACGCAGCCGCACGATCCGCCATCCGATCACGGCCATGCAGCGCAGGACCGCAAGGGGCGTATCGGCGTTGCAATCGGGGATGGTGATCTGCGGGTCCGCGCCGAATTGCGCGCCCAGACCCGCAAGCGTGGTCATATAGGTCACCCGTTGATCGGCGAGTCCCGGTCTGAGCGCCATCAGCTGCTGGAAATGGCCGCCAGCCGAGGCGACCGCGAGGACATGACGCTCATCCGCCATGGCCGGGTCCGAAAGAGAGGCGGGTCATGGTCGCGTGTCGCCTTGGGTCAGAACTGCCGATACCGGGGGCATAGCATCGGCCCGCCCGGGCGAGAAGGCCGCATCCACCCGACAGGGGCGATACCGGCTCTTCCGGGCGGCTTGGCACGCCCTGACTTGCCGGCAGCGGCGTCGGGGTGGGGCCCTGTATCTCCCTGGCCAAAAGACAGCATCATGGGTCAGCAATTCTGACCCATAATCCGTATTATGTTAACATATCGCCGCTTTGGCTCCTTGCGGTTCAGTCCGATGCCGCCATCGCGCGGAATATGTCGTTCGAGGCGATCAACTCATCATACGTGCCCTGGGCGACCAGGCGGCCGTTATCGAGCAGGAAAATGCAATCGCACGATTGCACCGTCGACAGGCGGTGAGCCACCATGATGACGGTCACCTCCTCGGGCAGGTCCTCGATGGCGGCCATGACCGATCGCTCGGTGATCGTATCGAGCGCGCTGGTCGCCTCGTCGAAGATCAGGACCTGCGGTTGGGCGTAAAGCGCCCGGGCGATCCCGATGCGCTGACGCTGACCGCCCGACAGGCGGATGCCCCGGTCGCCGACCACGGTATCATACCCCTCGGACAGCTGTTCCATGACGAAGTCATGCAGGCGCGCCAGCCGGGCTGCGGCCTCCACGCGGCCTTGATCGATGTTTCCAATGGGTTGGGCAAAGGCGATGTTCTCCCTTATGCTGCTGTCCCAGAGGGCTATATCCTGCGGCACGTAGCCGATCGCCGCCTGCCAGCGGGCCAGGTCATCGGGCCCGATCGCCACGCCATCCACCACGATCTGCCCCGCCGCCGGGTGCAACAGGCCCAGAAGCACATCGAGCAAGGTGGTCTTGCCCGCCCCCGTGCCACCGACAATCCCGATCCGCGCGCCCGCAGGTATCGTGAGCGACAGGTCCGACAGGCCCGGCTTGTCGGCGGCGGGATAGGTATAGCCGATCCCCTCCAGACGGATCTCTGCGCGCACCACCAGCGGCACCGGAAGCGATACCGGATCAGCCAGCCCCCTTGTATCGGGCGCACCGAAAGCCGTCAGCTGGTGGTGGACCAACCGCAGCGTCGCATCGTTGCTTCGGATCGTGGCGCTTTGCTGATAGATCTGTTGCAGCGCCGGGAACAGGCGCGCCATGGCCAGCACCAGAAGACCGAACATCGGCACCAGTTCCACGATGCCGCCGGGCGTGCGGTCCATCAGGATCATGATCGCAATCACAAGCCCGCTGAACGCAATCCCTTCCAGCAGGTAGCGTGGCAACAGGCCTGCAACGATGGTGAACGTCAACTCGCGCGCATGGTCCTCGGACGCCGTGGCGTAGCGGGCACTGACGCCCCGTTCCAGTCTGGAGAACTTGATCACCTTCACGGCGCCGAACACTTCATAGGCGAGGTGGAACCGTCGCTTGTTGGCGGAGACAAGCCGCTCGCCGGAGCGGCGCAGCGGTTCTCGCAACAACAGGTAGACGATCCCGTAGGCGCTCCCGATCAGACCCATTGCACAGAGCGCCACCACCGGTTCCACGGCCACCAGCAACACCACGGTAAGGGCTGTCGTCACTCCCGCCTGGATCACGCGCAGGGCGGGCAACAGCGAATTGCTCACGGACAATTGCGCCTCTGTCAGCGCCGTCTTGGACAGATCCGATGTGTTGCGCGACAGAAACCAAGAATAGGGCTGGCCCAGGTAACCCGCCATCAGCCGCGTCGAAATGGTGTAGGACCGGCGCATGCCGAACCGGGTCATCACATAGATCGTGGCAATGCGGAACACCATGGCGACCACGATCAGGGCAACGGCGGCCAAGCCGACCAACCGGGCGAAGGCCAGCGCATCCTCGGCCCCCGAGCGCGTGTAAATCCAGGCCACCCATCCGGACCCTTCAAGAATTTCCGGCGTGGACAGGACCTGAAGGAAGGGCAGCACCGCTATGATGGACACCGCGTCGAAAATGGCCGCGATGGCGATGATGGCGACCAGAAGGCGGAAGTGACGCCTTTCCCGTCGGTCGAACATCTCCATCAGCAGCCTGAAGGTACGAGTCACCGGTAGATTCCTTCGTAACGGCCCTCTCGTCGGGCGTTGGTTCTCTGGTCGCGGGCGGGAGGGCGGCGACAGGAAGAGCCCCGGGGGAGGAGCACACGACCGCCCGTATACGCGAACGCCCGCCCGTTGCAATTGCATCGTCCCCCGCGCGCCGCGCTCTGCCGGGGCCTCTGCCGGGACCCGCCACGGCGCGCTCCCGGTGCGCTCCCGATGCAGGCCAAGTGCGCTCCCGGTGCGCGCCCGGAATTGGGTTGTTGAACATGCCACACCCCTTGCCTAGACAAGGGAAAAGGCCTTGCATCCCGAACAACATGTCAGATCCCCGTTCCTGGTGCGCATCGGCGGGACACGCCGCCCGACGCGCGGGAATGGGGTTTGTCGACCTGCGCCCGGTGACCGAGGATCCCTTCCCGGCCTCGGCGGTGCACGCCGATCATCTGACCTACCGCGATCCATACCACTGGAACCTCTTCGGCTACCGGCGCTATGGCCCGCGCGTGGTCGAGCGTCTGGCCGCCATCGGCCATGGCGCCCTGATCCCGGCACAGTGAACACTGCACCGTAGCATCCCGGGGTCGGGCTGTATAAGACTGCGCCCCAGAGTTTCACCTGACCCAAGGGTATTCGTTCGATCCATGGCCTACACCCGGTTCCCTCCCTCCATTGGACCATCCAGTGTGCCCGCCGATCGCCTGACCGACAGGCAGGTCGAGGCACAGCAGCCTCGCAGGCCGTCGGTGTCCGTTGTGGCAGAGCCGCTTCACCCGATGCTGATGGTGTTCCTCGCCACCCTCTTCGTCCCGCTGGTCATGTCCCTTGGCGGTCTGGCCCTGACACCGGCGCGCGTTGTTCTGGTGCTGCTGGTGGTCCCGGCCAGCGCCATGTTCCTGAGCGGGCGGGCCGGGCGGGTGTGCACCGCCGACATCCTGATGCTGCTGTTCACGGCGTGGATGGCGGTGACGATGCTTGTCTACGGCGGGCTTGGTCAGCTGGAGTTCATCGGCATCAGCGCGATCGAAATCCTCTGCCCCTATTTGCTCGCCCGATGCCTGGTGCGCAGCCAGGCCCAGTTCGAGGCAATGCTACGGGTTCTGAAGGTGATTGCCATGGCGATTGCGGTCTTGGCGGCGGTCGAGGCAATCACCGGGCGCAACCTGCTGTCGATGCTGTTCGATCCCATCGGGCGCGTGCATCCCGCCCTGCCCGACCGATACGAGCGGCGCATGGGCATGGTGCGCGCGCAATCGGCCTTCCCGCATCCCATCGTGTTCGGCGTGATCATGTCGATGCTGTTTGCGCCGCTGTTCTTCCTGAGGCGGCCCGACGGGGACGGCAAATGGGGCCTGAAAGCCGCGATCTTCCCCGCCGTGGCCACCTTCTTCTCGCTGTCGGTGGGGGCGTGGTTCAGCCTCATCATTCAGGGTGCCCTGATCGCGTGGAACCATCTGCTGCGCGATGTGCCCAGGCGCTGGACGATCTTTCTGGTGCTGGTGGTGATCGGCTATGTCACCATCGACCTCCTGTCCAACCGCACGCCGATTCAGGTGGCGTTTTCCTACCTGACCTTGAACTCCCACAATGCCTATTGGCGGCAACTGATCTTTCAGTTCGGCATGGACAATGTCTGGGCCCATCCGATTTTCGGTATCGGGCTGGGGGATTGGGTCCGCCCGGCATGGATGCATTCCTCGAGTGTCGACAACTACTGGCTGCTCAACACCATGCGCCATGGCATCCCCGGCTTCCTGTTGCTGGCCGGCGCCTATGCTGCCGTGATCTGGGCGCTGGCGAAGACGCGCCTCGATGATCCCGTGCTGTCGAGCTATCGCCTTGGACTGATTGCCATGCTCATCGGCGTGGCCTTTTCGATCACGACCGTGCATATCTGGGGCACCGTCTTCTACATGCTGCAATTCATGCTCGGCGCGGGGATCTGGCTGCGCGACGCCCCGCAGGGCACGCAGGGTCAGCAGATCACCGGGCCGCAGATCACCGAGGCGCCTCTTCCCAACCGCAGCGCACGGCCATCGTCCTAGGGTCGACATCGGTCGATCCGGCCATGGCACGCCGCTTTTCCAGCGAGCGGCGCGCGCGCCAGCGGTAGAGCGGCAGATCCAGCCCATGCCAGCGGATCCGGACGACGGGACTGCGCAACGGCAGCGCCGCCCGCCACTTGCGGCGGATGTAGTGGAACCCGGCGGTGAAATCGGCCCCCAGATACCCGTGGAAGCCATCGTTATGGACGACCGGCATATGGGCTATGTAGGCCCCTGCCCCGGCGGCCCAGGCCGTTTGCACGATATCGGTCCCATAGAAATGAAACAGCGGCAAACCCTCGTCAAACCGCAGGCCGGCGGATCGACGCATCACGAAGGCCAGTTCATCGAAACTCTGGGCCGGTATCGGTCGGTGGGGATCGACCGGCTCGCCCACCCGGCGGCTCAGGCTGGTGGTCCAGACATCGCCGCGGTGCCGGGGCGCATCGCGCGCGATCCCGAAGGGGGCCACAAGGGCCCATGTCGGATCGACGCGGTCCAGCACGGCAACGGCCTGCATCAGATCGCGCGGCCATGTGGGCGGCAGATAGACATCCTGATGCACGAAGAGCACGAGGGGCGCCTCTGTCGCATCGAGCCCCCGATTATAGGCAATCGCGGCCGAGGGTGCGCCCTGTTCGACATGCACCGGCACCCCCTGCTGCGCGATCAGGTCCGATTGCATCAGGTTGCGGGCGAGGCTTGACGTGTCATTGACGGCGGCCACCACCGCGAGGTCTTGAAGGAAGGCGGATGTATCGGACCCCATGCCCCTAGCTCCGGTCGAGCGGGTCTGTGCCGCGTTGCAAGGCCATCAGGCCACGTTCCCCGAAGCAGAGCGCCGCCGCCGCCTTGAGCCATCCGCGCAGGGGTTCGGGATGCTCTCGCGCCGATTGCCAGATAAGCGAGCGGGCCGCGCGCCGTTGATCCGCCCCCATTGCCGTCGCCAGATGCACGCGCGCGCCGCTCGACATCCGGCGGACCATCGCCTGATCCGGCCCGGTCAACCGCCCTTGATCGATCCCTTCCAACACGCGCAAGGCCATCTGCCGGGCATAGACCCGTTTCTTGCGGCGCAAGGCGGTGATGGCCATCTCATCCCCTGCCAGACGTTCGATATGGGCCATGTTCACTCCGGTAACGGCAAACGGCCCCTCCTGGGCCAGACGACAGAAGAACGCCGTATCCGACAGCATGCGCATCTCCGGGTCGAAGCCGCCAAGACGCATGAAGACATCCCGCCGGATCGCGGCTCCCTGAAGGGTCATGCCGGAGATGACCAGCGGCAGAGGGTTCTCGACCCGCTCGGCCCGATCAAGGGGAAATGACCGGCCCTTGATCGCGAACAATCGCTGTTCATAGCCGTCACCCCGATAGGTGACGTCCCCCAGATGGCAGACGACGTCGTCGGCAACCTCTGCAAGGTCCCGACAACAGGCCTGCAGATGATCAGGCGTCCACAGATCGTCGGAATCCTGAAACGTCAGCCACTCGCCCCGCGCCCGCGCGACCCCCGCGTTGCGCGCGGCAGCCACACCGGCATTGGCCTGACGGATCAGGATGATGCGGTCGCCGAAAGGATCCAATGCCTGCTCGAGGTCGTCGCTCGACCCGTCATCGACAACGATCACCTCGTCTGCCGGGCGGGTCTGGTCGAGGACCGACTGCACCGCCTGGCCGATGGAAGCGGCCCGGTTGAAGACCGGGAGGATGGTCGAGACTGTCAGTGCCATGCACCCATCATGAGATCAGAAAACATTCCGGAAATATCCGCGGCTCTCCAGGGCAAGTATGTGCCCCGGACTCATACGAAAAGGCCATTACCCTCCTGCCCATGACAGGAACATGATCGTCCGGGGGGCGAATTGCGATCAGGCCGGGCGCCGGCGGCGGAACGCGATCAGGCCGAACAGGCCCGCGCCCAGAAGCGGCAAGCCGGCAGGGAGCGGCACGGGAGCGGCGGTCGCGATGGTCAGATCTGCGGCAAACGTGCCCGATGCGTTTGCCGGAAAGGTGAAGCCTGCCCGCCGTGTGCCAAGCAGATCGACCTGAGACAGGGCAGAATTGATCAGATCGCTCAGCGTGGCCCCGCCGGTGGCCGTCTGACGGATGATCGCCGTGAAGCGCCCCGCCAGGGTGGCCGGGCCCGTCACGCCGCCGGTAAAGCCGAAGAACAACTCTGCCCCGCCGAGATCGAAGGTGTCGGTCGTGTCGGTGCGGCCGGCACCGTCCGTGACATAGCCCACCGCGGCGCCAAAGGCCCCGCCCGTAAGGCTGTCCAGAAACCCGCCCAGGCTCAATGCACCGACCACAAGGTCGGACGGGCTGGCTGGCACGGGCCCGACTTCACCCGCGAAGACAGTGCTGCCGTTCACGTCGAGCGATGCGCCGAAGACCAGCGGCAGCGACGTGAAGGGATCCGCTGCCAGAAGCCCCGTTGCATCCCCCGCAAAATCACCGGTGAGGGTGATGACGCGCCCATCCACAACTTCCCAGGTGCCGTTCGATACCGACAGGTTCGCCAGAGTGACCGCGTTGGCGGAGATCGCCGCCATCATCAGGAACGCAAAGGACAAGATGGCTGCACAGAGGCGGAACATGGACTTCTCCAAAGGGGAATTGCGGCGTTTTAGCAAAAATTACAGAAAGATAAAGATCGAAACCGATATGAATGGCGGCCGCCCATCCCCGGGCTGGGGACCTGTCGAATTGCGGGAGGTCGGTGAAATGCGCCCGGGTCATCTGTGACACCAAGGGGGGCCCATTGAGCGATATGTTCCTGCTTTCCGAAGCGCGGATATCGCCGTTCTGTCCGCTCTCGCACGCTTTCCGCTCTCGCAGGGGCTTTCCGCTCTCGCAGGGGGGGCCGCATCAATCGCCATCGCCGCAATCGCCCTCTTCCGGATATGATCCGAGCCTCATTTTGGGCATCGCAGGAATTCACGCAAACGGCGCGAGCGTGATTTCGGGTGACAGAGCGCGCGCCTGCGACCCGAAGTCACCTGCCCCCCAAATCTCTGCGAAACCCCTGCGAAACCGGCTGAAACGGCGCAAAACAGGGCTTCCACGCGTGGCGTCAGGGTCGGTCCCCGGGCGGCGGTGCCCATTCCGTTTCCATTCCGACACCACGCTGTTCGTGATCGTTACCGTGCCAAGGGCGGCAATATCGCAGGGGTGTGATTGGCTCAGGCGGGAAAACCCGCTATAAGACCCCGAATTTACGCTGTTTCACAAAATGGCCCCCCTTTTCCCCGAGACCCATCTGCCCATGTCCTTTAGCGATATCTTCTCCCGCCCGGCGCAGGGCCAGAGTATCAACCCGGTGGGACTGGGCCTGTTTGTCATGCTCTGCGTGGCCGCCCTGCCCGTCTTCTGGTTCGGGTTCGAATCGCTGATCCGGGCATGGATGACGCCGGAATATTCGCACGGACCGCTGATCCCGGTCATCTCGCTCTATCTGTTCCTGCGTGAATTGCGCGCCACACCGCGTCCCGATCCGGCCGTGCCCACCACCCGCTGGCCCGGCTATGTCGTCCTGTCGGTGGGGCTTGGCATTTCGCTGCTGGGGAACATGGTGCGCATCCCGGATGTCGTGACCTATGGCTTCATCATCTGGGTCGGCGGCGTCGTGCTGACCCTGTTCGGATGGGAGCGCGGCAAACACCACCAGTTGCCGGTGATCCATCTTGTGTTCATGCTGCCGCTGCCGAATTTCATCTACTGGCAACTGACCACCTTCCTGCAGGGCGTCAGCTCGGAACTGGGCGTGTGGTTCGTGCAGCTTGCGGGCATTCCGGTGTTTCTGGAAGGCAACATCATCGATCTGGGTGTGTTGCAGTTGCAGGTGGCCGAGGCGTGCTCGGGCCTGCAATACCTGTTCCCGATCCTGTCGTTTTCCTACCTCTTCGCGATCCTCTATCGGGGACCGATCTGGCACAAGGCGGTGCTTTTGCTGATGGCCGCCCCGCTCACGATCTTCATGAACTCGCTTCGGATCGGCATGATCGGGATCATCGTGAATTCCTACGGCATCGGATGGGTCGAGGGCTTCACCCATTTCTTCGAGGGCTGGGTGATCTTCATGGCCTGCATCGCCATCCTGTTCGCGATTGCCGTCGGGCTGCAGCGACTGGCCCCCAACCCGCTGTCGCTGCGCGAGGCGATCGATCTCGACACCTCCGGCATGGCCCCCATCGCGGGCCGCCTGCTGTCGATCCGCGCCCGCACCGTGACAGTGGCGGCGGTGGCCGTGACGGTGCTGTTCTCGGCAGCGACGCTGACCTTCCAGCCCCCTGCCCCCGCGCCCTTGGACCGCGACAGCTTCCTGCTGTTTCCCCGGCAATTGGGCAGCTGGTCCGGCGTCACCACCCAGCTCGAGCCCGAGATCGAAGAGGTTCTGGGCGCCGACGACTACATCATGGCCACCTACATGGCACCGGGGGCCGCACAGCACGTCAACGTCTTCTCGGCCTTCTACGACCAGCAGACCGAAGGCAGCGGCATCCACTCGCCCGAGGTCTGCCTGCCCGCCGGCGGGTGGGAGATCTTCTCGCTCGACCCCCATCAGGTGTCCTTTCCCGACACCACCTTCGGCACGTTCGAGGTCAACCGCGCGATCATCCAGAACGGACGCCAGCAGCAGGTGGTCTATTACTGGTTCGAGCAGCGCGGCCAGCGCTTCACCAACGACTTCCGCGCCAAGATCGCCGTGTTCCTGGACAGCCTGCTACACGCTCGGACCGATGGGGCACTGGTGCGCTTCGTCTCGCCCATCGGACCCGGGGAAACGGCAGCCGATGCCGATGCGCGTATCCTCGAGATCATGGGCGAG
>JBBQHZ010000027.1:0-34923 GCA_038324445.1 Rhodobacterales bacterium | reverse complement strand
CTCGAACCCCTCCGCCTCGATGGCCTCGGCCACGGCGCGGATGCCGAACCCCGAGGAGTTGTCGGACCGGAAGTCCTCGTCGATGATCACGATGGGGAAGCGGAATTTCATGGGTTCCTCCAGGAGGGAAACGGCAGACCTAGGTCGATGCGGCCCGGCGCGGGGCGCGACACGTCCGAAAGGGGGTTCTCCCCCGCGACGGGGGATAGGTCAAGAGACGCCAAGCGACCCCGACAACGATAAAAGCCCCACCGTCCCCGGCAGGGCCTTTCCAAAATATCAAAGCGACTCGATTTATCTTTTTATTAGGTCCAGTCTATAGAAAGGAGAAAACGCTTTGGTCAACTTGATCAAGTGATACATTAAATACGGTTACCCCCCCCATAGAATGATCAATGGTCCCAGACTCACTCAGGAACCGAATAAGGAGAGAGTTCATTCCCGCTACATTGATCTGCGAAAGGTGAAGTTGATCAAAAGAATCGACCCCATTCATGAACCGAATCGAATCTCGTCCAACGCTGAAATCACCAATCATATCATAACCATAGTCAAAATCACGGAAGACGAAAATGTCGTCGCCCAGACCTCCAAACAAAATATCACTTCCGGCTCCGCCATCCAAACTATCATTGCCAGATCCACCACTCAGATTATCATCGCCCTGTTCACCGTAGAGACGATCGTCACCAGAGCCTCCGTCCAAAACATCGTTTCCGTCGCCACCATCTAGGCGGTCCCACCCCCATCCCCCGGAAATGAGGTCGTTGCCGCTTCCACCGTCAATGTAATCGCCCTCGTTCCCTCCATCGATAGTATCATAACCTGGCCCGCCATAGATCGTGTCTCTGCCAGAACCGCCCATGATACTGTCATTGCCGCTTCCTCCCCAAACTACATCGTTGCCGGAACCCGCGTTAACCGTATCGTCATTTAATCCCGCAGAAATGAGATCACCCAGATCCGAACCCTCGATCAATTCAAGAACATCAGCCAGAACGACATCAGTGTCTTCCACACGGATGCCCCCATCTGGCGAATAACCCCATGGTATGTAGTTGACGGGGTCGACATATATTACATCGTCAAGAAATTCGAAGTCAGGCAGCGTTAGCAAGAAATGAGGTTCCTGCTCCACGGGGTCACCCATGTTCTGTCGAGCGCCCTCCAATGCATAAAATAGATGACCTGTTCCAGTATCAATTAGAAGCCATTGCTGTGTCGGGATATTTGGATCATCCAGCCCACCAGAATAGGAAACCACGCGAACGTTACTTGGAAGATTATTAAAATCAAGTTCTACTCCTTCGATGATAATTCGATCGGATGAACTGTCAAAATCTTCTATGCGACCGACAATTGTGCTACGAATATTGGCCAGATTGACGAACTCAAAGGTATCCCTACCACTTCCACCTCTCGCATGATGGCCATGGCTGAAGCGATCTATGACGGCAAAATCAAGGATAGTCAGATCATCGCCAGCCGCCGCAAACGAGTGTATCTGGTTTGTACCAATCTGCGCGACGGCGTGGATAGTGTCGTCGCCACCATGCGCGAACACACCACCCCGCATGGTATGTAGAAAGTCGTTGCCAGCGGTTCCTACCGTATTCGTATGGTCAATCATCTTTCAGCACCTCATGTTTCTAGGCACAAGGCGCGGAAAGTCTTAATGGAGAGTTGAGCAAGTGAAGGCGAAACAAAGGTCTTGGATTAGGCCAAAGTTTCGCTCATTTCTGCCTTGATCACGACCAGATCACGCCATCCGCCGTTCTACAATCGTTCACGATCGAAGCTGTTCTTACAGTGCTGGCGCGACTGCCTACGGTGCCGTGATCTACGTATGCCATGAGTTCGCAAAGCGTTCGGTGAGCGGTGCAGAAAGCGACAATGATTTCGTGGGATTCGATTATACATGATGCGATCTGCCAATTCTCGTGTGTGGCGGAGCAAAGCTCATCTTCAATCGAATATTCAAACAACGCATCTCTCATCTCCGCCGACGTCAGGTTGAGCACCGAGTCCATTTCCATGATTTCAGCGAAATTGGTCACCCAAAGGGCTGCGTGCTCCTTACTAAGGAGAACGTCCAGTTTTCCGGCCCATAGCATGTATTCCAGCAAGTCGTAGGACGACGTGTGCATCTGAAGTCCACCCAGATCTTCTCTGGGTTCAGTCCGCTGCAGAACGCCCCGCTGCCAGAGAATGTCCACGTCTTGGTGGCTTGTGCTCAGCAGGCTGGCGAGTTGTTCTTTAGTGATGGCGTTGTACACTGTGATTATCCTAGCACTTTGGGCCCCCGACAATCATTTTGACCAAACATGGTATATAAAGGATTAACAGAGATCGGCGAAATTGTGCTCATTTCGAGACCAATAAGGGAGGACTGTTGACAA
Source organism: Rhodobacterales bacterium (assembly GCA_038324445.1). GTDB lineage: Bacteria > Pseudomonadota > Alphaproteobacteria > Rhodobacterales > Rhodobacteraceae > Gymnodinialimonas. Next base: position 32,524 of record JBBQHZ010000027.1, on the reverse strand, counting down.
AACCAAGAAGGCCCCGCCGTTGCCGGCAGGGCCTTTTCCCGATTATCTGGACGCAATCAGTCCTGCTTCAGGGCCGCGCCAAGGATATCACCAAGCGATGCGCCCGAATCGGACGAGCCGAACTGCTCGACCGCTTCCTTTTCTTCCGCGATCTCGCGTGCCTTGATCGACAGGCCCAGCTTGCGGGACTTGGCGTCGATGTTGGTGACGCGAACGTCGACCTTGTCGCCCAACTGGAACCGCTCCGGGCGCTGCTCGGACCGCTCACGCGACAGGTCGGACCGGCGGATGAAGGACTTCATGCCCTCGTAATCCACCTCGATGCCGCCCTCTTCGATCGCCGTCACGGAAACCGTGATGACCGATCCGCGCTTCACGCCTTCGATTGTCTCGCCGAAGGGGTCACCCTCGACAGCCTTGATCGACAGGCTGATCCGCTCTTTCTCGGTATCGACCTCGGTCACCACCGCCTTGACGATGTCGCCCTTGCGATACTCGCCGATCACGTCCTCGCCGCGGCCTTCCCATGTCAGGTCGGACAGGTGAACCATGCCGTCGATCTCGCCTTCCAGACCGATGAACAGACCGAATTCTGTGATGTTCTTGACCTCGCCCTCAACAGGCGTGCCCTCGGGATGGGTTTCAGCGAAGACTTCCCACGGATTGCGCTGGGTCTGCTTGAGGCCAAGCGAGACGCGGCGTTTGATCGTGTCGATCTCCAGCACCATGACTTCCACTTCCTGCGAGGTGGAGACGATCTTGCCGGGATGAACGTTCTTCTTGGTCCAGGACATTTCCGAGACGTGGACAAGACCCTCGACACCGGCTTCCAGCTCCACGAAGGCGCCGTAATCGGTGATGTTGGTCACGCGGCCGGTATGGACCGAATCCAGCGGATAGGATTTCGCCACGGCATCCCACGGATCTTCCTGCAGCTGCTTCATGCCAAGGCTGATGCGATGCGTGTCCTTGTTGACCTTGATCACCTGCACCTTGACGGTCTCGCCGATGCTCAGGATGTCCTTGGGGTCGTTCACGCGGCGCCACGCCATGTCGGTCACGTGCAGCAGGCCGTCGACACCGCCGAGGTCCACGAAGGCCCCGTATTCGGTGATGTTCTTGACCACGCCGTCGACCACGTCGCCCTCGGTCAGCTTGCCGATCACCTCGGCGCGCTGCTCGGCGCGGGACTCTTCCAGGATCGCGCGGCGCGAGACCACGATGTTGCCCCGGCGACGATCCATCTTGAGGATGATGAACGGCTGCTTGAGGCCCATCAACGGACCCGCATCGCGGACCGGGCGCACATCTACCTGCGAGCCGGGCAGGAACGCCACAGCGCCGCCCAGATCGACGGTGAAACCACCCTTCACGCGGCCGAAGATCGCGCCATCGACACGCTCTTCCGCGGCATAGGCCTTCTCCAGACGATCCCATGCCGCTTCACGGCGGGCCATCTCGTGCGACAGCACGGCTTCTCCGCGGGCGTTCTCGACATTGCGCAAGAACACTTCGACCTCGTCCCCGACCTGGATCGTGGAGGTATCACCGGGATTCGCGAATTCCTTGAGATCGACGCGGCCTTCCATCTTGTAGCCGACGTCGATGATGGCCTGGCCCGCTTCGATCGCGATGACCTTGCCCCTGACAACAGAGCCCTCGTCGGGCGTGTCAACTTCGAAGCTTTCGTTCAGGAGGGCTTCGAATTCCTCCATAGATGTCATTGCCATGTGGCGCTTGTTTCCTTGTTCAAACATTACTGGCCGCGCGGTTGTCTCCGCCGGTCTTTGATGAGCGTCCGCTTATGTGGACTTGGGTTGATCCCTGCGACCGTGCCGGAAAACGAAAGAACCCGGGACACGTCCCGAGCTGCCTGATCCTTCATCCCACGAACTTGTCTGCCGTCTTGGATGTGGCGCCTATAACGGGGCTTGGCCTTGTTTGCAAGGGGTGGGGCTGCACGACCCTGCCCCAATGCCGTAGGGCGGGGTTCACCCCGCCGCCGCGCCGGATCAAGCGGCAGCGGTAAGTCGATGCTACCCTAGGAGGGCGGTCGTTCGCTACGGGGTACGCAAAGGTCAGCTCTGCGGACAAAGTCGCCGTCCGAAGGGCCTACTACGATGTCCGCTATCGACCCGAAGGCCCACCGTCGACCATGCTGCGGCGAACGGAAGCTTCAAGCGGCGATTTCAACTGATCGACGCAATACTTCAGTCTTTTTGGAAAGTTGGAGTGTGAAGCATGAATTATCGTCAATGTACCTTTTCACAGACAAACAGAAGTTAACGATCTAGCATCGATGGCAACGCGGAGAGTCGATGAGGTCGATTGGACGTGGGTTTGAACACCAAAGGATTTCTGACTAGCTATGACCGTTAGAAGTGGGAGCCAGATGCGCAGACCAACTGTGACTAAAGCTTGAATAGGATAGAGATATGACGCGCAGCGCTTTGATCCGCCCAATCGAAGAAAACGATCTCGAAGCGGTCGTCGATTTGATGGCCACCTCCTTCGTCCTACACACGCCTCAATATTTTAGAGAAGGTCTTGAACGGCTTGGGGCGCGTACGGTGCCCGATGGCGGACAGCCCTGGGGCTATCTGATCGACGATGGTGGCGTGGTATGTGGCGCGGTGTTGTCGATTTCGTCAGAGCATGACTATGGGCCACACCAGCAAACTTACGCGAACATCTCGACCTGGTGCGTTAATCCAACCCACCGAGGCCCGCTGGCCAAAGAACTCTATGATACGGCCGGAGGGCCAGACCACTGGGTTACAACAAATCTCTCCGCCGCGAAACACACCTTGAGAACCCTCGAGAAACTCAAGTTTCGAACCCGCACCACGGGGCAATTTGTAGCGTTTGCATCGCGTGGCAGATCGCGAGCCGCGCGCATGTTGTCCTTACAAGAGGGCATAGATCAGGGTCTGGCGGAGGCTCATGTCACAACGATGCAGAGCCATGCCGCGCGAGGATGTGCTGTTGGCTGTCTGGTAACGCCGGATCAATTGATGCCACTGATCTTCCTGCCGCGCACCGTCAGTCGAATTCTGCCCTGCTGGCAATTGATCTATTGCGAAGATATGAAAGACTTTCTTGCCAATTGTAGACCTGTTCTGCCCTGGCTGCGGCGCAAAGGGCGACCTGCCCTGATCATGGATGCCTCAGCGGATATGCCTGAATTCCATGGAAAATTCATCGACGGTAAGGCGGCCAAATTCATACGGGGGGTAAACCCGTTTTGGGATGTGGATCACACCTATTCCGAGGTCTTCTACCTAGGCTTTTGATCGGTACTATCGTCTTAGAGACGCGCCCTCTTGATCAGCAATTTTGCTCGCCCAAACAAAGCTTTGGGGCCAGTCGGCAGGTTGGACGCACTAGCTTGAAACGCCTTCGCACCCCACCCGGTGTGGTAGCTGTGCCGTGTCACAATCCGCTCGCCCGCCCGACTTACTTGACCGTCACTGGTATGCACCTCTTGAAATGTCTTCAACGCGGCCATGACCCTGCGATCATAGCTGCCAAACGGGATGGCAAATGATGAGATCTCATCTCCAATAGCTGCCGACAGCTTGGCCCTGGCATCAACAGTCTCAGTCTGAAGTGTTTCATCATCGAGGCCGCGCAGGGGAATGTGCGTAGCACCATGGCATCCAATCTGCATTCCCTGCGCGCGCATGTCGGCCAGATCCGCCCGGCTCAGATACACTGGGTCTTTCAAGCGCTCAGAACAGATAAAAAATGTAGCATCCAGTCCGCGCTCGACCAACGCTGGTACGCCAATGGATACATCACTTTGATTGCCGTCATCGAAAGTAATTCGGAACTCGGCCGTCTGTTTGAGCTTTACGCGCAATTCCACGACCGCATCCAAGAACCGCTTGTACTCGTCTTCGGGGCACCAATAACGAGCTTCATCCGCTTTCACATTGGTATGGGGTTTACCTAAGCCATGGAAATTTAGCGTGAACCTTTGCAGCACTTCGTTCACAACCGGATATCCTGTATAACATCATGAAAAAGATTCAAAAAAACCGAGTAGAAGGGTCCATAAATACCTCCATATCAGGCTTCGATTGTAGCGATTTCTTTTCAATCGTCAATGACGACCTTCGTTGCTCCTCGCCCTATTCGATTGTGTCCGTCGAGGGAGTTTCTAAAATCAGCGATAGCATTAGATACGTGCGTTTCAGTGCTAGTGTTGCGTCCACCCATTGAATGCAACCCGCAACGCGGACCTTGGTGCCCACCGCAGCGAAGGTCCGGCTGCCGCCCTTAACTGCCGTTTATGCAAGTCACAGCGTTAGTGACTTTGGGCTCAAACCTGCCATTTGCCGTCCTCCGCGCCAAAGGCCGGAAGATGGACGCGCCTAAGCCGCCCCTCACTTTGTGGCTTGGCAAGACGGGCATTCGCTGCGGGGTGCACAAAGGTCCGGTAAGCAGCGCGTTGCCGTCCTGCGCCGCGTAGACTGACAGGGCCGCTTCCAGACTCAACGCGGGCCATAGTCCTACGCCCGCGCCCCCCTCATACCATGAAACTGCGCCTAGACGCGCGTCGGGGATGGACTTACTTGGGGCCATGACCGACGTCCCCTCCTCGCCCCCCTCCACCGACCGCATCCTTGCCGGCGTCGGCCTGATGCTGGGCTTTTGCCTGACGGCCCCGTTGCTCGATGTCGCGGCCAAGCTGGCTTCGGACAACGTGCCGGTGGGGCAGATCACCGCCGCGCGTTTTTTCGTGCAATGCGCGCTGATGGCACCGTTCATCTGGATCTTGGGGTTGTCGCTGCGGGTGGTGCGCGGGCTCTGGCTGGCGCTGCTGTTTCGCGCGGGGCTGTTGCTGGTCTCGACCTATTGTTTCATCGCCGCGATCCGTGTGATGCCTCTGGCGGACGCGCTGGCGATCGCCTTCGTAGCACCCTTCATCGTGTTGCTGGTGGGCAAGTTCTACTTTGGCGAGGATGTCGGCCCCCGCCGCGTGGGTGCGGCCATGGTGGGCTTTGTCGGCGTCCTGTTCGTGATCCAGCCAAGTTTCGCAGCCTTCGGCGCGGTGGCGCTGTTCCCCCTCGGGACCGCCGTCGGGTTCGCGTTCTATATTCTTGTGACCCGTGAGCTGTCGCGGCAGGTTCATCCGGTGACCCTGCAATTCTACACCGGCCTGATCGCCAGTGTGATCTGCCTGCCGGTCCTGATACTGGCCGAAGGCTCGGGGTCCGAGTTGATCGATCCGGTCTTGCCCGTGGGCATCGAGTGGCTGTGGCTCTTTGGCGTGGGGTTCTTCGCCACGCTCAGTCACATGATGATGACCTATGCGCTGTCGCTGGCGCCTTCCGCCACGCTGGCCCCCCTGCAATACCTCGAATTGCCGGTCGCAACCTTGATGGGCTACCTCGTGTTCAGCGATTTCCCAAATGCGCTGTCCATGACCGGCATCGCCATCATCATTGGCGCGGGTCTCTACATGATCCACCGCGAACGGGTCACCGCCCGACACCTGATGACCGAGCGCGCGGCGCCTCCGATCTGAGTGCACCCCACTGGGGGTCCCTGCCGAACCGGCATTCCGCCCGAATGGACCCGCCCATCCGGCTGCACTCATATGGGTCCAACCATCTGGGTCCAACCATCTGGGTCCAACCATCTGGGACGGCGCCAAGATCCGCGATTGCGCCCATCTGGGCGCATTCCAAAAGCCCTATCGTCCCAAAGTGGTGCCAACTGTCCCCAAATGGGATCATCCCAAATGGGAGGTCACAATTCCTCCCCAAGCTCGAGCAATTCGTCGATCAACCCGCGCGTGTCGCCGCCCCCGAACATGATTGCGCCCGAGGTGTAGGTGTCGCCATAGGTCTGCGCCAGCGTCACCGTCTGCGCCAGACCCGAGATCAGCTGATCGCTCTGCAACTCCGCCAAAGAGTGAATGAACGTTGACCAAAGCCGCCCGTTCGCCACCGCATAGCGGGCGTCCAGCGCGGTGTCGAAATTGGCCTGCATCAGGCGCAGAAGCTCTTCCTGCGTCAGGTTTTCGGCCGAGGAGATCGGCACCAGAATCCGCATCCGGTTGGCAATCTCGTCGACGATCACCGTCACCGGCACGGCTGCAACGGTCAGGGTCATCCCCCGCTCCTCCACCACCGTATCGGGGTCGATGGCGGTCAGGATGGCGGCTAGACGCTCGATGCTCATGGGCGGCGAAAGAACCTCCTCCTCGGCCGTCTGGGCCACGGCTGATAGCGGGATCGCCATGGGCAAGACCGCAGAAATCGCAACGAAAACAAGGGCGCGCAGCATGGGAAGGTCTCCGGTGGATGCAGGGGCGACCCCCTCACCCTAGCGCGCACCGCGGCGTTCACAAAGCGCGCATTCCGCCCCCGGCAGTCACGACATCGGCACCGGGCGGATCGACTCCCTTGCAAGTGAGTTGCCAGAGCCTTGCAAGGCTCCTGCGCCTGCCTCACCCGCGTTTCGCCCTCACCGCCGCAATCGCCGCCTCGATCGCGGCCGCCGCCGTCATCGTGCTGGTGTCGAGGATCAGCGCATCTTCCGCCGCGATCATCGGGGCCGTCGCGCGGTCGGTATCGCGCGCATCGCGGGCGCGGACATCGGCCAGAACGCCGGCAAGGTCTGTCTCGAGGCCCCGCGCCAGCAACTCCTCCAGCCGCCGGCGTGCCCGCACCTCGGCGCTGGCGGTGACAAACAGCTTCACCTCGGCCTCCGGGCAGATCACCGTGCCGATGTCGCGCCCGTCCAGAACTGCCCCACCGGAGCGTCGCGCAAAGGCGCGCTGAAAGTCCAGCAAGGCGGCGCGCACCTCTGGAATGACAGCCACCTGGCTCGCGGCCTGCGACACTTCGGGCATGCGAAGCGCATCGGGATCATCCAGATCGCCGGGCGTCAGCCCCATGGCCGCCGCCGCCGCCGCCTCACCTCGCAGGACACGCGCGCCGACGGCGCGGTAGAGCAACCCGGTATCCAGATGCGCAAAGCCGAACCGCTCGGCCACGGCCCGCCCGATTGTGCCCTTTCCCGCTGCGGCAGGACCATCGATGGCGACTGTGAAGCTCATGAAAACACCTGCTTTTCCGGGCGCAATGGACCGCGGGACACCCCTTGACCTACGGCCTTTCGGCCCGGTCGAGCCGCGCGCCGAGGGCTGTCATCAGCGGCTCGAAGATCGGGAAGGACGTGGCAATGGGGCCCGCGTCGTCGACCGTGATCGGCTGCGCACTGGCAAAGCCCGCGCAGAGGAACGACATCGCGATGCGGTGATCGAGATGGGTGGCAACAGTGGCCCCGCCCGGCATGCCGCCCGCGCCGCGCCCATGCACGATCCACCAATCAGGGCCGTCCTCGACCTCGATCCCGCAGGCGCGCAGGCCGGTGGCCATGGCGGCGATGCGGTCGCTTTCCTTGACCCGCAACTCCTTGACGCCCTTCATGATCGTCTGGCCCTCGGCATTTGCGGCGACCACCGACAGGATCGGGTATTCGTCAATCATCGAGGCCGCGCGATGCGGCGGCACCTCGATACCCTTCATGTCGGGCGAGAAGCGGGCGCGCAGGTCTGCGACCGGCTCGCCGCCCTCCTCGCGCGGGTTCTCGTAGGTCAGGTCGGCGCCCATCTCGCGCAGCGTCTCGAAAAGGCCCGCCCGCGTCGGGTTGAGGCCGATATTGGGCACCAGTACGTCCGATCCGGGGGTAATCAGGGCGGCGCAGACGGGAAAGGCGGCAGAGCTTGGGTCGCGCGGCACGGCGATGATCTGGGGGCGCAATTCGGGCTGGCCGGTCAGGGAGATGACACGCCCCTCGGGCGTGATCTCGGTCGTGATCTCGGCACCGAAGCCCGCCAGCATCCGCTCGGAATGATCGCGGGTTGCCTCGGCCTCGATCACCACGGTCTGGCCGGGGGCGTTGAGGCCGGCCAGCAGGATGGCGGACTTCACCTGGGCCGAGGGCACGGGGGTGACATAGCGGATCGGCAGGGGATTTGCGGCCCCCACCAGCGTCATCGGCAACTGGCCCTTGGCGCGGCCATAGGCCCGCGTTCCGAACAGCGCCAGCGGGTCGGTCACCCGCGCCATGGGGCGCGACCTGAGCGAGGCATCACCGGTGAAGGTGACGGTGATCGGCGTGGTGGCCATCGCCCCCATCAGCAGGCGCACACCGGTGCCGGAATTGCCGCAATCGAGCACGTTGTCAGGCTCGGCAAAGCCGCCGACGCCGACGCCGTGGATCGACCAGGTGCCATCCGCCTCGCGCGTGACCTCGGCCCCGAAGGCCTGCATCGCGGCGGCGGTGTCGAGCACGTCCTGCCCCTCCAGCAGGCCGGTTACACGGGTCTCGCCGACCGCCATCGCCCCGAGGATCAGCGAGCGGTGCGAAATCGACTTGTCGCCCGGCACATGCGCCATGCCCTTGAGGGGCGTCCCGGCGCGGGCGGTCATCGGGTGCGGAGTGCCATGGGCGGACATCGGGTGGTTCCCTCTGGGATCATCAACGGGGCGGTCATAGACGGGGGCGCGGCGTGCGTCCACCGCGAACCGGCGGCGCCGTCCCTAGGGCTTGCGGAATGTCATGTAATGCGGCACTCGGCCTTCGCGCAGCGCCTTTTGCTCATACCGGGTCGGCAGCCAGTCGGGCCAGGCCACGCGCCAGTCGTCCGGGCTTTCACCGAGCCACTCGAAGCCCGCTCGGGGCACCTCTTGCATGGTCTGGCGGACATAGTCGGGGATATCGGTAGCCACGCGGAACTCGGCCCCCGGCTTCAGGGCGCGGTAAAGGGGTTCCAGATGCTCCGCCGTCACGAAACGGCGGCGATGGTGGCGGGATTTGGGCCACGGGTCGGGGTAGAGGAGGAACGCCTTGGCTAGGGTCGCGTCGGGCAGAACGTCGAACAGGTCGCGCACGTCGTCGGGATGGATGGCGAGGTTCTGCACGCCGGCGCGGCGGATCTTGCCCAGAAGCATGGCGACGCCGTTGATATAAGGCTCGCAACCGATGATCGCGGCGTGCGGGTTGTTGGCGGCCTGATGCACCAGATGCTCGCCCGCCCCGAAACCGATCTCGAGCCATATCTCCTTGCCCGGAAACCGCGCGGCAAGATCCAGCGGCACCCGGTCGGGGTTCGCGTCCCAATCGACGGCTCCGGGCGACAGGACGGCCAGATCCTCGTCGATATAGCGGGTCTGCACATCCTTGAGGGTATGGCCCTTGCGGCGGCCATAGAAGTTGCGGTGGGGGCGGGTGGGCATGTCGACGCTCGTCCGAGGGGATGCCCCTTCCCCTAACCGCTTCGCGCTCTCGCCTCAATGCCCGTGGGCGGCCCGCTTTTCTGCGCCGGTGACCGCGGCCCGGATCAGGCCCAAGGCGAGAAGGTTGAATACGACAGCGGCACCGCCGAAGAGGGACAGGATGCCGGACAGATTCCCGGACATCCGCTCAAGTTGCTCGGTATCGATCGCCCCGGACACCACCACTGCTGCAGCCAGCAGCGCAACGACGATGGCGGCGATCAAGGTCATGACGGTGGCAAGCGCCAAGCTTTGACTCAGCGGGGGACGGCGCCCGAGATCGGCGAATGTCTCGCCTCCGGCCGTGATGATGGGCCCGAGCACCAGAGCGACAACCGCCCCGAGGACGACGCTGCGACCAACGGACTGCGACATGAGGTCCGGCACGAGGGAGAGCATCAAGCCGAGTCCAAGGGCCGCGACGACAACGGAGACTGGAAAGCGAAAGGCAAAGCGGCGGATATGCGGGCGCAGCGGCGTGGGATCACCTCGGGAATGGCTATGACGGTCAGCGGACCTTGAACGACAGGGCCGTCAACCATTCCTCCCACGGCGAACAGAATCACGCAATTCCGGTATTCCCGCCCCCCGGTCGGTGCCGGGACATCACCGCATCGTCAGAGCGCGGCTTTCAGCGTGTCGATCAAATCCAGCCGTTCCCACGAGAAGCCGCCATCGGCATCGGGCTCGCGGCCGAAATGGCCGTAGGCTGACGTGCGCTGGTAGATCGGCTTGTTCAGCGCCAGATGGGTGCGGATGCCGCGCGGGGTCAGGTCCATGACGGTGGACAGTGCGCGCTCCAGCGCGAACTCGTCCACTTCACCGGTTCCGTGCAGGTCGGCATAGATCGACAGCGGACGTGCCACGCCGATGGCATAGCTCAACTGGATGGTGCAGCGCTTGGCCAGACCGGCGGCAACCACGTTCTTCGCAAGGTAGCGCGCGGCATAAGCGGCCGAGCGGTCGACCTTGGTCGGGTCCTTGCCCGAGAACGCACCGCCACCATGGGGGGCAGCGCCGCCGTATGTGTCCACGATGATCTTGCGGCCGGTCAGGCCCGCATCGCCATCGGGTCCGCCGATCACAAATGTGCCGGTGGGGTTCACATGCCACGCCGTCTGGGGCGTGACCCAGCCCTTGGGCAACACGTCAAGGATGTAAGGCTCGACAATGGCGCGGATATCGTCCGAGGTCTGATCCTCGCTCTCGTGCTGGGTCGACAGCACGATCGAGGTCACCTCCACCGGCTTGCCATCCTCATAGCGCAGCGTCAGCTGCGATTTCGCGTCCGGGCGCAGCGTCGGCTCGGCACCCGATTTGCGCACTTCGGCCAGACGGCGCAGGATCGCGTGGGCATACTGGATCGGGGCGGGCATCAATTCGGGCGTCTCGTCGACGGCATAGCCGAACATGATGCCCTGATCGCCGGCACCCTCGTCCTTGTTCTCGGAGGCGTTCACGCCCTTGGCGATGTGGGCCGATTGCTCATGCAGGAAATTCAGCACATGGCAGGTGTTCCAGTGGAACTTCTCCTGCTCATACCCGATATCCTTGATGCAATCGCGGGCGATCTGACCGATCGAGCCCATGAAATGCTTCAGCTTGTCCTGATCCGACAGACCAACCTCGCCGCCAACGACGACCATGCCAGTGGTAGCAAATGTCTCGCAGCCCACGCGCGCCTGCGGCTCTTCGGTCAGGAACGCGTCCAGCACCGCGTCAGAAATCCGGTCACAGACCTTGTCCGGGTGTCCCTCGGAAACAGATTCCGAAGTGAAGAGGTAGTCCTTGCGCGCCATGGGGAGTGCTCCATTGAAAATGTCCCCCACGCCAGGAAGCCGTTGTTGGGGGTTGGCGGCACTTACGCCGGTTCTTCGGGTGGTTCAATGGGGTGCGCGGCGGCGGCCCAGAGCTATGCCGCAAAGTGTGGCAAATAACGCCAGGGCCAACGCCGGAAGGTCCCCCGTGCGCGCATAGAGCGTCGGCGGCAGGGCAGCGGGCAGAAGCACATCCACCACGCCATCGACATCCATCGGCAGCGCCTCGACCACGCGTCCCCGCGCGTCGATGACCGCCGAGATGCCGGTATTGGCCGCGCGGACAAGGGGCAGGCCCTGCTCCGCCGCGCGCAGCCGCGCGATGGCAAGGTGCTGGTAGGGCATGGCGAAACTGCCGAACCAGGCATCGTTGGTGATCTGCACCATCCAGTCGGGACGCTCGACCTGGCGGATGTAATGCGAAAAGATTGCCTCGTAGCAGATCATCGGAAACGCGCGCCCGAAGGCGCCGAAATCCAGCAGCGCCGGCCCCTCGCCGGGCCGGTAGCCGCCCGACAGTTGCTGGGCAAGCGCGTCCCACGGCAGCCAGTCCGCCAGCCAGTAAAGCGGCAGATATTCCCCGAAGGGCACCAGATGGTGCTTGTCGTAGACCTGCGCGATCTCGCCCGTCGGGTCGAGAGCCACCAGCACGTTGCGCGGCTCGAACCCGGCATAGCGCTGGCCGCCGACGATCACCTGCGCGCCCCCTGCCGCTTCGGCGATGCGCGTGCGGGATGCCTCGCTGTCATGGAGGATTTGCGGCAGGCTGGTTTCGGGCCAGAAGATCAGGTCGGGCGCGCCATAGGCTTCCGAGGGTGCGGCAGCGGTCAAGCCCAGGGCGCGGTCGAAGAATACCGGGATCATGTCGCGTTGCCATTTCAGATCCTGCGGGGCGTTGATCTGGACGACCCGGATCACCGGCGCATCCACCGAAGGCGGCGGCGCTGCGGGCGCCCAAGGGATCAGGCCAAGCGCCAGACCGGCGGCCAGGGGCAGCGCCCCAAGCGCCGGCCCGCGCGCCAGATAGGCCATCGCAGACAACGCCGACAGGCCGACAAGCACCAGCGTCATGCCATGGGGACCGGCCAGCGCGGACAGCGCCAGCGCCTCGGACCCGATCAGAGCATGCCCCGGCTCGGCCCAGGGCAGTCCGGTGAAGATGCGCCCCCGCAGCGCCTCGGCCAAGGTCAGGCATCCGGCGAAGGCCAGCGCGCGGCCCGGCCCTGCGGCGATCCGCGCCGAAGACCACGCGGCCAACCCCCAGAACAGCGCCAGCCCGCCAGCCAGCAACATCAGGGCAAAGGGGGCCATCCAGCCGGTGGTGGCGACATCGACGAAGAACGGTTGCACGATCCAGTGCATCGACAGGCCGAACCAGCCCACGCCCGCGAACCAGCCCCGCCACGCCGCGCTGCGTGTGTCCGGTGCCATGGCAACCAGCGTGACGATCAGGGCGACGGCGGGAAAGACGGCGTACCACGCGCCGAAGGGCGGCAGCGCCAATGCCGCAACGCCGCCGCCAAAGACCGCCAGCGCCCTTCCCTGCCACCGCCCGAGGCCCCCTTCCGGGGCCTCCTGCGCTTCACTCACTCGGCAGCCTCCGCCGGCAACCGCACCCTCAGGCGCTTGATCTGGCGCAAGTCGGCATCGATCACCTCGAACTCGACACCCGAGGGATGGGATACCACCTCGCCGCGCGCAGGCACCCGGCCCGACAGCAGGAAGACCAGACCGCCAAGCGTGTCGACCTCTTCTTCCTCCTGCTCGTCTACCAGGTCCATGCCGATGAGGCTTTCGAACTCGTCGAGCGGCGCGCGCGCCAGGGCAAGGTAGGCTCCGTCCGCTTCCTGCAACCACGGCTGCGCTTCTTCCACGTCATGCTCGTCCTCGATCTGACCGATGATCTGCTCGATCAGGTCCTCGATCGTCAGCAAGCCATCGACGCCGCCATATTCGTCGATCATCAGCGCCATGTGGATGCGCTCGGCCTGCATCTTGGTCAGCAGCACGCCGATCGACATCGACGGCGGAACGTAGAGCACCGGGCGCAGGTTCTCGGACAGATCGAAAGCCGCGCCCCCGCCGTTGAAGCCATAGCGCAGCGCAATGTCCTTGAGGTGGACAAAGCCCACCGGCGCATCCAGCGCACCATCATAGACCGGCAGGCGCGTCATGCCGCTGTCGCGGAAGATCTGCACCAACTCCTCAAGGCTGGAATCCTTGGAGACGGCGACAATTTCCGCGCGCGGGATCGCCACATCCTCCACCCGCATCTGGCGCAGGTTCGACATGCCCGGCAAGCGGGGTCCAAGGAGTTGCGGGGTCGTTGAATTGTCGTCGGGCGCGTCGCCCTCTGCGTCCGACCCGGTGGGGGCCGTCCCGAACAATCGCGCAAGGAAGCCGGGGCGATGGGCCGAGGCTTCGTCGTCATCCTCCAGCGCGCCATGCGCCGCAGGAGATGACGGATCTGGGTTTGAGCTCATGGCTCCTTTCCGGGATTGCCACGGGCCGAAATTGCCCGCAGCCCCTAATATGGGTCAGCGACCCCTAGTCTGGCAAGTATGCGTGTCTCGAGGCCTTCCATAAGGTCGGCGTCGGGATCCGTTTCGTGATCATACCCCACGCAATGTAACAGGCCGTGCACGATCAGATGGGTCACATGATCGGCCAGCGGTTTGTTGCCATCTGTGGCCTCGCTGGCACAGGTCTGGAAGGCAAGGGCGATGTCGCCCAACTCTTCCGGCAGGCCCCGGAGGTCGGGCGATTGGCCCGCCTCGTCGGGCGCACGATCCTCGGATGGCCACGACAGGACATTGGTGGGCACGGGCTTGCCGCGAAACTCGGTGTTCAGGACGGCGATGCGGGCATCGTCACAGGCAAGAACCGACAGGGCGTGCCGGGCCGGGTCCAGGCCCAGTTCAACCAGCGCCGCCATGCCCGCCGCTTGCGCCAGTGCGGGCAGGTCCAGCGCCTCCCATTCGGGGGCCTCGATGAGGATGTCGATTTCCATGGCGCGCCGCTTAGCATGGCGCTTGGCCGATTAATACTGCGGCACCTTCACGCCCCGCGCGGCATGATCGGCGATCAGGTCCACGCGCTTGGCCCGCGTCTCTGCCCGCTTGGCCTGCTTGAGGTATCGCAGCACGTTGCGGCGGTAGGACGGGGCTGCCGCTTCAAACCACGTCCGGCCACCGGCGCGGACCAGCGCCTCTTGCAGGTCCCCCGGCACTTCCAGATCGTCGATCGGGTCCGACACTTTCCACAACCCGCTGGCTCTCCCCGCCTCGTAAGCCGCTAGACCCTTCGCCTGTATCCGCCCCTCGGCGATCAGCCGTGCCGCCCGCTCCTTGTAGGTCCGCGCCCAAGCCTGCTGCCGACGCGGCGCGATCAACTGCATCGTGCGATTGGCGTCGAGCTTCATTCGGCGCCCGTCGATCCATCCATACGCAACCAGCGCATCCAGTACCTGTTCCCGGCTGAGATACACTTCGGGATGCGCGGCCTTCCATGTCACCAGCCAGACCGAGGGGCCGGAATGGTTGGCGGCAAGCCAATCCCACAGGGCACGCTCAGAGGTGATTTCGACGCGCGCGATGTCCGGCGCTGTGGTCATGGGATCCGGATCGGGCCGAACCGGCCACGGACCAGATTTTTGCAAAAATCTGCCAAGACCCTTGCAAGGGTCTTGGGCATTCCTTGCAAGGAATGCATTCCCCGATCAGCCGACCGGCGCATCTTTCTCGTAGGCCTGGATGATCTTGGCCACCATGTGGTGGCGCACCACGTCCTTGACGGTGAAGTAGTTGAAGCTGATGCCCTTGATATCCTTCAGGATTCTCTCGGCGTCCGACAGCCCGCTGGTGACACCCCTCGGCAGGTCCACCTGCGTCCGGTCGCCGGTGATGACCATGCGAGAGCCCTGCCCCAACCGCGTCAGGAACATCTTCATCTGCATCGACGTCGCGTTCTGCGCCTCGTCCAGCACCACATAGGCATTCGACAGCGTCCGCCCGCGCATGAACGCCAGCGGGGCGATCTCGATGGTCTTTTCTTCCATCAGTTTGGCCAGTTGCTTGCCCGGCAGGAAATCGTTCAGCGCGTCGTAAAGCGGCTGCATGTAGGGATCGACCTTGTCCTTCATGTCGCCGGGCAGAAAGCCCAGGCGCTCGCCTGCCTCGACGGCCGGGCGGCTCAGGATGATCTTGTCGACCTGCCCGTTCATCAACTGGTTCACGGCGACGGCAACCGCGATGTAGGTCTTGCCGGTGCCCGCAGGCCCGATCCCGAAGGCCAGTTCGTGCTGATAGAGCGCCTTGACGTAGTTCTGCTGCGCCAGCGTGCGCGGCTCGACCGTTTTCTTGCGGGTGCCGATTTCCAGCATCCCCGGCTTGAACATCTCGATCTGGTCGCCGTCGCGCACGCCGGTGCCATCGCCGGACTCGCCCAGGCGCACCGCGGCGTCGATGTCGCCGGGTTCCACCGATTTTCCAGCCTCGAGCCGCGCATAAAGCCCGCGGATCACCGATACGGCACGGTCGCGGCCTTCACCGCCAATGGCCAGTTCATTGCCGCGACGACTGATCCGGGCAGACAGCAACTGCTCGATCTGAGCAAGGTTGCGGTCGAATTCGCCACACAACTCGATCAGCAGGCGGTTATCGGGAAGTGCCAGAATATGCATTTCCGCGCGGTCGGGGACGCGGTCTGGGGAATCACTGGCAACGGACGTTTCGCTGGACGGGCGGGATTCAGACAGCGTGTTGATTGCCAAGGAAAACTCCGGATCAAGCACCGGGCCTGGACCATCCGAGGCCCCCGTTGAGGCCGAGTCTGGCTTTCAACCGGCACCTTGTCCACCGCAGAAAAGGTCGACGCCTCAATATTTCGTATTCGCCGCACCCCCCACACGCGATCCCTGCCCCGCTCTGTCGCAGTCTGCCCGGCTCTGCCCCACTCTGCAAACAAAACAGGCGGCCCCGCGGGACCGCCTGCAAAGCGCCAGAACCTGCAAATATCAGCGACGGATACGCGGGACGCGGTCCGCAATGCCGGGGCTGCCCGAAGAGTAATCGCCCACCACCGAGCCCGGAGGCGCGATCGGGGTGCAGACCGGCAGGCCCGAGCGCGGGTCCCGGCGGCGTGACCAATAACCTTCGAGGCCATCGTCGATCATCCAGATGTGGCACCCATCGGGGTCGATATAAATGCCCGCCTCAAGCCGCGTCAGCGATCCCGTATCGCGGCCCCGGTCCTCGCCGATCGCGATCACCGGCGGTTCGCCATTCGGTCCCGTCCGTGCAGGGCCGACGCCTTCGAAGTTTTCGACACAGCCCATCAGCAAAAGCGGTGCGCCAACCAGAAGCGGAAGTTTCAGGATATTCATGTCAGTCCCTTTCCGATTACCGATAGCACACGACTTCGACGCGGCGGTTGCGTTGCATGTTGGCCGCCGAGTCGTTCGGCGCCACCGGGCGACGCTCGCCATAGCCGATCTCGCGCGCAACGCGCGCACCGACCGAGCGGGCGACGTTGGCCACAGCTGCAGCGCGATTCGTGCTCAGGCGCATGTTGTATTCGTCCGACGCGCGGCTGTCGGTGTGCCCGTAGATGGCGTAGGCATAGGCACCGGCACCCTGGAAGAACTGTTGCAGATAGGCGCGACCCGATGTGGTCAACCGCGCACTGTCGGTGTGGAACATCGTGTCGGTATTCGCCACGCCACAGGGGTTCACGTCCAGACAGACCGGCATGCCGTTCTCGGGGTTCACGCGACCTTCCATGTAGCCTTCGATGCCGCCATCGGCGACCCAGTGCAGGCACCCGTCCGGATCGACCCATAGGCCGGGCTGGACGGTGCCTGTAATCACGACCTGCTGTTGCGCTGCTGCCGGTGTCGCCGGGGCGATGGATGCCCCCGCTACCAGTGCGGCCACCGCCAGCGAGCCAGTCAGTTTGCGTGTCAAAGCGTTGATCACACCTGCATCCCCCTGTTGTATCAACCAGCCTTGCACGCGACGTGCCCCGCACCGGCTTTGTTCGATTGTCCCTTGCGCATTTCCGACACCTGGCAGGGCATCGATGGAAAACGCCTTTAATTCCGGCACGATAGCACCTTCTTCTGGGTTGGGAAGTGGATTATTCGCCGACGGGTGCCAGATTTTGAAACCGCGTGACATTGATTCGGTCGTTTTTATGGCCGCCGGATGGCTGAATTGGCATCGACTTGCGCACGTCACCCGCCGTCGCCCCCGAAATTGCGTCCCTATTGTCCCCTCTGCGCAGACAAGCAGCCCTGTGGCGCTTGTTTGTTTCCGCGTGCGGCGATTCTTAACCACCTGAAAACTTGTGATTTACCTCACCCGTTTCGGATGTGTTAACCTGCCGTCCTGCCATGGCGTCACCTGTGATGTCTGCCGACCGGGGAATCGCCCCAACAGCGCGCCATGCGAGATTGGGGAAAGACACATGTTCAAGTCACTTGCTTCGACCGTCGTCGGCGGCGCGCTGCTCGTCTGTGCGGCGACCACTTCCGCCTCTGCCACGACCTACCAACAGCGCATGGTGGTCAATCAGGTCACGATTACGATCAGCTGCTTTCGGGGCCCGTTCTCCGACGTGATCTGGGATCACCCGAATGGCATTTTCATCGATGACCTTGTGAATATCGGCTACACCTTCCCGGAGGCCCACGCCATCGCCGAGCGGGTTTGCCGCGATGCGGCCACCGTGGATCGCCCCGATGTGGCCATCGACGTCATGTATCGCATCATTGCCGAGAACCCTCCCGGCCAGTGACAGGCTGATGCCTGCCGGGGGCTGCGCGGCCATCGCGCGACCTGCGGGCTAGGCGACGTCGGCTTCGGGGGCGCCGTCACGGCGCTCCTCCTCGCACCTACTCTGCGGCCGGAAGCAATCTCCCGGTCAACGAGTTCGTGCGACTCGCGATGATTTCGACGTCGGCAATGCGCCCCATCAGATCCGCTGCACCGTCCACATGGACGGAGTGGAGGTATTCCGACTTGCCGACCATCTGCCCCGCCCCGCGTCCGGGCCTCTCGAACAGCACCTTCACCCGGCGGCCCACCATGGCGTCCTGCGTGGCGCGCTGCTGCTCGCCCAACAGCGCCTGCAGGCGCGCCAGGCGCTCGGTTGCCACGTCCTCAGGCACCTGACCGTCGCGCTCCGCTGCGGGGGTGCCGGGACGGGCGGAATATTTGAACGAATAGGCGGTGCCGTAGACAAGCGTCTGCACCAGATCGAGCGTGGCCTGAAAATCCGCCTCGGTCTCGCCGGGGAAACCGACGATGAAATCGCCCGACAGATGCAGGTCGGGGCGCACAGTGCGGATGCGGCCGATCAGATCGATATAGCCCGACGCCGTGTGCTTGCGGTTCATCGCCTTCAGCACCTTGTCGGACCCGGACTGCACCGGCAGGTGCAGGTAAGGCATCAGTTCCGGGCAATCCCCGTGCGCGGCGATCAGGTCATCGTCCATGTCGTTGGGGTGCGAGGTGGTGAAGCGCAACCGATCCAGCCCGTCGATCCTCGCCATCTCCCGGATCAGGCGCGCAAGGCCCCAATCGCCATCTTCACCAGCCCCGTGATACGCGTTCACATTCTGCCCCAGCAGCGTGATCTCCCGCACGCCGCGCTCCACCAGCGCCCGCGCCTCGCCCATCAACCGCGCCACCGGACGGCTGACCTCGGTGCCCCGCGTATAGGGGACCACGCAGAACGAGCAGAACTTGTCGCAACCCTCCTGCACGGTCAGGAACGCCGCCGGACCACGCGGCGCGCGCAGCTTGGGAAGGTGGGCGAACTTGTCCTCCTCCGGGAATTCGGTATCGAGCGCCTTTTCGCCGCGATCCACCGCCTCCATCATCTTCGGCAACCGGTGATAGGTCTGCGGTCCCACAACCAGATCGACCATCGGCTGACGCCGCATGATCTCGGCCCCCTCGGCCTGCGCCACGCAGCCCGCCACGCCGATCTTCAGATCGGGATTGGCCTCGCGCAGCGGGCGCAACCGGCCCAGGTCGGAATAAAGCTTCTGCACCGCCTTCTCGCGGATATGGCAGGTGTTGAGCAGCACCAGGTCCGCCCCCTCGGGCGTGGCGACCTGCTCATACCCCGACGCGCCCAACGCCTCGGCCATCCGCTCGCTGTCATAGACATTCATCTGACAGCCATAGGTCTTGACGTAGAGCTTCTTGGTCATCGGGCCCCGCCCATCGGCAAAATAGGGAAATATCAACTGCTGACCCTCTATCCCGACACGGTGCCCGCTTCAACCGACGCGGAATTGCAAATTTCCGTGCCAACGGGCATCCTGCCCAAAACGACAGACCCGAGCAGGCAGCCCCATGATCTACCCCACCCTGTCCAGTTTCCAGTCCGCGCCCGCCGCCAGCGTCGGAAAAGGCCCCTTCGCGGTCCTGATCGCCGAGGATAGGGTCGAGCTTGCCTCGTCGCTGGACCACCTGCATTCGCTGGCGTTCAAGGCGATCTTCGTCGTGGCCCCGGAAGAGATTGCCGTGCCGGACGCCCCCGCAAAGGCAAAGACGGCGCAGTACGTCATCCGCCACCCCTCGCGCCAACCCGGCGCCACGCAGGCCGTGGTGAATGCCCTGATCGACAAGGTGCCGGGCCATTGGATTCACTACTGCTATAACGGCGAATACCTGTTCTATCCGTTCTGCGAAGACCGCACCGTGGGCGAGTTGGTGACCTGGGTGATGGAGGAACGCCGCGAGGCAGTGCTGACCTATGTGATCGACCTCTATGCCGGTGATCTGACCACCCACCCCAATGCCGTCGATCTGGACGGCGCGCTTCTGGACAGTTCCGGCTACTACGCTGAAACCCGCAAGGGCGGTGCCGAGGCGGATGAGGTGATGGAGCGGCAACTCAACTTCTATGGCGGCCTGCGCTGGCGGTTCGAAGAGCATGTGGCCAAACCCAAGCGCAAGATCGACCGCGTCGGTCTGTTTCAGGCGCAGCCCGGCCTGCGCCTGCGCGAGGATCACACCCTCTCGAATGAAGAGCTCAACACCTATGCCTGCCCGTGGCACCATTCGCTTTCTGCCACGATCTGCTCGTTCCGCGTGGCCAAGGCGCTCCGCACCAACCCCGGATCGCGCCACGACATCCCCGATTTCCGCTGGCACAAATCGGTGCAGTTCCATTGGTCGTCGATGCAGTTGATGGAACTGGGCCTGATGGAACCGGGACAATGGTTCTAGCCACGGCGTCATCCGCCCTGATTTGACTGAAATGCCCCGCATCTTTTCCGGCAAAATAACCCGAAATTAGAGGCAGACAGGGCCTTCTCCCCGCGAACGTCGATTTCTCGCGGGGGGCAGGCATGGCCACGATCAACGGCTCTGGCGGCAACGACACCATCACTGGCTCTGCCGGCAACGACAGCCTGAATGGCGCTGGCGGCGCCGACACGATCAATGGCGGCAATGGCGCTGACACCATCGATGGGGGCAGCGGCAACGACAGCCTGCTCGGTGGCACGGGCAACGATTCCATCTTCGGCGGCTCGGGCAACGACACCATCGACGGCGGCGACGGCAATGACGTGCTTATCGACGACATCGGCAACAATTCGATGTCCGGTGGCAGCGGCGATGATCAGCTATACGCCAACGGCAGCAGCAGTACCCTTCACGGCGGGGCGGGCAAGGATACGCTGGTCGGCGCGGCCGAGGGCGACAGCATCTCGGGCGACGAGGACGCGGACCTGATCTATGCCAATGGCGGGGCTGGCACCGACACCATCTCCGGCGGGTCAGGCAACAACCTCATCGATGCCGGCGACGGGGACGACGCCGCCTATGCCGACGGTGGCGATGACACCATCACGGGCGGGGGCGGGGATGAAAGCGTCTTCGGCAACGCGGGTAACGATTCGCTGTCCGGCAGCACAGGATTCGACACGCTTTTTGGCGGAGATGGCAACGACACGATCCATGGCGGCGCGGGAGACGATTTCATCGGCGGCGGCGCGGGCGACGATTACCTCCATGGCGGCGCGGGCAATGACTTCATCTACACCGATGGCGGTCTCGACACCGTCGAGGGCGGCGTCGGCGACGACACGATCTATGCCAGCGCCGGGGCAGATACCTTCGTCGTCCGCGATGGCGATGGCAGCGATACGATCATGGCCTTCAACACGTCCGAGGGCCGCCTCGCCTTCGACATGGCCGAAATCACCCAGTATCAGGACGTGCTCGACCGGATGACGCAAACCGGCAACGGCACCTTCATCACCTTCGACAACGGACAGCGCCTGTTCCTTTCCCACGTCTCGAACGCTACCCTCGGGCCGTCCAACTTTTCCTATTCCGCCGGGCCGGTCTGTCTTTTGGCAGGCACGTCGATCCGCACCGAACGCGGTGACATTTCGATCGAGGCGTTGCGCCCCGACGATATCCTGTGGACCAAGGATCGTGGCTGGCAGGCCCTTCGGCTTTTGGTTCTGGAGACCATGGTCTTCACTGGGCGCGACGATCCCGCCAAGCCTGTCATGATCCCGAAAGGCGCTTTGGGCAACAATATGCCCTACCGTGATCTGATCGTCTCGCCCCAGCACCGCGTGTTGCAGATCCTGCCCAAGACGAAAGAAGAGGTGCTGGTGCCGGCCATCAAGCTGATCGGCCAGAACGGCATCCGCCGGATGCGCGGCAAGAAGCGGGCCGAATACCTCAATGTCGTGATGGAACATCATTCCATCATCCAGGCGGCGGGGTGCTGGGTTGAAAGCCTGCTGGTGACCAGCCGCAGCCTGTCGCGGCAGACAGCGGCGGCCAGGCGCTTGCTTGACCATGCGGCGGCCATGAAGCCCGCGCGCCGGGTCGAGCAGAAGGGCGTCCGACCCCGGCACATCCGATCCGCCTGACGAAAAAGGGCGGCCCGATGCGGACCGCCCCCAGTCATTTAGCCCGCTTCGGGTCGATCAGACCTCGACGGTCTCGGCCGCGATGGCGCGGGCATTGCCCTTGCCGATCTCGATCCGGCGCGGCTTCAGCGCCTCGGGCACTTCGCGGACAAGGTCAATATGCAGCATGCCGTGCTCGGCGACGGCACCCGTCACGCGGACATGGTCGGCAAGATGGAAGCGCTTTTCAAATGCGCGGGTGGCGATGCCGCGATGCAGATAGGTGCGGCCATCCTCGGCCTGCTCCTTGCGGGCAGAAATCACCAACTCGTGCTCGCGCTGCTCGACCGTCAGGTCAGCCTGCGAGAAGCCGGCAACAGCCAGCGAGATGCGGTAGGACGCATCATCGATCTTTTCGATGTTGTAGGGCGGGTAGGTCGGGGTTCCGACATCTTGCGTCAGGACCCGGTCCAGCATGTCCGCCACGCGGTCAAAGCCGACAGTGGCACGGTAAAGCGGTGAGAAATCGTAGGTTCGCATGGGTCATCCTCCATTGAGCGACAACGAGTGATTTGGGCTGCCCTGATGTCAGGCGCAGGCCCGGTTGCTTGCATCGGCCCGACGGAAGCGGCACCGATGACAGGAATCTGGGAAGCGACCAGAGTGGTTTCAAGACCCTTTTTTCACGGCCTGATGAAGCGCGCGCCGCCGATGCCCGTCCGGCTCGGCGTTGCCTGACCGAACGGCGAAGCGCCGCCCTGCCGCGTCACAACCACCCCGTTCTGGACGCGCTGCGCCATCAGGGCCGCCAGTTGCTCGTCCAGCGTGACGGCAAGGGCCACCTCGTTGCCCCCCACCTCGCCGATGGCCGAAACCACGGCCACGATCCGCGGAATTCCGCCGCGCATCTGCATCACCGGTGCGCCGGAGCTGCCCGGCACGATGGAACAGTCGAGCGATCGCACCGCTCCCGCCTGATCCAGCACATGGCACCCTTCCTCGATCGAGGCATGATCCTCCCGGTCGCGCCCGTAGGAGATGATGGTGACGCTGTCGTCCCGCACCAGCCCCGTTCCGGTCTGCAACGGCACGATGCCGGGATCGAGGATGCCCCGCTCCAACTCGATCAGGGCAATATCCTGCCCGATCATTTCCAGCCCTCCCCCAGTCGACGGCCGGTATCCCGGCGCGACAAAGGTGCGCCGCGCGATGCGCGATGCCACGGCGGTGCCGTTGCGCAGCCCGGCCGCGAACAGCAGATCCTCGGGCGCAAAGCGCTCGCCGGTCTGGGGGTTGAACAGGCAATGCGCCGCCGTCAGGACCAGATCATAATCGATCAGCGTGGCCGAGCAGAACGAGACGCCGGTTTCAAGCCGCCCGATCCCGCCCCACCCGCGCGCATCGTCGGCGGTCACAAGTGCCCTCAGCGGGGTCTCCGCCCCGACCACCGGCAAGGATTGGCCATGGGCCATTGACGCGACGCATATCGCCAGCGCCGAGATAACACGTTTCAGGCCCTGCAACGATCGTCCCTCCTGCCCCAGTGGGCTTACGGGGGGGATAGCGACGTCTTTGGGCAGAAATATGGCCCAGTCCGAGCAAGCGCGATCAGCGCAACATCGGCACCGCAGGCGTGTCGCGCCCCCGGTCCAACGCGGCAGGCCGCGGCCCGCCGGTGGCCCAGTCCAGCAACTCGACCGTGTGGACGATGGGAATATCCGTGCCGCCGCCGATCTGCATCATGCAGCCGATATTGCCCGCCGCGATGATATCGGGCCTCACAGCCTCCAGCGTTTGCACCTTGAGCGCCTTCAACTGCCCGGAAATCTCGGGCTGCATCAGGTTGTAGGTCCCGGCAGAGCCACAGCATAGATGGCTGTCGGCAGGCTCCACCACCTTGAAGCCTGCGCGCTTCAGCAGGTCCTTGGGGAAGGTCTTGATCTTCTGCCCGTGCTGCAACGAACACGCCGCGTGGTAGGCCACGCGCACCTGATCCGCGCCCTCGGCGCGAAACGCGGTGGCCCCCTCCGGCAACAACTCGATCAACACTTCCGAGATGTCGCGCGCAATGCCCGCCACCGCCGCCGCATCCGCCGCCAGCGCCGCATCCTGCCGGAACATGTGCCCGTAATCCTTCACCGTCGTCCCGCAACCCGAGGTGTTGATGACGATTGCATCAAGGCCCGCGCCCTTCATTTCCGCCGCCCAGGCGCGGATGTTCCTGCCCGCCGTGGCATGGCTTTCGGCCGTCTTGCCCATGTGGTGCGTCAGCGCCCCGCAACAGCCCGCACCTTGCGCCACCACCACCTCGCAGCCGAGGCGCGTCAGCACCCGGATCGTGGCATCGTTGATATCGGTGTTCAGCGCCTTCTGCGCACAACCCGTCATCAACGCCACGCGCTTCTTGCGCGGTCCGACGGGCGCGAAGCTCTGCGGATCGTCGTTGCGGCTGACCGGCGGGATATGCTTCGGCGCCATCGCCAGCATCGCCCGCAACCGCGCATCGGGCAGCAGGAACGCAAATGGCCGCCCGATCCTGGCCCCCAGCAAAGCCAGCCGGAACCGCGTCGGATAGGGCAGGATCTGCGCCAGCGTCCAGCGCAGCACCCGGTCCATAAGGGGGCGCTTGTAGGTCTGCTCGATATATTCCCGCGCGTGGTCCACCAGATGCATGTAATGCACGCCCGAGGGGCAGGTGGTCATGCAGGCCAGACATGACAGGCAGCGGTCGATATGCTTGACCGTCTTTTCGTCGGCGGGCCGCCCCGTCTCCAGCATGTCCTTGATCAGGTAGATCCGCCCACGCGGACTGTCCAACTCGTCCCCCAGCACCTGATAGGTCGGGCAAGTGGCAGTGCAGAACCCGCAATGGACGCAGGAGCGCAGGATCTCGTTCGATCGCGCAATCGCGGGGACTTTCAACTGCTCGGGCAAGAATGTCGTTTGCATGATGCGTCCTTCAGATCAATGACAGCATGACGATGCCCAGCACCGCGGAGAACCCAAGATAGATCAAGGAAAACAAGCCTCTCGCCTTCCAGACCAAGTCAAAGCGGCCCAGATACAAATGATAGAACATCCCCGCCAGGCTGGCAGAGAAGAAGCTGATGCCGAACGCGCTGATCATCAGCGGTTCGATCCCCCAAAGCGGGCCGGCCAGGCTCATCGATCCCAAAAGGATCGCCGCCGCAATGAAGGTGCCGATCTGCGCGATAAGCGCGCCGCGCGGGCGGTCTTGCATCAAGACCACGGCGCAAAACGCAAACGCGGACAATCCCGCAATGGCAAAGGCCTCCCAACCCATCGCCTCACCCTTTCTTAGTCATCAAACCGGGGTTCAGAATACCGCGCGGGTCGAACTTCGCCCTCAGTCCCTTGGACAATGCAGCTACACCCTCGGGTTCCGGCTGGAAGGCGCCGACCCTTGCCCGCACCCCCTCCGGCGCCCTGAACAACGTCGCATGACCGCCGCCATGGGACGCCACCCCCGCCTGAAGCGTGGCGTGCATCGCCCCGATGGCCGCGTCATCCGCGCCGTCCCGCAGGCGCAGCCAGGCCAGTCCCCCGGCCCAGTCATGTCGCACGTCCAGCGCCTGATCCAAGGCAGGCATCAACCGCCCCATCAGGTCCGAGGGTTTCATCGACACCCGCCAGACGGCGGCCGAGCCATCGGCGAAATCCGTCACGTCGCGCAATCGCCGCCAGAGCGCCACCGAGGCTTTGGGATCATCGATCACCGCGACCTCGCCCAGATCGCGCAGCAGATCGCCCAACCGCCCCAATCGGTAGGTGACCGAGCCCTCCAGCCCCTCCACCCGCAGATACACAGCCTCGCCCGGCACCGCCGCCGCCCCCGATACCTCGAAGGGCGATGTCACCGCCCGCGTCATCGCCTCGAGCGCGTGCAACCCTTCGGCCCCACGCAAGGCCAGCGTGGCGCTGCCCAGCTTCGGCAAGACCTTGAAGGCCACCTCGCTCAGCACCCCCAACGTGCCGTAGGAACCGGCCAGCACCTTCACCAGATCATAGCCGGTTACGTTCTTCATCACCCGCCCGCCATTCTTCACCACCGTGCCTGTGCCGTCGACGAACCGCACCCCGATCAGCGCATCGCGGCATGCCCCCACCATCATCCGCCGGGGGCCGGAGGCATTTGCCGCCACCACACCGCCGATGGTCGACACGCCGTCGCGCCCCAGCAGGGCGCGCATATCCGTGGGCTCGAACGGCAGCATCTGCCCCTCCGCCGCCAGCGCCGCCTCGACCTCAGCCAAAGGCGTGCCCGCCGCCGCCACCAGCGTCAGCGCGCCCGGCTCGTAGAGGCTGATCCCGGCAAGCCCGGCCAAAGAAAGCACTTCTCCCGGCCCCGCCGCACCGATGGAGCGCGTCCCTCCGCCAACCACCCGCAATGGCCCCTTTGCCGTTGCAACAGCTTCACTCAACTGGATCTCATCGGCAGGGCTCACCATCGCGCCCCTCCTTCCATGTGCATCAAATATCCTGGGGGGTCTGGGGGGCTAGTCCCCCAGTGCATCAATTGCCGTCAGGCAGCGACTTCCCTCTCCCGACGCCGCCGCGACGATGCAAGCGGAAACACCTTGGCCGGGTTCAACAACCATGCCGGATCAAAGACATCCTTCACATTCATCTGCGCCTCCATATCCGCATCGGTGAACTGCGCCCCCATCAGGTCGCGCTTCTCCACACCTACCCCGTGCTCTCCAGTCAGACAGCCACCGACCTCGACGCACAGCCGCAGGATATCCGCGCCGCAGGCCTCGCACAGTACCAGATCACCGGGCTTGTTGGCGTCGAACATGATCAGCGGATGCATGTTGCCGTCGCCTGCGTGGAACACGTTGCCCACCTTCAACCCATAGCCCGCCGAAATCTCCTCGATCCCCTTCAGGACCCTCGGCAATTCACTCACCGGAATGGTCCCGTCAAGACACATGTAATCCGCCACCTGCCCGACCGCCCCAAAGGCGCTCTTGCGCCCCAGCCAAATGCGCCCGGCCTCTTCCGCTGTCGCTGCCTCGCGCAATTCCACCGGGTTGTGCGAGCGGGCAATCGCCTTGATCAGCGCCAGTTGCGCGTCGATCTCGGCGGGAGAGCCCTCGACCTCCACGATCAGCAACGCCTCGCAATCGGGATAGCCCGCCTTGGCGTAATTCTCGCAGATCTCCAGAATGGGTCGGTCCATGAACTCGATCGCCACCGGCAGGACACCGGCCTTGATGATGTCAGCCACGCAGGCCCCCGCCACCTCGTTGCTGTCGAAACCGATCAGCACGGGACGCGCCCCCTCGGGCTTGCGCAGAATGCGCAGCGTCGCTTCCGTCACCACGCCCAACTGGCCCTCGGACCCGCAGATCAGGCCGAGCAGATCATACCCGCCGCTGTCCAGATGCGCGCCGCCGATCTCCAGCACCTCGCCCGCCATCGTCACCATCGTGACCCCCAGCAGGTTGTTCGTCGTCACCCCGTATTTCAGGCAATGCGCCCCGCCCGAGTTCATCGCGATATTGCCCGCAATGGCGCAGGCAAGCTGGCTCGACGGGTCCGGCGCGTAGAAGAACCCTTCTTCTTCCACCGCCCCCGTCACGCTCAGGTTGGTCCGGCCCGTCTGCACCCGGATGATCCGGTTCTCGTAATCCGTCTCCAGCACGCCGTTCATCCGCGCCACGCCCAGGATCACGCAATCGGCCGTCGGCAACGCCCCGCCCGCCAGCGAGGTGCCCGAGCCCCTCGGCACCACAGGCACCCCCTCCTCGTGGCAGATCTTCAACGCCGCCGCGACTTCCGCGGTCGAGCAGGGCAGGACAACCGCCAAGGGCGGGCACTTGTAGGCGGTCAGCGCGTCACATTCATAGGCGCGCGTCTCCACCTCCTCGTGGATCACCGCGCCGCGCGGCAGAACCTTGGACAGCCGCTCGACGATCCGCGCCTTGCGCGCAATGATGCCTGCATCCGGTATCGGCATTTCCATGTCGTTTCCTCCCCTGCCCGCGTCATTCCTGAGAATTGGTAAAATAATATAACCAATTACAGGGTCTGACAAACGAAATCGTCGCACCCTCCCCAAGCGCGCTTGCGGCGCGCCCGGAAGCCCCGCAGAAGATGCGCCCATGGAATGGGTCAAAGTCTTGCATCTGCTATGTGTTCTGGGGTGGATGACCGGCATCTTCTCGGTCCCCCGCGCGCTGATCTTCTGGAAGCGCGAATGGGCCGCCAACGGCGCCTTCGGCCCGACCGGCGACCTCACCATCCGCCTCTACCGGTTCTCCCTCGGCCTTGGCGTCATCGCGATTCTCTCCGGCCTTTATCTCGCCCATCTCTGGGGCTGGCCCACCTGGACCCATGCCAAGATCTCGGTCGTGGCGCTGCTGGCGGCGCATTACGGCTGGACCGGGCGACTGGTCCTGCGCGCGCGCAAGGGCATCTTCACCGAAAGCGACCGCTGGCTGCGCATCTACAACGAGATCAGCGTCTTCGGCGCCATCGGCGTCCTGATCCTCGTGGTCTACAAGCCCTGGGGCTGACGCCCGCCTGCGCTACCCCTGCCCTGACGCGCCGCCCTTTACGCACGACCCCTCTGGCGCCACCTCTCCAGCGCCACCTCTCACGCAATCGTGCCTCGCGCCCTGCGGCTCTTCCGCTAAACCCTCTCCCATGCACAAACTTCTCCCCCTTGCGCTCCTCGTCGCCACTCCCGCCCTTGCGGACCCCGCGCGCGTCACCGCCATCGACGCCACCCCATCCGCAACTGGCTGGACTTTCGACGTCACGTTGGAGCATGGCGATACCGGCTGGGACGACTACGCCGACGGCTGGCGGATCGAATTGTCGGACGGCACCATCATCGGCGACCGCCCCCTCACCCATCCCCATGTGGACGAACAACCCTTCACCCGCTCCACGTCCGGCGTGATCATCCCCGAGGCCACAGCACAGGTCTTCATCCGCACCCGCACCAATGTTGACGGCTGGGACGCGGCAACCACGCCCTATCCCCTGCCAGCCCGCTGACCCCTTTCACCTTTTCCTAAATACTCATCTTCCGCGCTGTCAGCGCCCCACGGCACATCGCCCGATGACGCGCGCCACACTTGCGTAACGCGCCAAAGGGGGAGCGCGAGGGGGGAGGCCAGTTTTGCTCGCTCCCTCGCCCGCCCCCTCGCCCGGTCGACGCGCAAAGCACGGCGAAACCGCGAAGGAAACCGCCCCTATTGCCGTCCTTCGCGCAACCATCCGGCCAGCATCAGCCCCGCCGCGATCAGCAAGAACAGCCAGGCCGAAACCAGCGGCGTCACCGTCACATCCGCCGTCACATAGGCCTCGCGGGTGGTCAGCCCCAGCCAGCCGCGCCCATGCGCCGTGCGCCCTTCGGACACGCGACGGATGTCGGGCATGCCATCCTCCAGCCGGAACGACCGCCCGCCAACGGCCTCGGCCAGCGGATCGATCCGTTCCGCCCCCGCAATCGTCACCTCGAACTCGCGCGGTGCGGCGGGCCCCAAGGCGATCACGCGCTCCATATCGCCTTCCACCAGCCGATAGAGCCCCTGCTCCGGCCCCTCGATCTCGGCACTGAAGGCACCGGGGCTGACCTCTTCCAACGGCACCACGATCACCGAGCCATCGGGCGTCGTGACGCTGACATCGCCGGCCTCTTCGGCCAGCGTCCGGCGGGTGAGGGTGATGGTCTGGCCATCCACCTCCGCGCTCAGGGCCTCTTCCTCCAGATCCGGCTCGCCCATCATCCAGTGGGCCAGACGCCGCAGCAGTTCCAGCTGCGGCCCGCCCCCCTCATAGCCCCGGTCCCACAGCCAGATATGATCCGACGCCAGAAGCGCCACGCGCCCCTCGCCGACCCGGTCCAGCATCAGAAGCGGCGCTCCGTCGACGCCTTCCATCACCGTCTGCCCGCTCTCTTCGATCAACTCGATCTGGCGGAACCAGCGGCCCCACGGCTGATCGCTTCCGGCGAGCGGCGTATGCTCCAGCTCCAGCCCGGTCGTCACCGGATGGCGCTGCCCCAATTCGCTGATCTGGGGCACGAAACCCTCTTCGATCACCCGCGCCGTCGGGCGACCCGGCAGGATATCCGCCAGCGGCGAGCGGTAGAGCGACGACGCCCCCGCGAAATCCGGCCCCGCCGCAACCAGCAGGGCACCGCCGTCTTCGACATACCGGCGGATGTTGTCGATATACTGGACCGGCAGGATGCCGCGCCTCTGGTAGCGGTCGAAGATGATCAGGTCGAACTCGTCGACCGCCTCCATGAACAACTCCCGCGTCGGAAACGCGATCAGGGACAATTCGCTGACCGGCACGCCATCCTGACGGTCTGGCGGGCGCAGGATGGTGAAATGCACCAGATCCACGGCCGGATCGCTTTTCAGTAGGTTGCGCCACGTGCGCTGCCCCGGATGCGGCTGACCCGAGACCAGCAGCACCCGCAACCGATCCCTGATGCCGTTGATCTGCACCACAGCGGCGTTGTTACGGTTGGTCAATTCGCCCTCCGCCTCGGGCACGGTGAACTGCACCACGTTCTGCCCCGCATGTTCCAGCGTCAGGGGCAACTCCAGACTCTCCCCCACCGGCACCACGAAGCTCTGCTCCAGCCCGCCATCGATGGCGATCACGATCTCGGTCCGACCTTCAAGTCCGGCGGGCACGGCGCCCTGATCCTCGATCCGCAGCGTCAGCGTCAATTCCTCGCCGATGATCCCGAAGGCCGGCGCGGTTTCGATCACCAGCCGCCGGTCCCAATCGGTCGATCGGCCGGTGATCAGCGCATGGATCGGCGCGGGCATGTCGGGCACCAGTTCCGGGTCGTGCAACTGCCCGTCGGTAATCAGCACCGCACCCGCCACCCGCGCGCGCGGCTCCTCCGCCATCAGGCGCTGCAATTCCGTCATCAGCAGGGTGCCGGCATTGTCGTCGCCATCGCCCACGCGCGCGATGCGCGCCTCCATCCCCAGCGCGTCGATCTCGGCCTCCAGCGTGGCCAGGGCGGCCTCCGTCTGCTCGGGCCGGTCGCTGATCCGCTGGCTGGCGCTGTCATCGACAACGACCAGCACGATATCGGTCAGCGGCTCGCGCTCCTCGGCCTGCAGCGAGGGGTTGATCAAGGCCGCCAACAGGGCGGCGCCCGCCAGCAGGCGGTAAGGCCAGCCGGAGAGGCCGCGCCAGATCGACAGCGCGACGATCAGCATCAAGGCCGCGCCAAGGGCGTAGATCACCGGCCAGTCCAGATGCGGATCAAACAGGATCTGCGTTGCCATCGAACCCATCCTATTGCCCCAACCTGTCCAGCAGTGCCGGCACATGGACCTGATCGGATTTGTAGTTTCCGCTCAGGATATACATCACCAGATTGACGCCGAAGCGCAGCGCGATCTCGCGCTGACGCTCGCCGGTGCTGCCGCGCCCGATGGGAAACAGCGCCCGCCCGCTGGTATCCTGCGCCCAGGCGGCGGCCCAATCGTTGCCGCCGATCAGCACCGGGCTGACCCCGTCGTTAAGGTTGCGGAACGGCATCCCCTCGACCTGCTCGGCATCGGCGGGGGCAGCTTCTACCCAGACATCGCGGCTCAGGTGACGGCCGGGGAAATCCTGCAACAGGTAGAACGTGCGCGTCAGGATGTGATCCTCGGGGATCGGCTCCAGCGGCGGAATATCCAGCGGCCCCGCAATCTGCTGCAACCGCCGCCCCTCGGGCGTGCCCGAGCCGAAACCGCCGACATGGGCGTCGCGGGTATCGAACACGATCATGCCGCCGCCGCGCAGATAGTCGTTCAGGCGGCGATAGGCGTCGGGTGAGGGCAGCGACTGATCTGGAGTGATCGGCCAGTAAAGCATCGGGAAGAACGCCAGTTCGTCGGTTTCCAGATCGACGCCGAAAGGCGGCGCAGGTTCCACCGAGGTGCGCAGGTAAAGCGTGTTCGACAGGCCCTGCAATCCGGCGCGCGATGTCTCGTCCACGTCCAGATCACCCGTCAGGACATAGGCCAGCGTCGTCTCGGACGTCGCCAGAATGGCCAGTTCATCCGCCGTCAGTTCCTGCGCGCCCGCCTGCGGTGCAGCCAGCACGATAACGGCCAGAAGGGCCGCGCCGCGTGCCAGCCCGCCA
This sequence comes from Rhodobacterales bacterium, assembly GCA_038324445.1. GTDB lineage: Bacteria > Pseudomonadota > Alphaproteobacteria > Rhodobacterales > Rhodobacteraceae > Gymnodinialimonas. The sequence continues at coordinate 382 of JBBQHZ010000027.1, read as the reverse complement.
AGGCGCCCTGCCAGCCACAGCGCGGCCAGCGCATCCAGCAGCAGCAACACCAGCGCGCCGGTCAGGAAAGCCGCCATCAGGTCGGTCGGTTGCACCACCGACATCCCCTCCACCGGCACATTTGCAGGCCAGGTCGCCGCCACCAGCACCGCGTCCTGCGCGATCACATTGCGCGCCAGCCGTCGTTCCTCGCCGGAATAGAGCCCCGGCAGCAGGTCCGCCGACAGCGGTGCCGCCGCCAGATCCTCGCCCGCAACGCCGGGCCGCGTGCCCGCATCGCGCAGCACGCCAAAGCCGTCCAGCACCTCTTCCGGGGTCCAGATCGTGCCCTCCAGATCGCTGGCTTCCGGGGCTACAGGCCGCGTAGATACGGCAAGCCGCT
>JBBQHZ010000026.1:0-35128 GCA_038324445.1 Rhodobacterales bacterium | reverse complement strand
ACCTTGGCGGCCGCGCATTCCTGCACAGTTATGACTGGCGGCAGGACAAAGGCTTCGGCGTGCTGGAATTGATCCTGACCGCCCCCGTCGTGGTGGCCAGCTGGATCAGCCTGCAATACTACGGTTCGACCGTATCCCCGGTGGTCTTTGGCGGCGGCAACAAACTGTTGCACAACGTCACCGGCGGCATCGGCGTGGTCGAAGGCAACGGCGGGCTGTTGCGCGCGGGCCTTCCTTGGCCATCGGTGCACGCTGGGGCTGCCCTTGCCCACGACCCCTTGCGCCTGTCGGTCATCGTCGAGGCACCGCAAAAGGTGATCAACGACATCCTCGCAAAGCATGACGGGGTCCGGGCATTGTTCGATAACCGCTGGCTGCACCTTTTCACCCTCAATGATGCGGGGCTGGTTGAGGGACGGTATGTCGGCGGATTGGCATGGGAGCCGGTCGCACAGATGGTCCGAACCGAAGCGGCTTAACCCGCCAAACCGCACCAGTTGGCCTTCATCATGATCCAAGCCCAGAGTTGGTGATGCGTGGCATCAGCACGATCAGCTACCATTCAGAGGTGGCCGGACTCGCCCAACGTTCAGATGACAAGCAATGGCCTTCGGCTTCTGAGCATCACGGGCCTTAACCAACACAGGCAAGCTTCAGCTGAGGCAATCGTGATCCTACATCGGGACAGAAAAAGAACGACCGATACTTGCACTGGACTGAGTCAGCCAGAACAAGTGCCAACGCCCGCTCTCAGGATGCTGCACCGCAGCAAAGGTCGACCTCGACCGTCGGCAAAGGGCCGTCTGCGTCGCCCATGCAGAAGGGGGCGGGGATCAGACGTTCATGCTGCAACACAAGCTGCCTCAATCCCAACAAAGCAGTCGCTCTAGCCATCTTGCGAATGGGCAACATGCGGTGTGAAGAAAATATCTCGGTCGCTGTTGTATGATGTTCGGAGCCATGCCTTGTTTTTGGCGAAAATTTGATAGGCGACGAATGCCTGTGGTTGCTGAGGCTGACGCCGAGGTATGCGTTGTCGACCCGCGCATGACGCGAAAGTAGGTCCACCGTGGCGCCAGCTGTCCTTTAGCCGCCGGATATCCTTTACAACCTGTTCGGCAGGGGCCTTCGTCGTCACGGGTTTCTTCATCATCTTCAACTCCAACTGGGGTAAAGATGAGCCGCAAACCCTCCGCTACGCAATCATGCCAAACTGTTCTAGGGGCGCTGATGGCGGACACGCAAGACGGCTAAACTTAGTGACTTGCTGCGTGCGCCGCTTCCCGCAGAGGACTCTAACCTCCGGAGCAGTGGGGTCAGGGATAACCCCCTCAACCTTGTCAACTTTCTTTGCGTCCCAGTTCGGATCTTGGCGCTTGATACGGCGCGAGATCGCATAGCTTGCAGGCCATGTCAGCGCCATACCCAGTGCTGCAGCACCACCAATCGCCGACCATGAATACCACCCGAAGGAAAGAACAATGACAACCAAGGTCCCGGTCACCATGGCACCGACTGCTAGGGTAAGGTAAATGCTAAGCCTGTCCATCAGGTTATCCTTGCTGAGTTATTGCGCATTATTCCGTTCGAAACGTAGTAGCGGCGCGACCACCGCCGATACCGGTGACCGCGTCGTGCCTAGCCCGCCAAGACTTACTGCGGCCCTGCAAGCGGCTGAGATGGCAGGCCATTAGTGATGTTGGGCTTGATCGTCTGTGTCGAAGATGGGCGCAAATCCGCCCCAGATCATCCGTTTGCCATCAAACGGCATTTCCGGCATGTCCTTCCAGCGGGGGTCGGTTTCCATTCTTTTGGCTGCAGCGTCATAAGTCTGTTTGTCCGGCCACTCGATCCAGGAAAAAACGATCGCTTCGTCTTCTTTGGCCTGCACCGCGCGCTTGAAGTCTGTGACCTTGCCGTCGGGCGTGTCCTCGCTCCACGTTTCCATCACGCGGGTCGCTCCATATTCTTGGAAGATCGGAGCCGCACTTTGCGCCGAATCAAGGTACGCTTGTTTGTTGGCCTTGGGCACGGCGACCAAGAAACCTTGAATATAGCTCATCGGAAGTTCTCCTGACTGTGTAAGTCATGTTGGAAAAACTCCAAAGCAAGCAGAAGCGTTCCCACACTCGACATGAATACGCGAGTTGTCGCTGTCGAGGCAGTTCAACCGCCTTTCATCTTGGCTGCAGACATCTGGCATCCTGAAAACTTCAGGGCATTAATGATGAGAGATCCAGTAGAAGTGCGTGCAGCGCGGCAGATGTTTCCGGGCAATACAGGACCTCCAAATCGTCCTTTCCCGTCGGACCGCGGCGTGGTTCGACCACAAGGCTTTCATGCGGAATCAACCAGAAAGCCCATTCCTGCGTCATCCGGGCGATCGCGGTGGCACAGTTGAATTGGTCGGGGTCGGTCAGATAGGCGGCCGCGATCCAGTCAAACGGATAGAATCCGGGCAGGCCCACATCTTCGTTCCAGAAGGTCAGCCACGCTCGGGCGGTCTGCGCGACCCAAGCCTCGGGTGCGCCTTGCAAGGCCAGCGCGTCAAGGTCGGCACTGGTGATCAGCGTGGCCCGGGCAGCATCACAGGGGATCAGGGTCACGGGCAGGGATAGGCCCAGCACAGCCCGCGTGGCATCTGGATCGACCGATACGTTCAGGTCGCGAAAGATCGGTCCATGCCCGAACACCGCGCCTGTTCCCATGCCTTCGGTCGGGTGGAACAGATGACCGGGACGGTGGCCCATGACGGCGACGATGCGTGTCACGTTGCGGTGCAGGTCACGTCGCCCCTCCAGTGCTGCGGCGACATTGGTCAGCGGACCAAGCGCCAGAATCGTCAGCGGCCCCGCTTCCAGTGCCGCCTGCAGGGCGGTGATGCCGGGCGGCTCCGGTGCACCGGGTGCTGCGGGCGCACCATGGCCTAGGAACACGGGCGGGACCGGCAGCCCTTCAAGGGCTATCTGAGCCAAAAGTGCCGCTGTTCGGGCTGCCACGACATCGCCGGGCGCGTTTCCGAAGCTGGTGGAGACCCCCACGACGTCCGCACTGCGCTCCACCAGCCACTGGATCGCCAGACAGTCATCCGGATCGACGCGGGCCGTGGCGCCGCAGGCAGCATCCGTGTCGATCCAGATGCGCTCTGGCGGTCCAACAGCCGGGCCGCCGGGCGTCAGGTTTAACGGTTCCAGGGTCGCTCGCCCGGTTCGCCATTGGTTCCACTGGCCGGCTACAGCAATAGCGACAGCGACCAGAGACAAGGCAAGGAACACGTGCCGAAATTTGATCACCCGTTCTCCCTGGTGGTCCTGTTGATCAGAACAATGCGTTGGGCAAAGGCCTGTTCCCCTTTGCCAGACGTTACAAGCGCCATCTGCGTCCAGCGGCAGCAAGCCAAGATCCACACCCACCACCGCTCGAACGGCCCCGGTCGCGACATCCTGCAGCCGCAACCTCCGGCTTCCAAGGCCCGAACCATGCCCGCTACCTCCACTCACCTTGGCCTGCCTTACACTGGTGCCGTGCCGACCCAGACCGGTTGCGCTGAATTCCGCCGCTTGCTTGCCCCGTTGATCTGGATCAGGAACGCTTAGGCCTCCACGTGGTTGAGTACCTGTAATCAGACGGTGCCGCATCATGTAAGCGATGACGGCGTTCTCAACAGAAACAGCCAGAACTCGGTCGCTTGCCCAGGAGCAAGTCCCGCATGATCGCCTGGTAATGAGCCGCCATCCCGTGAAAGGAACAATCTCATGTCACTTGATCTCACTTTGGCACCAGCCGCCGAACTGGCCAGAAACAATGGTGCCCGCTTTCCGGGCGAAAGCGCCGAATACCGTCAAGCGCGCAATGCTTTGCTGGCCGAAGAGATCGAACTGCGCCGCCAAATCGAGAGCGTGGCTGAACAGCGGCGTTCCTTGCCTGCCGGTGGCATCGTGCCGCACGACTACCAATTCGTTGGCGAGACGGGTTCAGTGACCTTCGCAGACCTCTTTGGCGACAAGCAGACCCTCGCGATCTACAGCTGGATGTTCGGGCCACAGCGCGCGCGCCCTTGTCCGATTTGTTCCTCGCTGTTGGCCGCATGGGACGGCGAGGCGCTGGATGTGGATCAGCGCATTAGTCTGGTGGTGACCGCACGGTCGCCGATCGAACGCCTTGTGGCCTTCAAACAGGAGCGCGGATGGCAGAGCCTTCGGCTGTATTCTGATCTCGCTGGAGATTTTACCCGTGGCTATGTCAGCGCCGACGACGACGACGTTCCCGCCTTCAACGTGTTTACGCGCCGCGACGGCACCATTCGGCATTTCTGGAGTGCCGAAATGAGCGGCTCCACCGCCGACCTTGGGCAGGACCCGCGCGGCGCGCCAGACTTGATGCCGCTGTGGAATATTCTGGATTCCACACCGGAAGGCCGAGGCACGGATTGGTATCCGACACTGACCTACAACAGAACGGCACCGTTGACATGACGATCACTGGAAGTTGTCACTGCGGCAAGGTTGCCTTCGTGATCGACGGGGATATTCCGGCGGAACTGACGCGCTGTACCTGCTCGTTCTGTGCCAAGCGCGGCACGCTCTATTCCTACTTCGAGCCTTCCCGCTTTCGTCTGACGACCCCCGAGGCCGACAGCGCGACGTATCGGTGGAACACGAAGTTGGTGGCGCACGGTTTCTGCGCGACGTGTGGCTGCGGGACGTTCAGCGACAGCCCGGCGTTCGAATCTGATGGCGCCTGGGATGGCACCACCCGCCGCATCGGCGTCAACGCGCGCCTGTTCGATGGCTTCGACGCTGCCGTGGCACCGGAGACGGTGATCGACGGCAAGCACCTTTGGTAGGCGGGACGGTAGAACAGAAAGAGGTCGAAACCATGCAGATCATGACCCAACTGGCGTTTGGCGGCCAGTGCAGGCAGGCATTTGAATTTTACGAGAAGGTGCTGGGCGGCCGCATTTCCGTGATGAACACGTTTGGCAACAGTCTAGCAAAACTGCCGCCGGGGTCCACCGCCTCAGCACCTGATCAGATCAGGTTTGCCGAGCTTCAGGTTGATGACTTCGCAATACTTGGCAATGACGTTCCGCAGAAAGAGGTCGTGCCGATGCAGGGCTTCCACATCGCGCTGCATTTGACGACCGGTGATGAGGCACGGCGTGTGTTCGAAGCGCTTTCCGAAGGCGGCTTGGTCGAGACGCCCTTGAGCGAAGTGGCGTGGTCATCCGCCTTTGGGACCCTGACCGACCGGTTCGGCACGCCTTGGCTGATCCTGGCCATGGACAGGTGACCAATCCCAAGTGGGAACGCATTCCCGTCCAACCCATAAGAAGCCTGGAGATCGACATGAAGACCGATGCAAGACCGACGAATGACAGCGAACAACCGCCGGTTCACGGCAGCGCCCATGACGCCCTTTCTGTCTTCCTCGGCACATGGCGCGCTGAAGGCAGGTCGTTCGGCGGGACCGACCAGTCAGGTGCCGATCCGAAAGCCAACGGTGTGCCATGGGTCAGCAAACATACCGCGCGCTGGCATACGGGCGGCTTCTTTCTCATTCAAGATGAGATGGCCACGATAGGCGGAAGTCCATTCGATACTCTCAGCATTCTGGGCGTCAATCCTCAAAACAAAGGGCATTTCGCCCGCACCTTCGAAAATCACGGGTTCTACCGCCACTACGCCATTTCGGTAGAAGGGCCAACCTGGCATCTCGAGGGGGAAACCGAACGGGCGCGAACCGTCTTCGGCGCAGACGGCGACACGCAGAGGATTACCTGGGAATGGATCCAGAACGGCAAATGGCTGCCGCTGTGCGACCGGGTCGCAACGCGCGTCGGCAACTCACGCAACGCAGCGGGACACACATCCACCGTAGCCCTTAATGATCCGAGAGACTGACATGACCACAGAACCAACACCGACCAAGGAAGACATCCTCGCCCTCGAGACATCCTATTGGGAGGCCATGAGGGCAAAGGACGGGAAAGGGACCTCTCGCCTTTCCGGTAAAATCAGCTTGGTGACCGGGGCGCGGGGGGTGATGAGCATTGCCAAAAGCAAGATGGGGAAGATGACGGAGGACGGAAAGTGGACGCTTGAATCCTATGCGTTCGACGACATCGAGGTGACCATCCCGACGTCTGACGTCGCCATCATCGCCTACACCGTTGCACAGAAAGTCACGATGGACGGCAAGTCGCAGGACCTTCGCGCAGCAGACAGCTCGACGTGGATCCGCGGCCCGGATGGGTGGGAATGCCATGCGCACAGCGAAACCTTCCTGAAAGAAGAAACGTCAGCATGAACCGTGACAGGTCCCCTACCATTACGGCATTCTCTCGATCGCCCGACGAAGGACAGGGATTGGCGCGCGACATGCGCGTTCGCTGGGCATTGGAAGAGGTGGGACAACCTTACAACGTCCGTCTGGTGTCATTTGCGGAAATGAAGGAACCGGCGCATCGGCGCCTTCACCCTTTCGGACAGATCCCGACCTACGAAGACGGCGATATTGAGCTTTTCGAGTCGGGCGCGATCATTTTGCACATTGCCAACCAGCATGCTGGCCTTTTGCCGAACGATGCAAACGCGCGCTCGCGCGCGGTCACGTGGATGTTTGCCGCACTCAACACGGTTGAGCCGACCATCGTCGAACTCGAACAGGTTCAATTCCTGAAGCTGCAAAAAGCTTGTCATGAAGAACTGGTGCCGATCCTAGAAGAGCGCCTGCGCGCCCGGCTTACCGACCTGTCCAACCGGCTTGGCGCTGCCGACTGGCTCGACGACGATTTCAACGCGGGTGACCTGATGACGGTTATGGTGCTGCGCAGGCTCGACGGGACTGGGATTGTGAACGAATATTCTAACCTTAGCGCCTATGCCGCCCGCGGTGAGGCGCGGCCCGCCTACCAGCGCGCTTTTGCAGCGCAATTAGCGGTGTTCACGCAAGGGCAGACGACAGGTTCGTGATGGCCTCTTTGAGTGGAAGCGAACATTCTAGGATGACCATTGTTCGCTACTTGCGTGATCCTTGGCTGTGCCAGGTAGCACTTGCTTTCGACAACTGTGCAGCCTGAATTGGAGATAACCATGACCAGTGATCATGTCATCAGATTGGTTTGCCCCCCGCGCCTTTCTAATGCTGCCGCTCCTCGCATTTACTCAGCCAGTACTCGCTCAATAGGAGCCTGAAATCCAAATGACACCGCTCGAATATCCGGAAACGCAGCGCGGCGATGTTGTCGATGACCAATTTGGCGTCGCTGTCGCCGATCCATATCGCTGGCTGGAACAGGAAGCCGCCAGCGACACTAGGGTGGCGGATTGGGTGGCAGCTCAGAACTGGGTGACCGATGCCTATCTGGCGACGTTGCCCGGACGCGAGGTGTTTCGCGAACGCCTCACAGAGCTCTATGGCGCCGACTTCGTCAGCGCGCCCTTCAAGCGTGGGAATCTCTATTTCTACATTCGCCAGGCTGGACTGGTTAATCAGCCGTCGCTGATGGTGCGGAACGGCGTCGACGGGCTGGAGCGTGTGCTGATCGACCCGAACACCTGGTCGGAGGATGGCGCTACAGCCCTTGCCGAATGGTCGCCATCTCAGGACGGCGCTCTTGTGGCCTATGCGGTTCAGGATGGCGGAACCGATTGGCGCACGATCAACGTGCTTGATGTGGCAACCGGCGAAGTGCTGGACGACAAGGTCGAACGGGCAAGGTTCACGTCGATCGAATGGGCCAAGGACGGCACTGGGTTCTTCTACGGCCGCTACGCCGACCACGAGACTGGTTCGTCGGCGCAGGCCGGTGTCGTCGGGCATTCGGTCTACTTTCACGCACTCGGCACCCCCCAGACAGAGGATCGTCTGCTGTATGCCACGCCGGATCAGCCAAGCTTGCTGCAGGTGTTCGACATCACTGAAGACGGGCGCTATGCCGTCATTTCCTCTCACGGCGATTATGCGGCCAACAACCTGATGCTGGTGGACCTGACGCAGGACGACTGGCATCCCCTGACAATCATTGCCGATTTTGACGATCAGTGGGGCGTGATCGGCAACGTTGGTACCCGGTTCTACCTGATGACCAGCCAGGATGCCGAACGGCGCAAGCTGGTGACGCTGGACATCGCGAACCCCGACGCTGCCTTTGTCGATCTGGTGGCCGAGGGGGATGACGTCCTCAACAATGCATGGTTGGTCGGCAATCGGCTGATCGCCTCGTATCTCGTCGATGCCAACACGCAGATCCGACGATACACGCTGGACGGCGTGCAGGATGGCGAGGTGGAGCTGCCCGGAATCGGCTCGGCCGGCGCGTTTTACGGCACACTTGAGGATAACGAGGTGTTCTTCGTCTATACTAGCTTCAACGCGCCGACTTCGGTCTATCGCTACGACGTGGCAACCAATACCCATACGGCGTGGTTCGAGCCGGACGTTGAGGCCGACCTTGACGCGATCATCGTCGAGCAACAGTTCTTCACGTCTGAGGATGGCACCGAGATGCCGATGTTCGTCGTTCGGCGGAGCGATGTCACCGGGCCTGCGCCGACCTTGCTCTATGCCTATGGCGGCTTCGGGATCAGCATGCAGCCGATCTACAACCCCTCGCAGATCGCTTGGGTCGAACAGGGTGGCGTTCTGGCCGTCGCAAATATTCGCGGGGGCGGCGAATACGGATTCACCTGGCATGATGCCGGGCGACGGATGAACAAGCAGAACGTCTTCGATGACTTCATCGCCGCCGCCGAGTATCTGGCGGAGAGCGGCATCACGCCGCCTGCTGGACTGGCCATCCACGGCGAATCCAACGGGGGGCTCCTGATCGGCGCGGTCGTCAACCAGAGGCCGGACCTGTTCTCTGCTGCCTTTGTGGGTGTTGGTGTGCTGGACATGCTGCGCTTCAATCAGTTCACCAGCGGGCAGATGTGGGTCGAGGAATACGGCGACCCCACAGTCGAGGACCAGTTCCGCAACCTGCTGGCCTATTCGCCCTACCACAACATCAACCCGGGCGAAGATTACCCGGCAATTCTCGTGACGACCGCTGAAAAGGATGATCGCGTGGTTCCCGGCCACAGCTTCAAGTACGTCGCCGCCCTGCAGGCGGCCGACATCGGCCCAATGCCACATCTTGCCCGCATTGAAACCCGCGCCGGTCACGGGGCGGGCAAACCAACCGACAAGATCATCGCCGAGACGGCGGACATGTGGGCTTTTGCCGCGCATTGGACGGGGCTGAGTGTGGGTTCATTGGACTGATAGCCCCAGTGCGGTTCCCCTTAGCACTTATCTGCCGTGAGTGAGCTGCTGTTTATTCCAGCTCCGTTTGTAAAGCCGCCGTTCGTTGGGGCACCCTTGAATGGCGGCTATGGGCCGTTCGTGTCAGTCGTCCACTTCCATCTGGGTTGCCCAAATGGCGGGGAATGGTTCCAACAAATCTGCCAACGTTATCTCTGGCCCGTACTTGCCGCCCAAGATCGTCTCGACGATATCGGGCGCAAGCAGCGTGAGCCGCAAGACGCGGGTCATATAGGACGGCGCGATGCCCTCGCGTTCGGCCAGTTCGGCGATGGTGGCGAACTCGCCCGAGTCCAGCATCCGTTTCCAGCGAAACGCGCGGGCAAGCGCCTTGACGAGCGTGTTGTCCGCCCTGCGCGGCGGCGCAGCGCCGTCGGGCAATTGCATCTCCTTCCGCCCTCCACGTTTCACGATCCGAAACGGGACGTGGAGCGTCACAGTCTCGGGGATCGGCGACCCGCGTTTCATGCGGCCGCCTCGGTGCCGCCAGCCAACATCTCGCGGGCGAGTCCGCCGAGACCGTCGACGCGAAGCCTGACGTTCAATCCGTCCGTGCCGATATCGACGCGCTCGACCAGCAGCGCCACGATGCGCGCCTGCTCGGCGGGGAACAGTTCCTCCCACAGTGGGTCGAGCTGCAGAAGCGCCGCACGGGCGTCGGCCTCGGTGATGTTGTCGTCCAGCGTCCGCGCCGCTCTGAACGTGCCCGCTACGATCTCTGGCTGGCGGAACACGGCCCGAAGCTGGTCTATGACGGCCGCCTCGATCTCGCCTGCTGGAACGCGACTTATAGGACAGGCCCCAGCCCCATGCTTCAGCACGGTCTGGCTGACATAGTAGCGGTAGAGCTTCCCGCCCTTGCGTGTGTGCGTTGGCGAGAACGCCGCGCCATCCGGCCCGTACAGCATCCCCTTCAGCAGCGCGGGCGTGTCTGCACGGGTGCGCGCGGCGCGCTTGCGCGGGCTCTCCTGCAGGATGGTGTGGACCTTGTCCCATGTCTTGCGGTCGATGATCGCGTCGTGCTCACCGGGATAGCTGTCGCTCTTGTGTACCGCCTCGCCGATATAGGTGCGGTTGCTGAGCATGCGGTAGAGATGCTTCTTGTCGAACCTGTTGCCGCGAGGTGTGCGGATACCGCGCGTGCCGACCTCGCGCGCCAGTTCCGTGCAGGACCCGATCTCGAGGAAGCGGGCGAAGATCCAGCGGACATGTCCGGCGCGCTCGTCGTCGATGAGCAGTTTCCGGTTCTCGACGCGGTAGCCATAGGACGGCACCCCGCCCATCCAGATGCCCTTCTTGCGGCTGGCGGCGACCTTGTCGCGGATCCGCTCGGCGGTCACCTCCCGCTCGAACTGCGCGAATGAGAGCAGGATGTTCAGCGTCAGCCGACCCATGGAGGTGGTGGTGTTGAACGACTGTGTTACGGAGACGAAAGTCACACCGTTGCGGTCGAACGCTTCGACCAGCTTGGCGAAGTCGGCGAGAGAGCGGCTGAGGCGATCGATCTTGTAGACCACGACCACATCGACCAGCCCACCCTCGATGTCTTCCATCAGGCGCTTCAGACCGGGCCGTTCCAGCGTGCCGCCGGAGATACCGCCGTCGTCATACTGATCGCGCACCAGCACCCAGCCCTCGGATCTCTGGCTGGCGATATAGGCCTCACTCGCCTCGCGCTGCGCGTGGAGGCTGTTGAACTCCTGCTCCAGCCCTTCCTCGGAAGATTTCCGGGTGTAGACGGCGCAGCGCAGCTTGCGGACGATCGCTTTGTTCGGTGCGTTCATGTGCGCCCCGTGTGGTTCTTGAGCCCAAAGAACACCCACCCGTTCCAGCGCGTGCCGGTAATCGCCCGTGCAATGGCGGAGAGCGACTTGTAGGGCCGCCCCTGCCACTCAAAACGATCCTGCTTCACCGTGACGACCTGCTCGGTGCCCTGCCACTCCCGGATCAACCGTGTTCCAGCGATTGGCATGGCGTCCGCGCGCATGCGGCTCTTCTTGCGGTCGCCACCGTCCAGCTCCTCGCCCAGCCGTTCCAGCCGCCTGATCGTCTCGGGCTTCAGCCCGCCATAGGCGAGTTCCTGGATACGGTACGCCAGGCGGGATTCCAGGGAGCGGCGGTTGAACGGCGGCGGCTCGCTGTCGAACAACTCGCGCCACTGCGCCTTCAGGTCGGGCGTCGGCGTTGTCTTCAGCGCGGCCAGGCGCGCGGGGATGGGATCGGGCTTGTTCATGCGGTTCTCCGATTGCGGGGAGTTGCATGACCGCTCTGGTCGTCCGGGTTGTGTAGCGGAATGTCTCCGGTCAGCGGATCAATCCCGCCGACTGTGCGCATCTGGAGACGGATGTTCCCGAGCGCGAGACTGCGGCAAAGCTCGCGGCGGCGCTCGAGAGGGGTCATGTGGCGGGGGTGAAGGGGATTGGGGCGTTTCACGGCGCGCTGCCCTCGCGCTTCGCCTGGTGCTCGAAGTTAAGAATATCACCGAGCTTGTAGCGGACGCTGCCTGCGAAGTGGTGCCAGGGCGGACCGGATCCCGCCGCCCGCCATCTTTGTAAGGTGCGAGCGGAGACATTCCACCTCGCGGCCAGATCGCGCTCGCGGAGCATGCACTCGCCGCCAGCATTGTATTGGGGTTGAACATCGTTTCTGGACATTGACTGCTCGCCAGGAATTTGCATCTGGCGATGGGTCTGCCATGGATGGCGAAGGGCGTATCAGAACAGCCTTCTGGCCTCTCCGATCAAGTTGAAAGCGTTGTATTCATTCTGAAAACCGGGTCACTAATCGTTCAACGATTAGCGTTCAGGCTTCTTCCAATCGGGCGACAGAAAGGTTTTGCCGATCCCCAGGTACTTGCGAACAGTATCGGGATGGAACTCGATCCCCATGCCCGCTGCGGCGTCAGTGATTTCCCGAGGTATACTGCTGCGATTGGCATGTGGGTCATATCCGTATCCATCGATCGCCATGACAACAAGCAGTTGTGCGACCGTTTCAATCTCGCGCTTGTCGGGCCGGACTCGTTTTGAGGATTTGTCCAAGCCATCTGGTGATAGTCCGTGAAACCGATTGAGGAGGCTGAGAAAGACCGGATGAACGTCGTATTCGACGCGGAGGGCCCAGGCCAGAAATTCCCCGGTCCGGATGCTGCGATCGCGATCGCCTCTTCCGAACTGCCGTTGCATCTGTTCATAGCGCAGCATCAGGAACGCGGTCGTCGGCCAAAGCTCGTCCACCTTCACCTTGGTCAGATCTTCCAGACGTCGATGGGGGAAGTTCGAGGGCTCAAATCCGATCGACAGGCAGGTTGCCTCCGATAGAGACAGGTGGGGCATCCTCGCCCAGTAGCCGAAATCTGCCTGATGGTCCGGATGGCCGAAGCCGCCCGCATGCCAGGGTGGCTTCTGGCGCTTGATGGTTGTCAGCTCCCGATCTGGCGGCGTCATCCCAGTCTTTCCGCAAGGCCTCCGGGCAGCTCCCATCGGTCTTGCTCAGTGCCCGGATCTCAGTGTCTGAGTACTCCAGAAGGCGTGCCTCGCACTTGGCGCGCACAGCCTGAAGCTTGTGATGGAAGTCGTGGAACACCAAAGGGTCGTCCGGCCCGACCAGCGTCTTCAGCTCAGGGACGCGCCAGTCGCAAAGATCGCCGAGTTTTGTCACAAGCAGAGACTGTCGTTCAGGATCCAGCGGTTCCATGGGCATCCCATTTCCCTTTGTCGAGTCATCTGGCGCAAGTTTGCCGAATCAAATCGCCACGGACCATCATGTTCCGCCACCCCTTGGGTGTAAATGTCGGCGGATGGCGTAATCTGGCATTAAATGTCATTCTATCAATGGGTTAGACATAGATGGTATTCTGTGCGCGGGGGCGGCGGCCTATGGCCATCGCAATCTCCCCTGCGGGCACGGGATCAATCGGGCGAACTGCAATGACGACATATGATGCACAACTGACCGGGGAGGGCATGCAGCTTCTGACCCAGCGCGACCTTGAGGATCGCTGGAAGGTGAGCGGCCGCACGCTCGAGCGGTGGAGAGCGCAGGATTACGGACCGGCCTGGATCGGGATCGGCGGGTCGATCCGCTACCGCCTGGTCGACGTGGAGGCGTTCGAGACGCGCCACCGCAAGGGACCGCGAGGCTGACGGGTGGACGGGGCTCCCCATACCGGAGGCCCGACACACACAGAGACGGACAAGAGGGTGGCCGCGTGCCGCCCCGAAGGTGTTGGGCATCCGACTTATGGGAAATGGGCGCAGGTCCTGCTGGAACAGGGCTACGAGCCGGTGCCGATCGCGCCGCGGATGAAGAAGCCGGCGCCCTCGCGCTGGACGGCCGTCACACTCGACCCCGATCAGATCCAGACCTGGCAGAGCACCTATCCGCGACACGGCGTCGGCCTCAGAACCGGCTATCTGGTCGGGGTGGATATCGACATCCTCGATGCGGACCAGGCCCATGTTCTCGAGACCCTGGCGAGGAAGCGCTTCGGCGACACTCTGATGCGCGTGGGTCTTTGGCCCAAACGCCTGCTGCTCTACCGGACCGAGGCGCCGTTCACCAAACGCGCCGCCGGCAAGGTCGAGGTTCTGGGCAAGGGCCAGCAGCTTCTGGCCTTCGGAATCCATCCGGACACCGGCAATCCCTACTATTGGCCGCATGGCGACACGCCGCTTGAGATCCCGTGCCACGAATTGCCGGTAATCACCGCGGAGGAGGTCGATTCCTTCCTGGCGGAGGCGGCCGCCCTGCAGCCGGGTTACGACCTGCTATCGAAGGCTGGTCAGCGAACCAGACCGGCTGCGCCTGCATCCAGTCCGCTCCGCAACGAGAACGGTCTCGTCGTAGAGGGCAGGGACGGCTGGTTGAGCAGCATCGCCTTCCATGAGGTCCACGACGCCATCGCGGCCGGCCTGCCGCTGGAGGCCGGCACGCTGGCCGCCCGCACATGGGAGAGGTTCGCGGAAACGGCCGAGATCGATCGCCCGCGCAAGGACGGACATGAGCCCTACGCGCCAACGCACGCGCTTGCCAAGGTCCGGGACAAGCTCCGGCTGCAGCGTGTGGGCAAGCTTCCCGGCCGTGAGGCGGCCGCTCCCGAGCCAGACTATGAGGTTCCATCGCTCTCCGTGGAGGAAGCACGGGAGAAGCTGGATGCCGTGATGGAAGGGTTTTGCGATCGCGTCCTTGGATGTCACGGGGAGAGGGACCTCAACATACCGATGTTGAGCATTCGCGCCACGGTGGGTCTCGGAAAGTCCCGGGCCGCCCGGACGCATCTCCTTGCTCTAGCTGCGCGCTTGCGTGCAGCGGGTCAACCGAGCCGGCTTCTGATCTTTGTTGCAGGTCACGCCCTGGCGGAGGAGGCGGCGGCGGAATGGCGTCGGGCGGGGGCCAACGTGGCGGTTCTGCGCGGCTACGACCGGGATGACCCGGCCTCAGGCAAGCCGCTGTGTCAGGACAGGGAGGCGGTCGCCGCAGCCCATCAGTCGGGCCGGAGCGCGCAGGAGGCCATCTGTGCACCGACAACCGGCAAGAAGTGCCAGTACTTCGCGACCTGTCTCAAGCAGCGCAACCGTGACGATGTCGCTGCAGCAGATGTGGTGATTGCGCCCTACGACGCCCTGTTCAGCGGGCTGGCCTTCCGGACCGACGATATCGCCCTCCTCGTTGTCGACGAAGGTTGCTGGCCCCGGGCGCTCGAGACGATCAGGGACATTCATGTCGATGACTGGGTGGGCGACCGGCTCACCGACATGGGTGGATCGAGGGTCGGCAGGGGTCCGGTCGGCGCAATGGCAGATCTCGATGCCTGGCGGCACAAGGCATCGACTGCGTTCAAAGCCGGCTGCGGGAGACACCTGCGCCGCGACGCGCTCATGGCAGTGGGGCTGACGGCCGAAAATTGCAGGTCAGCGGCAAAGCTCGAGGAGTGGCGCAAGATCGACCCCGGCCTCTCGCCGGACCTGACAGAGAGCCAGAGGACGCAGGCCTTCGAGATCGCGCGCCAGAACCAGCGGATCGATCATCGCGCTGCAATATGGCGTGAACTCGCGGAACTCCTCGATGGCCAGGCTGCCGCAAGCGGCAGGTTGACTGTCACCGGGACAGATGGACGAGCCCGCATCGAGCTTCGCCGCGCGAGATCGCTTCACGAGAGCCTCAGGAACCGGCCGATCCTGCACCTCGACGCGACATTGCGCCCGGACCTCGCCGGGACGGTTCTGCGCGGGCTGGAGATCAAGACGATCGAGGCCGACGCACCGCACATGAACGTCCGACTGGTCACCGGCAGCTTCGGTAAGTCGACCCTCTGTCCGCAGGAGGGACTGAAGCCGGAGGAGGAGCAACGTCGCAAGAACAGGCTCAGGGAATGCACCGACTATGTTCGCTGGCAATCTCTGCGTCACCGCGATCGCGGCGCGCTGGTGATTACTTATAAGGCCATCGAAGAAGTATTCGCCGATATCCCGAACGTGGTCACACTGCACTTCAACAATCTCGCAGGGCTCGATGCTTACAAAGACGTGGGCTGCCTGATCGTGATTGGCCGTCCACTGCCGTCGCATTCCGACCTCGAAGCCGATGCGGGAGGATACTTCGGTTCCCGGCACGATGGTGGCTACACCACCGAACTCGCGGGCATCAGGATGCGGGACGGCACGACCCGCGGCGTTCGGGTGATCCGCCACAGCGATGGACGTGCCGAGCAGCTACGGGCGGCGATTTGCGATGATGAGCTGATCCAGGCGATCGGGCGAGGCCGGGGGGTGAACAGGACGGGGGAGACCCCGCTGGAGGTGCATGTGCTCGCCGACGTCGCGCTCCCGTTGGTCCATGTTCGCCTGCAAACCTGGGATGCCATCAAACCGGACGTCATGCAGCAGATGCTGCTAGACGGCATTGCGGTGGACAGCCCGGCCGACGCGGCGGCGTTGCATCCCGGAATCTTTGCGAACGAGAACACAGCGAGGATGGCGTTTGAACGAGCGGGATTTAAAGGTCAAAACCCTATAGATACCTCTTATAGGGAAATGACCTTTAAATCGGCCGCCTACAAGCGTGGTGGGCGTGGACGCGGCTGGCAGCGGGCATGGTGGTTGGAGGGTGACGCCAAGCACGTTTGCGAGAGGCTAGAGGGCTGCATCGGGCATTTGGATGGTTGGGTGGTTGATTGATTGGACCGGAACGTCATGCCGTGTGATAATCTTCTTTTGGTGTGGTAACATATGGATCAGAGCTGAACTTCGGGTGACGGACGACAAAATCTTCCTAATCCGAAACATTCCGAACCAGATCCTTTCACCGACCTTTTTGGCGGTTGTCGGTGTCCTGACAGCCTCGGTCGTTTTTCTCACTGTCGAGTGTAGCGCGCCACTCGAAGCGACCGGAATAGCTCTGCCCATCTTGACTGCGCACACAATCTAAGGGGCACTACGTCCGGATACACCCCTATTGCGGACCCTGCCATTGGCGGACAAAGCAAAGGGACCTGATGGAGAAAACTGTGATGGCTTGGTTGGTGATAGCGGATGATAGTGTTGATGGGCCCAAGATCCGGGCCGATACGGAGGTCATGGGGCAGATGTGGGATTACGAACTCGCCAAACGCGTTGCCATTGTGGCAGCCGGCAGTTTGCGTGATGATGATCGCACCACCAAAGTCGGCTCCATGTTTATTCTGAACCTTGAAACTCGCGAGGAGGTTAATGCCTTTCTCGCGGCGGACCCAGCTACACAAGCCGGGTTGCGCGGCAAGATAACGGTGAGGTGGTTGAATCTTGCTATTCTGGACGGTGTCGTCAAGGCCTGAGAGGCAGGAAATTCCGCTACGGGCTGGGCGAAATTTCTTGTCAAAGTCGGCCTCCTCAGCATTTCAAAAGTAATCTGATCCAGATCCTCCGACTCCACCTATTTCTGCTCTTTTGTTGCTCGAACTCTCATATCAGATTAGCTTTTGGTAGAATTTTGCCTTCCGATTGTTGTCAGGGTGCACACAATCTTTTTGACGCATCCTAAAGCAGCCATTCGGGAAGCCGCATCGAAATGTTAATCTGTCAGCATTTCGGACGTCTGCGCCTCAGGCGCGGAGGCCTGCAGCAGTCCAGCCACAGCATCGATCTCTTCCGGTCTGCCCTGCGCTAAGCACCAGCCCGTTGACGCCATGCCGAAGCGCCAAAACCACGGTCAGGGCGCCCCATGTCGATAATTGTCTAATATTGTCAGTATTATAAGCGCGCCGCTCCCGTGCTATCATGCCCACGCGCGCGCATCAATTCCGGAGCGGGGGGTCATGACACAGACAGCGAAGACAAACCGCCCGGCAGGATCGACAGCAGCCGCACTGACTGGCGCGCAGGCCATCACGCAACGCCCGCTTGCCGATCTCATTCCCTACGCCAGCAACGCGCGGACGCATTCCGACGCGCAGGTGGCGCTGATTGCGGCCTCGATCCGGGAATTCGGGTTCAACAACCCGGTGCTGGTGGATGGCGCGAACGGCATCATCGCGGGCCATGGCCGGGTGCTGGCGGCGCGCAAGCTGGGGCTGGTTCATGTCCCGGTGATCGAACTGGCGCATCTGACCGAGACGCAAAAGCGAGCCTATATCCTGGCCGACAACCGGCTGGCAGAGCAGGCGGGCTGGGACCGGGAACTGCTGGCGCTGGAGCTGACTGACCTCGGTGAGCTGGGCGTCGATCTCGGGGATCTTGGATTTGCGGGCGCGGAACTGGATGCGCTGCTGGGCCTTGGCGCGGCGGATCCGAAGGAGGAGGCAACGCCCGAGCCCCCGCTCGATCCGGTTTCGCGCCTCGGCGATCTGTGGTGGCTTGGCTCTCACCGCCTGATCTGCGGCGATGCAACGGACCAAAGCACCGTGTCCCGGCTTCTCGGCGATGTCCGCCCGCATCTGATGGTGACGGATCCGCCCTATGGCGTGTCCTATGACCCGGACTGGCGCAACCGGGCCGGAGCCTCTGAGACCAAGCGCACCGGCAAGGTGATGAATGACGACCGGGCGGACTGGCGCGAGGCCTGGGCGCTGTTCCCTGGCGAGGTGGTCTATGTCTGGCACGGCGCGCTGCACGCGACCACAGTGGGCGAGAGCCTGACCGCCTGCGGCTTTGATATCCGCAGCCAGATCATCTGGGCCAAGGATCGGCATGTTCTGTCGCGGGGCCATTATCATTGGCAGCACGAGCCGTGCTGGTATGCCGTGAAGGGGACAGGGCATTGGTCCGGCGACCGGACGCAATCGACGCTCTGGCAGATCCCCAATCGCGACCAGGATGCGGCCACGATCCACGGCACGCAAAAGCCCGTCGAGTGCATGCGCCGGCCGATGCTGAACAACGCAAGCCCGGGTCAGGCGATCTACGAGCCGTTCTGCGGCTCGGGCACATCGATCATTGCGGCGGAGACCTGCGGGCGGGTCTGCCATGCGGTGGAGCTTGATCCGGCCTATGTCGATGTGGCGGTGGCGCGGTGGGAGGCGTTCACGGGCCAGACGGCCATTCTGGCGGGCGACGGGCGCAGCTTTGCGGAGATATCGGCCGAGCGGGACAAAACCCGGGCGCCTGAAGAGACGGCTCCTGAGACAGCCCTACAGTCTGCCGGGGCACTAGTCTGATGCCCCGGCCCCCAATCACGCTGTCGGAGGGTCAGCGCCACGAGGTCGAGACGCTCGCCGCCCTTCTGAGCCAGGAGCAGATCGCCGATTACTTCGGCATCTGCCGCAACACCTTCCGCGCGATCTGTGTCCGGGAGCCGGAGGTTGCTGAGCGCTATAAAAGGGGCAAGGCCAAGGCCATCGCGCATGTCGCCAACGGGCTCCTGCAGAAGGCGCGGTCAGGCTGCACGACCTCGTCCATCTTCTACCTCAAGACGCAGGCCGGGTGGCGCGAGACGGCCGTTGTCGAGCATGCCGGACAGACGGCCGTCGAACACAAGGGCAATGGGGTTGATGCGCTCAAGACCTTCCTCGACGCCGTGGCGCAGCGATCGACGCGCCTTGGTGTCGCCAATCCTCCCGCGACGGACCTCATCAACGTCACCCCGGAGGTCGACGATGCGCGGGCCTAAGCCGGTCATCCGCCCGTCGCGGGCCGCCGAGGTGCCCGGGGTGGCGCTGCCGCGCTGCCCGCCGCATCTGACCGAGGTGGCGCGCAGCGAATGGCGTCGGCTTGCCAAGCCGATGCATGATGCGGGCGTGCTCACCATCGCGGACCGGGCGGCGCTCGCGGCCTATTGCCAGGCCTGGTCCCGGTGGGTCGAAGCGGAGGAGAAGCTGCAGGAGACACCGATGCTGCTCAAGACGCCGTCGGGCTATGTCCAGCAATCGCCCTGGCTCTCGATCTCCAACAAGCAGCTTGAGATCATGGGTCGCTTCATGGCCGAGCTTGGGCTGACGCCGGTGGCGCGAACCCGGCTTGCCTCCCGCGACGAGGCCTCGGGATCGGAGCGGTCCATGCCATTCGTTCGCGTCGTGCTCGCGCCGCTCGACGCGGCGGCGGACCGGCCGGGCACTGACGATACCTCCAGAGAGCTGGCTTCCTCCGGGCGGGACATCATGGGGCGGCGACGTCCCGATGCTATCAGGACCATTCAGATCGGTCATCACGTCAAAGACCTCTGACGTCGGCAGAGGCGCCGTCGAATTGACTACGAGATGATCCCCCGGTCGATGTACAGACCTGCGCAACGAACGTCAGGCAGGTGTGTACATGGTCAGGGATGCTGCCCCGAATGCAAAGCTGGTGGCCTACGAGCGGGTCTCGACGGCGCGGCAGGGGAAGTCCGGGTTGGGGCTCGAGACGCAGCGGAAGGCCATCGAGGACTACGCCGACGGCAAGGGCGGCACGATCCTGGCGCGGTTCACGGAGATCGAGAGCGGGCGCAAGAATGACCGGCCGAAACTGGACAAGGCGCTGCAACTAGCCCGCATCACCGGAGCCACGCTGGTCATCGCCAAGCTGGACCGGCTGAGCCGGAACGCCGCCTTCCTGCTGACGCTCCGGGATGCGGGCGTTCGCTTCCTCGCCTGCGACATGCCGGAGGCCAACGATCTGACGGTCGGCATCATGGCGCTGGTGGCGCAGCAGGAACGCGACGCGATCTCCCGGCGCACCAAGGAGGCTCTGGCGGCAGCGAAGGCCCGCGGGGTGAAGCTGGGCAATCCGAACGGGGCAGCGGCCCTCCGGCGGGCCGGGAAGGGCGGTGTGGCGCTGCGGGAGACCGTGCGCCGAAACGCGGACGAGCATGCAGAAGCGCTGGCGCCGGTGGTCGAGGCAATCCGGGCCGAAGGGCATACCAGCCTTCGGGCAATCGCAGAGGCGCTGAACGAGCGAGGCATGATGACCCGGCGGGGCTGTCGGTGGCAGGTGTCGAACGTGCGGAATCTGTTGGCGAGGTTGGAGTGATTGAACCTGCGTTCAGCCTCCGGCGCAGGTAAAGTCTAAAGAAGATCGCTACCGTCCATGCCTCTGTCTGCAACCACCTCAATCACGAGCGCAGCCTCTCCAACCGAACCCTTTCAAGACCAACCGCGCCGCCCCTCTCGCTGAGTGGCGCGGTCTTTGCGCGGCATAACGGGCAGAGCTACTGTCCTTGCTTAGACTGGTTCGAATTCGTATGATACTACCGTTCGAATTGATCTGGCAGCAACTGAACAGCGATGTCCGCGTCAGTCTGCCGCTGTAGCAAAGCGCACGGTCGGCGTCTGAGCCAGAAGCTCGTGGGAATAGGGCTCTGTCGGACCCGCAAAGAAAGCTTCGGACAGGCCGGTTTCCACCAGTTTGCCATCCTTGAGCACGGCGATATCATCAGACATTTGCCGCACCACGGCGAGGTTGTGGCTGATGAACAGGGTCGTCAGGCCGAACCGCGCTTGCATGTCCTTGAGCAGATTCAGGATCTGCGCCTGTATCGACACGTCCAGCGCGCTGGTCGGTTCGTCGCAGAGCAGCAGACCGGGGCGCGACAGCAATGCGCGGGCGACCGCAATGCGCTGGCGCTGACCTCCAGAGAACTGGTGCGGATAGCGGTCGGCCGCTGTACCGTCGAGCCCTACCAGCGCCAGCATGGCACGCGCGAGCCTGTCGCGCTGGCCAGCATCACGCTCCAGCGCGTATAGCCAAAGAGGTTCCGTCAGGATGTCGAGCACCCGATGACGGGAATTGAGGCTCGAATAGGGATCCTGAAACACCATCTGCACCAGACGCCGCGACGGATCGCTCCGACGCCGCGACCGCATTGGCGGCAGGAGGTCCGCGTCCAGGCGCATCTCACCCTCGGCCGGTTGTACCAGTGCCGCGATCACCTTGGCCAATGTCGATTTGCCCGATCCGCTTTCCCCGACAAGCCCCATCACCGAGCCTGGCCGCACCGAAAGCGAGACATCGTCGAGCGCAACGAAATTGTCGCGCGGGCCGAATATCGTCCGCCGTTCGCCCCGAAACCGGACGGTTATTCCGGACAGCTCCAGAGCTGGCCCTGTTGCAGCGCCGGGGCTGGAGCTGGCACCCGCCATCAACCAGTCTTCGGCCTCGCGGGCAAGAGCCCGTTGTGCCGATGGTTCCTCCTCGCCCTCGATGCGTGGTAGGCGAAACCTGTCGAGCCGCCGGTCGAGCGGTGGCACCGCTGCCATCAAGGCGGCGGTGTATGGTTCGCGCGGTGACCCGAGCACCTTTGCCGTTGGCCCCTGTTCGATAACCTGGCCACCGCGCAGCACCGTGACCCTGTCCGAAACCTGCGCTATCACGCCGATGTCGTGAGTGATTAGGATAAAGCCGACGCCCCGCGTCGTTGCCAATCGCCGGATGAGGTGCAGAACCTGCGCCTGCACCGCCACGTCGAGCGCAGTCGTCGGCTCGTCCGCGATGATCAGTTCGGGGTTCGTGCAGAGCGAGAGCGCGATGACCACGCGCTGGCGCATCCCCCCCGAGAACTGATGAGGATAGGCGCGGATCCGCGTCGCGGCATTGGCGATGCCGATTTCATCCAGCAGCGCCACGGCGCGTGCGCGTGCCGCTTCCGTGCTGATATCCTCATGCGCAAGGACGGTCTCGATCAACTGCGCCTCGACAGTCATCAGCGGGTTCAGGCTGGTCTGTGGATCCTGAAAGATCATCGAAATCCGCTTGCCGCGGAGGCGATGCGCTTGGGACGGCGTCAAGGCGCGCAGGTCTGTGTCCCCCAGCATCAGGCTGCCACTGGCGATGTCCCCTGCGGCGGGCAACAGGCCCATGATGGCAGCCCCGATGGTGGACTTGCCCGCCCCGGATTCGCCCACCAGCCCGTGAATTTCACCCTTTGCGACCGACAGTGACACGTCCTTGACCGCTGTGGTGACGCCGAGGCGGTCGCGGAATTGCACCGTCAGACCCTCGACCGTCAGCATTAGCGCATCCCCGGATTGAACAGATCGCGCAGGAAATCGCCCAGCAGATTGATGGCGACGACAAGCACGACCAGAAAGATGGTCGGGATCCACAATATCCACCATTCGCCCGACAGAAGATATTGCATCCCGATCCGGATCAATGTGCCAAGCGAGGGCGAATCCGCAGGAAGCCCGACGCCAAGGAACGACAGTGTCGCTTCGAGAAGGATTGCCGAGGCTAGGTCCACCGTTGCAATCACCAGAAGCGGGCTGACGATGTTGGGCAAGACATGGCGCAGAATTATCCGCACCGGGTGCTGTCCCATCATGATGGCTGCCTGCACATAGTCCCGGTTCCGCTCGACGAAGACGGAAGCACGTGCTGTGCGGGCAAAGTTCACCCATAGCGACAGCGCAATCGCCAGTGTGATCACCGCGATCCGCAGATCATCGTGCATTTCGCGTGGTAGGATCCCGCGTGAAATGCCATCGATCAGCAAGGCCGTCAGGATCGCTGGAAGCGCCAGTTGAACATCGGCGATCCGCATCACGATGGCATCAAACCGCCCGCCGAAATATCCTGCTGCCAGCCCCAGCCCGACCCCCAACACCAGCGCCACCGCCATCGACATGGCAGCAATTGTCAGCGACAGACGGGCACCGTAGAGAATGGACGACAGCATGTCGCGCCCCTGATCATCGGTCCCCAGAATGAATCGCGGATTGCCGCCATCTTCCCAAGCAGGGGGGAGCAGGCCGTCGAACAGCGAAAAGGAAGCAAGGTCATAGGGATTGGTCGGCGCAATCCAGGGGGCGAAGACCGCACCGGTGACGATCACCACGGTGGCAAGGGCGGCAAGAATAGCGGCAGGACTGCGCGAGAACAGCCAGACCCCTTCGGACTGCTTCAGCTTGGCCAACCTGCCAGTGACGGGCATCAGACGCTCTCCCTGACGCGCAGGCGTGGGTCGATAGCGACGTAGAGAATATCCACCACCAGATTGATGATGACGAAGAAGAACGCGATCACCACGAGATAGACGCTCATCACAGGAATATCGACAAAGCGGATCGAGTCGAGGAACAGCAATCCCATTCCTGGCCACTGAAACACGCTTTCGGTGACGATGGAGAAGGCGATCACGCCACCAAACTGCAGTCCGATGATGGTAATCACCGGGATCATGGTGTTTGACAGCGCGTGCCGGTAGCGGATGCGGCCCCACGGAACGCCGCGAGCAATGGCAAAGCGGATGTGATCGGTGCGCATCACCTCCATCATCTGCGCCCGCACCAGCCGCATGGTCAGCGTTAGCTGGAACAGGCCGAGTGTCACCGCCGGCAGGACCAGCGAGCGCCAGCCGTCCAGCGTGAAAAGCGATGATCGCCACCAGCCAATTTCGACTGTTCCGCCGCGACCGAAGGTGGGCAGCCAACCCAACTGCACCCCGAACAAAAAGATCAGCAGGATACCGATCACGAAGGTCGGAATCGAAACACCGATCAGCGTCCCGATCAGGATCGACTGGCTGACCAGCCCACGGGGCCGCAGCGCGGTGTAGATGCCGGCAGGAATCCCGACGATCAGCGAGATTACCAGCGCCAAAGTGCCAAGCTCCAGCGTTGCCGGCAGCCGCGTCAGGATCATCGCTCCAACCGGTTCGCGCGTTCGAAAGGAATAGCCGAAATCGCCCTGCACGATGTCGCTGGTGAACCGCACGAACTGCACCAAGAGCGCGTCGTTCAAACCCAACTCTTCGCGCAGCCGCGCCAGATCCTCGGGCGAGGTTTCGACGCCGGTCATCTGGGCAACAGGATCACCTACAAAGGCGAACAGCGAAAACGAAAGAAGGGCGACGGCGAGCATCACAAAAACGGACTGCACGAGTCGTGTCAGTATGAACCTTACCATCGCCCTGTCCGCCTGCGGGTCCGCCTGCGCTCAGTTCACGGTGACCCAACGCAGGATGAAGAAGTTGTCGGGGCGTTGCACAACGTCGATGCTGTCCTTCATCGCCCAGATCAGAGGCTCGGTATAAAGCGGCACATAGGCCACTTCATCCTGAAGAATGCCCGCAACCTCGTCGAGCATGCCCTGACGCGCGATGGGGTCGATCTCCTGCAGGATCGGTTGCATCAATTCGTCCACCCGCGCATTCGAATAGCCGCCGAAATTCCAGGTGCCGAAACGGTCGTTCGGGGTATGCGCAAGGAACCGTAGGGGGTGCTCGGCGTCGAAGGTGCCCGGCGACCAACCCAGCAGGAACATGTCGAAATTGTCGGCCCGAAGTTCGTCCCAATACCCGGCAACGGGCATCGCGTTCACGCCGGCATCGACCCCCACCTGCGCAAGCATCGAGGCCACGGCGCGGCATACTGCTTCGTCGCTGATGTAACGGTCGTTCGTGCACATCAGACCGAAGGAAAATCCGTCAGGGTAGCCTGCGTCCGCCAGCAGCGCCCGAGCCGCCTCGGGGTCAAAGGCCGGGCCGTCGGCGTGCGCCTCGGACCAGCCCGACAGTCCGTCTGGCAAAAGCTGGCTCGCCGGTTCGGCCGCCCCGCGCATGATGACGCGGTTGATCGTCTCCACGTCGATCGCCTGCGCAATCGCAAGGCGCACACGCGGATCGAGGAACGGGTTAGCGTCTGTGGCATCGTCAGAATAGGCCAACGTTTCATGGTCGTGGCCAAAGCCCAGCATGATCACCCGGGCTTCAAGCCCCGCAAGCACGCGGAACCCGTCACGACTTTCGACCTGCTCGACATCCTGCAGCGGGATGGGCGAGATCAAGTCGATCTCGCCGGACAACAGCGCGGCAAGGCCGGTGGCCGGGTTGCCGATGGGGGTGAAGATCGCCTCGGTCACGTTGTGCTCGGCGGTATCCCACCAGGCATCGTACGGCACGAGGCGCGTTTCGATACCCGGATCGCGGGCGGACAGCATGAACGGCCCGGTGCCGTTAGTGTTGCGCGTGGCAAAGTTCTCGGCGTCGCGGGCGGGCACTTCTGCGCCGTTCGCGGTGGCCCAGTCTGCATCGACAATCATGAAATTGGCAATCGACCCCGGAAACAGGGGGTTCGGCGCCGAGGTCAGGAAATCCACCGTGAAGTCATCGACCCTCAAGACTTCGGTGACCGAGGCGAACCATGACCGCACATCGGACGCCTCGGAGGCAGCACGTTCATAGGAGAAGATCACGTCATCGGCGTTGAACGCCGCGCCATCGTGGAATGTCACGCCCTCCCTCAGAATGAAGCGCCAGCCCGCGCCGTCCGGAAGCGCCTCCCACGCGGTGGCGAGTGACGGTTCTTCGACCATGTCCTGCCCGCGCCGGACGAGACCTTCGTAGACATTGTTGAGGAACGACAGGACCGGAGCCGCATTGACGGCATGCGGGTCCATCGTCTGTGGGTCTGTCGTCCCGGCCCAACGGAAGGTTTCGGCCGTGGCAGGCAGTGTCGTCGCAATGGCTGTGATCATCGCTAGTGCTGTGGTGTGGAATGCTGTCCGGAACATGTTGACCTCGTTGATTTCATTGTCGTCTGTGAAAGCGTTCTGCAGGAGTTTAAGCAAAATGAGAAGGATCATTCTAGACCGTGCAACCACTCTTCAGGGCGGTGGCTCCCGCATTTTCGGTCATCGCAGTTCTGTTAAGTCCAGATATTCGAAGTTCTGTTCCCCAGATTCCGCGAGTGATTTACCTTATAAATCACGACAGCTAGCGGAAAGACGCCTCTTGTCCGATTAACCTGGATTGAGGTGTTTTGGGCCGTTGCCTAGCATTTGGTCGTGATCAAACCTAGCCTCGTCAATTGGTTCAACACAGCCCTGAAATCATTCGCTTGGCAGTGATGCTGTACCCTCAGTTCCCTCGATCGCATCGGAACGTCGAGGATCTGCTGTAAGAGACTGGCGTCGATGAAAGCCATGAGACTGTCCGGTTCTTGTGGCATCGGTTCGGTCCGCTGTTCGCCTCCGAGATCCGCAAGCGTCGGATTGAGGGCATGAAATCTAGCCGCTGGAAATGGCACTAGGACGAGATGTTCGTGAAGATCAACGGTGAGCGCCACTACCTGTGGCGCGCCGTGGATCACGAAGGAGAGGTCCTGGAAAGCTACGTAGTCAAGCGCCGGGACAAGAAGGCCGCGTTGAAATTCCTAAGAAAAGAAATGCGCAAGCACGGCAAGCCCGAAGTGATCGTCACCGATCGGCTGCGCTCCTACGGCGCTGCTCTGAAGGAAATCGACGTAGCAGAAAAACAGGAAACTGGACGTTGGTCAAACAACCGAGCAGAAAACTCACACCTGCCATTCCTACGACGGTAGCGCGCAATGCTTCGGTCCAGGCGCATGCGAAGTCTGCAAAAGTTCGCCACAGTGCACGCCTCTGTCTGCAACCACTTCAATCACGAACGCAGCCTCTCCAACCGAACCCTTTTCAAGACCAACCGCGCCGCCGATCTGACCGAGTGGCGCGGGCTTTGCGCGGCATAAGGGTTAGGGTCACTGTCTTTGCTGAGACTGGTTCGAATTTGTCTGGCAGCACCAAACTGCGCGCACGGCGTGGGCATTGCTAGCGAAGGGAGAACGCTACAAAGCCTTACCGGCCATCTGAACGAAAGAGTAGATAGCGGCGCCCGAAACGCCGCGACGAGATGCAAGGGCAGAAGTGAGTAATGATGATCAAACGGGACCGCTGCAGGGACACCCAGAGGTGCTGTCAGGGCTCACAAGCTCGTTCGTCTGATTGGGACCCGGTACGCGGACTTCATCAAGGCCAGCGGTCATATGCACTGCGTACAAAGGCTGGACAAATGACCGCAACCTGCAGCGATCACCGTCAGTCAAGAAATCCCTTGCAAAAAAGGAGCCGTCCACACATGGCAGCACCAGCGCGCACCAAGCGATCACGTGCCGATGGCAGTGGAGTGGACCGTTGTCTTGTCAGGCGCCGACGCGTCAGCGCAGCGCAGTTCCTGGGATTACGAACTCGTTATTCGGTGTGACCTCGGTGGCGATGTCGGTCAGGAGATCAAGAATTCGGGCGTCTTTGAAATACACGCCGGGCTGCGCGCCCTTGGGATGGATATGGAAGTTAGGCTTGATGAAGAGCCTGCCGCCGGGGTTTAGGCGCGACGCCGCGTCGTTAAGTAGGAACTCCCACTCCGAAAGGGTCCAAGGTTCCGCGCTTTGCGGCCCCCAGTCGAGCCGATCGAACTTAATTGCTATGGCCGAAATCAGGTCGAAGCCGTGTAGATCGTCGGGAAGCGGTGTGTTTGCCAGAATGGGAGAGTCGCGCCAGTCCACGTCGAGAACGGCGGCCATCTGGCGATACATGTCGGAGGCAAGGTCCATCCCAACACCAACATGGCCAAGCACACTGGCGATATAGAGGAAAATACCCGCGCCGCATCCCAGATCGAGAATGCGTTGCGTGCCGTCCGTCTCGTGCAGGCCCGCCGCCATCGCCTGGCGGGTGTGATACGTGAACCAACTTTCAAGGTCGAAATACTTCGAATAGTTCTTTTCCAGCCGAAAAATCGTGTCGGGCGACGGCGTGTCACCGTGCGCGGCGAACTTTCGGTCAAATTCCCGCTGCACCGAGTCCCACGCGGAGCGGTCCAGGTTGGCAAATGCCTTCTCAATGATGTCATTCCTCGACGCTGGCATTTGTCCTCCTTGTCTGGCTAGACCGTTCCGATTTTGGCCGTGGTTGTCTCTTTACTAGCGCGTCCTTCAGCACGCTAGTTGAGAACGCATTCTCCGTCTCTGCGGAACTGGAGTTCCCCCGGTTTCGTGGACGGTTAACCGGTAGCAGATTTCAACTGGGTTTGTGCGCTCCTTTCGAATGTGATGGGTGACTTGTAGCCTAGTGCCGAATGTCGGCGGCTCGGATTATACCAACCTTCGATGAACTCGAAGACGGCCATGCGGGCCTCGGCCTTGGTGGCGAACTTTCGTCGGTCGAGCAACTCGCATTCGAGCGTGGCGAAGAAGCTCTCGCACATGGCATTGTCGTAGGCGTCGCCGACCGATCCCATTGAGTGACGCACGCCAGCCTCCTTGCAGCGCAAGCCGAACGCCACGGACGTGTATTGGGAGCCCTGATCGCTATGATCGATGACGTCGCGTGGCCGCCGCTGACCGATGGCCATATTCATGGCGTCGATAACCAGGTGCGCCTTGAGATCCTGGCCCATCGACCAACTGACGATGCGCCACGACCAGGCGTCCAAGACGACAGAGAGGTAGATGAAGCCCGCCCATGTCGGCACATAGGTAATGTCCGCCACCCAAAGCTGGTTCGGTTCATTGGCCTGGAAGTTCCGGTCGACCAGATCGTTGGCCGGTCGGACCCGATCATCCCGGACCGTGGTGCGAGTGCCTTTCCTGCGGCTTACGCCGATCAAAGCCGCCGCCTTCATTAGCCTTTCAACACGCTTGCGGCCGACATTGATGCCATCTTCAGCAAGTTCAGCATGGATGCGGGGCGCGCCGTAGGTCGCCTTCGACGCGCTGTGGATCTTGCCGATCTGCTCGGACAGGTGCCGGTCAGCCGTTGCGCGCGCCGATGGCGGGCGTGCTATCCAGCCGTAAAAGCCGCTACGCGATACGACCATGACCTTGGCCATCATTTGCACGGGAAACACGGCCTGGTTCGCGGTCATGAACTCGAAGACCTCGACGAGCCGAGCTCGTCCCGTGCAAACCAGGCGTCGTCGATGGGGCTCGAACCAATGGCGCCTTCAATCAACGACCCTTTGAGAGTATGTCGCGCTCCATGCGCAACTGGCGGTTCTCCTTGCGCAGGCGCGCCAGCTCCTCGCGCTCCAGACTGGTCGGACCGTCATCTCTCGCGCCGCCATCAATCCCGGCCTGTCTGATCCACCCCGCGATGGTCGCGGCGCAAGGCTCAAACTCTCGCGCAAGGCTCTCTACGCTCCGCCCGGCGCGCGCCAGTGCGATAATCTGGTCCCTGAAGTCCGCAGGGTACGGGTTCCTCGTTCTCGGCATGTGGACACCTTCCTATGAAAGCCAAATTGTGTCCACGAAACCGGGGGAACTCCAACTCCAGACCGCCAAGCTGCATGACAGCCAGGTCTGTGACGCGGTGCTGCACGGCGAGGAAACCTCGGACTGGGCCGACAAGGGCTATGTCGGCGCCGAGCGAGAGGCCGCGTTCAAGGGTCAGGGCAAGGTCTGGGTGTCATGCGCAAGGCCCCGAAGGGTGCCGACCTGCATCCCGTCGACGCGCAGATCAACCGCATCATCGCGAGGGTCAGGGCACGGGTCGAGTATCCGTTCCGAGGAATCAAATGCCAGTTCGGTCACGTGAAGACCCGCTATCGCGGCCTCGCCAATAACCGCGCCCAGCTCTTCACGCTGTTCGCACTCGGGAACCTGTTTCTGGTGCGACGGAGGCCGATGGCATGAGGGCGAGTTTGCCCGAGATCGGCATTACCGCCCTGATGGCCGGCGTGAAACGGCGCAAATCCCCCCTGAGCCCCGCCTGCCGCCCGAAAAGGCGATCAAGCCGCCATCTCTGCGCAGCCGAACGCCTTGATCAGATGTCCCTTAAGGCGATCTGGCCAAGTGTCACTGGAATGGCACGCCGATTGGTCTTCTGGTTGATGATGCCGCAAAGCAAAAGAAGCTCTTTGCTCACCTTCTGATGACATTCGGCCCAAGCTTTGTAGCAGGAGAGACGATCCTGGTCCTCATGGATTTTCACTACTGGAAGAAACACCCAACAAGTCCCAAAGTTGACGACTATCGCGCGCAGGCCGATTTCATGGCCGCTCACCCCAAGTCATTCGAGCATTTGGGTGACCCAGATGTGCGAAAGACATCCACAGCCGTATTCCGCTATACTGCCGCTCTCGACTTTAGTACCGTGGTTCCCGCTTGATTAGGCCAGATCTGAAGTAAGCGATTGAGTTGGTGAGCTTTCTTATATCCTCCGGAAGAAATCGTGCAGATATCGACGGTGCGTACTGACGTCTGCCGGTCTCAATGAACGATGAGAGCAATGCCCGAAAAAGAGCAGGCTTCATGCAGGACATCGGGTTCGAAGCTTGTGGGGGCGCTGGACGACCTGAAGGGTGAGCGCGCGGTCAAACGACGAGCCTCCGACTTCTCCCCGCATAAGCCTTCTATAAGATCCTTGAACACCGTCGAAATCCGACCAGTTTCGGCGAAAGTGGCCGCTAGAATGCGCGAAAGACTGTCCAGTAATTAAAGTCTCGCCCGGGATGTTGACTAGAAATGCGGCGTGTTATACTTGAACGTGGTAATTATGTGATGATCGTATGGAGAGGTAACGATGAAAGCCCTTTTTGGTGCTGCGTGCGGTCTGACGCTCGCTTGCTTGGCCGCGATGCCATCTGACGCGTCTACGGTTACGTTGGACGTACTCGGTATGCCGAACTCGGCTAATGCTTCTGCTCAGCTTGACGGGGTGGAGGTTGAACCTCGGGGCATGCATCAGTTTGCGACTGGTTCGTTCTTGATGCAGAATACAACCACATTTGAGCAATTTGTCGCTTGGTGCATCGAAGTTGCTGAGAGCATTGACTTTGACCCCACCACGTATGAAACGAACGGCGCCCGGCTTGCGCCGGAGCGGGAAACGCTGATCAGTCGCCTGTTCACCGGATATCTCGGTGATACGACGACAAATACGGGTGCCGCGGCATTCCAGCTTGCGATTTGGGAAATCGTCGAAGAAACTTCGTTCGATATTGCCGGCCTGAACGTATCCGAGGGGTATTTCCGTGCGGGTTCTTCAGATATTGTGATCGAAACAGCGAACAATTTCCTGATGGGGCTCAACAACTTTGACGCGAATTATCGGGTAAACTATTTCCGGAGCGCAAACAGTCAGGATGTCATCTCAGCTTCGCCAGTCCCGCTTCCGGCGAGCATCCTGTTTCTTGGCGCAGGCTTGGGCGCCTTGGTCCTCTCCAGACGGGGACGGACCGCCAAATCGGTCAATGCCTAGTGTAGGGAACGCACAACGCGGCCTTATCGAAGCGGGTTACGCGACGTTAACGCATCAGTCGTTGAAAATTTCCATCCAAGGGGTTGACGAAATTCCACAACAGATTTGATCCATTGGTGGCTCGCCTACGACTGATCAGGTCTGAATCGTCCATATTTACTTGAAAAAGCACAGGTCGACATGACCTCAATACTGCAAAACCGCCGGGCGCGAACGCAGCGATTCTGGTTTGGCAAGCTCTCTTTTCTGGACAATCGGACCATTAAGTTGACGCTAATGTTGATTGTGTCGATTGTTCGACAAGTATATGGTAAAGATGGTACATACATGTCTTCATGGATATGCCAAAGATGTCACACGTGATGTATGTCCAAAGGTGGCACATTTAACGGAGTTTTGATGTGATCAGTTCGGGGCAGTTTCCCTCAGCGCGGCCATTTTGTCTAACCGACCGGAGCATCAGAGCATGATCCGACAGGTAGCTTCAGTTTTCCTGCCACTTTCTCTGCTGGCAATCATGGCGCCCGCAATCGCTCTCTCCCAGGACGCAGAAGCAAGTCTGATCGATCGTGAGTTGAGCGGCCAGTGGGACTTTCGGGATGTTGCCTTTTCGGGCTGTTTCGAACAATCTGAATGCTTTGCGCTGGGTGTGGTCATCACGGCAGAACGTCGTGGCGACGACGGGACGTCCTGGATCCCGGCCCAGTTATATTGGGATCCGGTGGACGGAATAGGAGTCCTTGGCGGCGGACAAAATGATGAGATCGATTTCGATGAACGAGTCCTGATCACCTTCGAAGGGATCAAGGAAGGTACGGTAAACATCGAAAGGGTATGGCTAAGCGACATCTTCATCGCGGAAGACGAGCGCTACGGCACCAGCGATCCCGCAGGTCCAGAGGATGTGGAAACTGCCGTGATCCAGTCGCTGTTTGTCGGGACACTTCTCGCTGAAGTGGTCGTCGACGGCGCGGACGTGCTCCCACCGGACCCGTTCAACGAGGAAGTAATCGCGGGCATCAACGAGGGTGGTGACCTGTTGCGTCGCATAATTATTCAAGATGGCATGATTTCCGTCTTGGTCCCCAGCACCGATGACAGTGACGGGATGCAACTGCTGTCCTTTCCCCTCAGCGAAGTCGACGAAGACAAACTTGGCTTGTTCGAAGGGTTAGACACGGTCGAAGTTGACCTGTCCGACATTATTGCCGGCTTCAACGACGTTCCGATCAGCATTGGCGGAAGTGCCAACGCTGAGCTTATCGACCAGATTCTTGAAGATTTGGCTGAACTGCAATCGATCCGGGAACGGGCGTTGGCCTCTCGATTGGTCAGCTCGGTTTCGAATGGCGAACTGGGGGTTGATTTGGACGAAACGATCGACGTGGAAATGTTGATCTTCATGTCGGCGTTTGGAGGCAGCAATGATTATTCCATTGCGGGAATCATACGACCAACATCCGAGGAACAATAGCCGACCAACAAGTCAAGCACAGCCCCTTTTAACATAATTTCGGACACGACACATTATCATGAAAAACAAGCCATATCTCCGAAACCTTGCCAAGACCTTCAAGCTGTTCGTCCTTGGCTCGTTTGTTGCAACTCGCACCGCATCCGGGATGTCCGAAGGAGAGGAGCCCGATCGGCATGAAGCGGTCTGGATGCTGGTCCGCGACCAACTGTCAGATGTCGGCACCGGCCAGGTCATCTCGGGCGAGCTAAGAAACATGATCGAGCAGGAAATCGAGAGGGACCTCGATTTCAGAGTCAACTATACCTACCAAGCCATCGCACCCGATGAAATCGCTCAACTGGATGCGATTTGGGTGGATCACCTCGTAGGTCGTGACGCTGGTGCCGACGAGATGGACCGATTTCTTGGCGCACGCACCGTCGCCCTCCGCAGAATAATGCGGGAAGGTCCGGAAACGGGTGAGTCTCCGGAACAATGGCGCAATATCATCCGCGAGTTCGGACGAGGTCCGTACACGGGGTAGATTGATATCTAAGGCTAATTATGACGGAGACAGCTGTCATCCATCGCAAGATACGTGTTGGGTGACTTTGACGCCGCAAGTTATGAGCCGGCGCCTTGGACCCCGAAATCAGCCTTCCAGATTGGCCAGATGCATGTCCAGTTGTTGTGTGCCGGTTCCCGAGGCGAGGAGGCAAGAAAGGCCGCGATCCGGAAGGGTTACCAGGATCGTCCATGTCTCGTTCGCAGAATTGGAGTAGATCTCGAGGACATTCCCTGCGTTGGACACAGCGTTTCCATAGAGCGCTTCGCCGAACCTTTCAGACAAGGCCTCCACGACCTGGGTGCGGTCGGCGCAAGTGGTTGCATGCACTGCGGAGGCTGACAGGATAAGCGCAGAACAGGCAGCTGCAAGTGGAACAGTTCTGGTGTATGACATGGTTACAATCCTCATCCTAAATGTTGCGCGGTGGACCGACGACAAGTTGTGATTGCGGCAACCAGCAAGTGAAAGTAGTTGCCTCAAGTCCTGTTCGCTCATCACTTGGTCAGGTCGATGGTGAAAACACGTTATGATTGAGGCGACGGGCACGGCCTTGAGGCAGTCGGACCTCACGAGTACTGCGCCGATGCGCGATCGCTCTGTTCATGATCAGATTCAAGCGATGATCTGCAAATCTACAGGATCTGGCACTGGGAAGATCGTGACCATCCAGAGGCCGAGATGCACTCGGTTGCGACCTGCATATCTATCGAAACGATGTTTGAACTCTGGTGGACAGCAGTTTCCATCACCTTCATGTTAATACTTAACGAAGGGCTAAATCGGTTTGGTAACGTCGACAGTGAACAGGCAACATAAAATCTTCTCAATGCATGACCTCCCAAGAATGACGTCGGTAAGCGATATCGATCTTGTCACGCGCCTTTCGGAGCGACTTCCGCCCGCTTCCGTGATTGTCGAGCTAGGTCCCTGGCTTGGGGCCATCAGCGAAGTTCTGGCGACGAAAGGGCGTCTCCATGTTGTGGATTCCTTCGTGTGGACCAGCGATCACGCGAAGCGGGTTCCGCACCTGCTGGAACCCGGAGAGAGTTTTCGCGCAGTATTTGAAGAACTGATGGAAGCTCGTGGACATTCTGTCGAGGTGCACGAAGCTGACTTCGAGACATTCCGATGGTCAGGCGACATGATCGACCTGTGCGTGATCGATGCTCCGAAAAAGTCTACGGCCATCCGTGATGCACTGCTTGCGGTGGCTTCCGGGCTACGTGACGGGTCGTGCCTGATCGTCAAGAATGCGAACCATCACAATTACTTCCAGATGATGGCCTACATACAGGATTTGATCGATCAAAATGTTTTGTCGTTACTCGAGGCCGATACCGAGGGCGATTGCAACACAATGGCCCTCGAGGTTCACCAATCGAACGAGCATCTGATCACAGCGATCGAAGAAACGCC
>JBBQHZ010000025.1:0-36392 GCA_038324445.1 Rhodobacterales bacterium | reverse complement strand
ACGCACAAGATGCCGATGATCTGCCAGCCCGTCGATATCGACGGGTTTGCGGAGATGAACAACGGCCGCATCCTGACGCTGTTCGATCTGGGCCGCGTGGCACTGGCGATCCGGATCGGGCTTTGGGACGTGCTGCAGCGCGAGAAGTGGGGTTTGGTCGTGGCCGGTTCCACGGTGCGCTACCGGGCGCGGATCACGACCTTTCAGCGCTTCGAGATGCGGACGCGGTTGCTGGGGTGGGACAATCGGTTCGTCTATCTCGAACAGGCGATGTGGCGCGGCGAGACCTGTTGCAACCACGCGCTTTTGCGCACGGGCGTGACGGCGAAGGGGCGGTTGGCGCCGGTGGCGGATGTGGCGCGGGCGATGGGAATGACCGATGGCTCGCCGCCGCTGCCGGATTGGGTCAGCGCCTGGGCTGAGGCGGACGGGACACGGCCCTGGCCGCCTGAATTCTGACACACCGCTTGTCTGTGGACAGCGAGGGGCCTTAGGGGCAAGGATTCCGGCCATGAAAACCCTCGCCGTGCGTCGCCCGCTTCCGCCCTACGACTCCGCCTCGCCTGAGGGCAAGCGGAGCATCTGGGGATGGTGGGCGTTCGACTGGGCCAGCCAGCCCTATTTCACTCTGGGGCTGACCTTCGTTTTCGGGCCGTATTTCGCCAGCGTCGCATCGGATTTCTACCTCGGCACCGGCCTTGACGAAGTGGCGGCGGATGCGCAGGCGCAAAGCCTGTGGTCGCTGGGGCAGACGATTGCCGGCATCTTCATCGCCATCTGCGCCCCCGTGATGGGTGCTATGGCGGACAATGCCGGGCGGCGGATGCCGTGGATCGTGGTGTTTTCGATGTTCTATGTCGTGGGCGCCGCGGGCCTGTGGTTCCTGATGCCCGACGGGGCCTTCCTGGTAGGGGCCTTGATCTGTTTCGGGATCGGCCTGATCGGGGCGGAGTTCACAACGATCTTCACCAACTCGCTGCTGCCGGAACTGGGGCGCCGGGACGAGATCGGGCGCATCTCGGGCTATGGTTTTGCGGTGGGTTATGCGGGGGGCGTGACGGCGCTATTCATCATGCTGCTGCTGTTCGTGGAGCAGGGCGACGGCACGACGCTGATCGGCCTTGCGCCGATGCTGGGCCTTGACCCCGAGACGCTGGAAGGCACGCGGTTCGTGGGGCCGTTCATGGCGGCGTGGTATGTGATCTTCATGATCCCCTTCGCCCTTTGGGTGCGCGAGGTGCGCCGGACGCCCCGGCCCGGCGGCGTCGCCCGCGCGCTGGCCGATCTGGCGGCGCTGGTGCGCAGCCTGCCCGGCAAGCGCAGCCTGACCGCCTATCTTGGATCGTCGATGTTCTACCGCGACGCGTTGAACGCGCTTTACGCGTTTGGCGGCACCTATGCGGCGCTGGTGCTGAACTGGTCGATCACCCAGATTGGCATCTTCGGCATCATCGCAGCGATCACGTCGGCGGTGGCGAGCTACATCGGCGGGCGCGTGGACGAGCGTCTGGGGCCCAAGCCGATCATCATCGCGATGATCGTGGTGCTGATGGGCGTGTGCCTGTTCATCCTCGGCATGACGCGAGAGACGATCTGGGGCATCGGGCTGGCCGAGGGATCGGGCATTCCCGACATCGCCTTCTTCATCTGCGGTGCCGTCATCGGCGGCGCGGGGGGCGTGCTGCAATCGTCGTCGCGCACGCTGATGGTGCGCCACGCCTCGCCCGACAAGCCGACCGAGGCGTTCGGGCTTTACGCGCTGTCGGGCAAGGCCACGGCCTTCCTTGGGCCGGGGCTGATTTTCCTGACGACCTCGACCCTGGGCGATACACGTCTTGGCATGCTGCCCCTGTTTTTCCTTTTCGCCGTCGGGCTGGTGTTACTAGGGTGGGTCAACCCGGAAGGATCAACCGAGAAAACGGAGATGCGCCGATGATGACCCGCTGGATGCCCCTTGCGATGATGCTGCTGGCCGCGTGCGGATCGGGCGGGTCGTCGACCCCGGCCGTGCAACTGGACGCCACACAATCGCGCAGCGAGGCGCGGCACTATTTCGGGGCCGCGACAAGCGGCAGCGGCGGCGACGGCGAGGCGATCGGGTTCTATTCCAACGGCTGCCTTGCGGGGTCCGAGCAACTGGCCGAGTCCGGTCCGACATGGCAGTCGATGCGGCTGAGCCGCAACCGCAACTGGGGCCACCCGGAACTGATCGACTATGTCGAAGGGTTGTCGGCGCAGGTCGCGGCGAGCACATCATGGGAGGGGCTTTATGTCGGTGACATGAGCCAGCCACGCGGCGGCCCGATGCTGACCGGCCATGCCAGCCATCAGGTGGGCCTTGACGCCGATATCTGGATGTATCCGCCGGAGCGGCTGGACCTGTCCGCGACCGAGCGCGAGGAACTGTCCTCGATCAATGTCCGCAGTCAGAACGGAGCCTGGATCAACGAGAACTGGACGGCGGACCATGCCGAGGTGCTGCGCCTTGCCGCCAGCGATGAGCGCGTGGCGCGGATCTTCGTGACCACCGGTGTGAAGGTCTGGCTCTGCCGGAACGTGACCGGTGACCGAAGCTGGCTTGGCCGGATAAGGCCTGCCGCGGGGCATAACTACCATTTCCACGTGCGGCTCAATTGCCCGGCGGGCGACCGCAATTGCCAGAACCAGCCGATGCCCGAGGGCGATGGCTGCGCCGAGGCCGAGGCACGCGCCGCTGCCATCCTGAACCCACCGCCTCCGGGCCCGCCTGACACCACCCCGCCCGAGGAAGCGCCACCTTCGGGCAATCGCGTGGCGTTGGGCCAGATCCCGCAGCAATGCCTGTCCCTTATCAGCGACTTCTGATCGCCCTTGCCCTTACGGTGCTGAGTTGCGGGCCGCTGGCCGCGCAGCAGGCCGTGTTGCTGCGCGAGTTGGGGATGAGCGTGCCCAGCGAGCCGCGCTTTGGCGGGCTGTCGGGCATTGCGGTGGCACCCGGCGGCATGTCGGCACTGGTGGTGTCGGACAGGGGCACGCTGTTCGATCTGGCGCTGATCCGCAGCGGCGACGGCGTGCTGCTTGGGATCAACACGGCGGTCGCGATCACCGGGCCGGGCGGCACCTTTCTGGTCGAAGCCCAGCGCGACAGCGAGGGACTGGCACGGCTGCCCGATGGCAGCGTGATGATCTCGTTCGAAGGCAGCGCCAACGCCCGCGTGGCGATCCACAGCCGCAACGGCGCCGAAATCCGCCGCCTGCCTGCGATCCCCGGCGCGAATATCCTGCCAAACAACGGCGCGTTCGAGGGGGTGGCCGCCGACGCCCAAGGCAACGCCTACACCATTGCCGAGGAGCAGCCCGGTTCCGGCCCGATCCCCCTGCTGCGCCATGCGGGCGGGGCATGGCAGGTTTTCGGCAGCATCCCCCGCGACGGTCGCTGGCGCCCCGTGGGCCTTGATTTCGACGATCGCGGGCGGCTCTATGTGTTACAGCGGCGGCTCGGCGGCGCCTTCGCCACCCGCATCACGCGCTACACGATGACCTCGGGCGGGCCGGCCAATGGGCAACGCCTGTTGGAAACGCCCACCGGGCTGCACGGCAATATCGAGGGGATCAGCGTCTGGCGCGACGGGCAGGGCCGCCTGATCGCCACCATGGTGTCAGACGACAATTTCCGCACGGTCTTTCAATCGACGCTGGTGGAATACATCCTGCCGGAGTGAGGAAACCCGTTGGCCGCCGGGCCACCGGTCACGGAGACGGCTGTTTGTGCCGCCTGCGCCGCACGCCCTTTCTCGCGCCCGCCTTATGGCGCCGAACACCGCCTTGTGCGCAGAGGGGGGGCGCGTCACGATTTCCCGGATGTCCTCATCACGGTCGGTCCCGACGCCGGAGGGACCTCCTTCGGCGTCATCGTCGCGTATCGGTTCTGACCTCAACGCGCGCGCCCTGTCGCTGCGCGCGCCCCCCTCCGGCCTAACGCCCCGGTATCTCGCCCCGCTTGCCCGACAGCGTCCAGCCGTCGATGGCATCAAGCGCATCCTGAGCGGTTTCCACGAACCGGAACAGGTTCAGATCCTCGGCCGAGATTGTGCCCGAGCGCACCAGCGCGTCCCAGTTGATGACCTCGCGCCAGAACGCCTCGCCGAACAGCAGGACCGGTATCTGCTCCATCCGGCCGGTCTGGATCAGCGTCAGCGCCTCGAACGTTTCGTCCAGCGTGCCGAAGCCGCCGGGAAACACCACGATGGCCTTGGCGCGCAGCAGGAAATGCATCTTGCGGATGCCAAAGTAGTGGAAGTTGAAGCACAGGTCTGGCGTGATGTAGTGGTTCGGCTCCTGCTCGTGCGGGAGCACGATGTTGAGACCGATGGAACAGCCGCCCGCATCCGCCGCGCCGCGATTTCCCGCCTCCATCACGCCCGGACCGCCGCCGGTGACGACGACATTCTCGGTGCAACCGGTCTTGACCGACCGCTCGGTGATGGCGCGGGCAAAGCTGCGCGCCTCGTCATAATACTTCGACATGTCGCGCAGGGTATCGCTGCGGGCGCTGTCACGATCCTCGGGGCGGGGAATGCGCGCGCCGCCGAACAGCACGATCGTGGATTTGATGCCATGGGCATCAAGACGCAGCTGCGGCTTGAGCAGTTCCAGTTGCAGGCGGACCGGGCGCAACTCGTCCAGCGCCAGAAAATCGGGATCGTCGAAGGCAAGCCGGTAGGCCGGGGACCGCGCCTGCGGCGTATTGGGCAGGTGCTGGGCGGCTTCGATATCCTGATGGGCATCCCTCAAGGGCTTGCGGTCGTCTTTCATGGGGCCTCCGCCTGTTGTTGCGCCCAGCCTAACGGGGCACGGGGGCGGGCACCATTACCGATTGCGCAAAAGGGTGAAGGCGGGTTTGTCGCGCCCGTCATGGCTGCGCAAACCCAAGGTGGCAAGGTAGCGGGCGAAGCAGTCGTCGCTGACACCGTAATAGGTGGTGTAGCGCGCCACCTCGTCGGGCGGCAGGTCGTGCAGCCAGAACAGCATGATCAGGCGCAGTCGCGGATCATCCGCCGCCAGCAGATGGCGGACAAACCGCGCCTGCCCCGCCTCGGTCCCGTTGCACCCGCCCGAGGGGTAGCCCGCCTCGGCCAGATAGACCGGACTGCTGCCAGCGGTTTCAAGCATCCGGGCAAGGGTTGCGGAAGCGCTGTCTGCGTCTTGCACGACGAAACCGGGGCCCAGCGGATACCACGTCACCAGCCACGCATCGCCCGCATCGGCAAGGCGACGCGCCTCGGGCAGGGTCGACAACCCGCCCCACGTCATCGAGGTGCCGATGACAAGGCCGGGGTGCCGCGTGGCGACATGGTCACGGGCGGCCTCGAAAAAGCGCCCATACTGGTCCCACATGTCGCCTTGAAGATACACATCCACCTCGTTTCCGATCGAGAGGTAGACCAGCGACAGATCGGGAATGCGCGCGAAGAGCGCGTCGAGGAAGGCGGTGAAGCGGGTGATGACCTGCGGATCATCCCAATCAAGATCGCGCAGATCCTCGGGGCGCCGATCTGCCACGGTATCGATGACCGGAACCGTCAGGGTCAACGAAATGCCGATGGCGGGATAGACCTGGTTCGCGATCACGGGCCAGTCGGCTTCCGGCGCAAAGGTGCCGTCCTGGTCGAAATCGTCCCAATACAGTGTCAGCGAGATAGTATGGACATCCACTGCATCAAGCGCCTCCAGAACATCGTCATAATCGCCCGATTGCGAGAATGTGCCTGCAATGCCCAACAAGGGCTGCGCCTGCGCCGCCGCTCCCACAACCACAAGAAGGGCAATCAGCACTGTCCCAAGTTGCATCAAAGCGCACACGCCCCTATAGCCGCTCCAGTTCTCCCTGACCCTACACCGGATGCCGCCATGACCGTCAACGCCCAACTTGAAACCGCCATCGAAGCCGCTTGGGACGCCCGCGACACCATCACGCCCGCCACCAAGGGCGAGACGCGTGAGGCAATCGAGGAAACTCTGAACGCCCTCGACAGCGGCATCCTGCGCGTGGCCGAGCGGCGGGAGAACGGCGATTGGCACGTGAACCAGTGGGCCAAGAAGGCGGTGCTCCTGTCTTTCCGCCTGAATGACATGGCACCGATTTCGGGCGGCAACGGCGGATCGACATGGTGGGACAAGGTCCCGTCGAAATTCGACGGCTGGGGCGAAAACCAGTGGCGCGATGCGGGCTTCCGCGCGGTGCCGGGCTCCATCGTCCGCCGCTCGGCCTATATCGCCAAGGGCGTGGTCCTGATGCCCTCGTTCGTGAATGTCGGCGCCTATGTGGGTGAGGGGTCGATGGTCGATGGCTGGGCCACGGTCGGATCCTGCGCGCAGATCGGCCGCAACGTGCATCTGTCGGGCGGCGTCGGCATCGGCGGCGTGCTGGAGCCGATGCAGGCAGGCCCCACGAT
Source organism: Rhodobacterales bacterium (assembly GCA_038324445.1). Lineage (GTDB taxonomy): Bacteria > Pseudomonadota > Alphaproteobacteria > Rhodobacterales > Rhodobacteraceae > Gymnodinialimonas. Next base: position 29,958 of record JBBQHZ010000025.1, on the reverse strand, counting down.
CATCGAGGACAACTGCTTCATCGGCGCGCACTCGGAAGTGGTGGAAGGCTGCATCATCCGCGAAGGCTCGGTCCTTGGCATGGGCGTGTTCATCGGCCAATCCACCAAGATCGTCGACCGCGAAACCGGCGATGTGATGTATGGCGAGGTGCCGGCAGGCTCGGTCGTGGTCGCAGGCTCGATGCCGTCGAAGAATGGCATCAACCTCTACTGCGCCGTGATCGTGAAACGCGTGGACGAGCGGACGCGGTCCAAGACCTCGATCAACGAGTTGCTGCGCGACTAAGGCAAGCGATCGGGCGCGCCATGGTTCGGCGCGCGCGGTCTGGCACAGGCGGCCAACCGCACCTCCGCCCGATCATCGCGCGACGTGCCCCTTACAGCTTGGCAGAAAACTCCGGGGGGCGGCGCAGCCGTGGGGGGCTGGCCCCCCTCTGCCCTCTCCAAAGCCACTGCCCCATTAGAGCTTGTGCTTTCTTCCCCGAATGACGATCCTTGGGCCATCGCAACGGAGGCACATCATGCAAGGTCTGGGATTTCTCGCCGCCATCATCGTCGGGGGCCTCGCTGGCTGGATCGCCAGCATCTTCATGCGGGCCGACACCGGTCTCATTCTCAACATCGTCCTCGGGATCGTCGGAGCCATTGTGGCCAATGCGCTGTTCTCGCTGATCGGGCTTGGCGCCGGTCCCTCGTGGATTGCCCAGGGTTTCGTCGGCTTCGTCGGGGCCTGCATCCTGATTGCCGGCTGGCGGATGATCAAGGGCCGCTGACGGGCCTTGACAGCAGCCCGCTCCCTGCGCCATCGCCGCGCCTATGACCGAGCAGGACACACCCAAACCGAAGAAACCCAAACCGGTCCACGAGGTCTTTACCTTGCTGGTCGAGGTTGGCCGCAAGGCAGGCGATGGCCTGCCCAAGGGGGCCACGGGCGCGGGCCTGCTGTGTTTCGCCAGCGGTGTGGACGAGGCGGAGGCGGTGCGCGAAACCGTGGCTGTACTCAAGCAGGCAGATCTCGCGCCGCTCGATGTCACGGGCTATGGCAGCCTTGCCGAGCGGGAGGCCGATGGCGAAGAGATCGATGACGAAGAGCGCGCGCTGATGGCCCGTGCCCGGGCCGAGAATTCGGTGATCGTCGTGCAGATGACGCCCTTCTTCGAAGACGGACCCGACCCCGCCGACGCCTAGACCTCAGGCTGCCCGCGCATGGGCCGTGACCAGCGCCCGCGCCGCAGCGCGGTCCAGAAGCGGCAGGGACGGCATCAGATCCCCGGCAAAGGGCGCGGCCCATCTGGTCGACGAACGGTCGCCCGACGCGATGACATCGCCCAGATGCGCCGTCTCGATCGGCGAGTTCTCGACCATGATACAGGCTGGATCGTCCAACATAAGGTGATGGAACAGACGCATCGCCTTGCTGCGGTCGCGCAGAACGGCGCGTCCGGTGGCCAGATCGGCGGCAGTCGCCAGAACCGCCTCGGTCCCGCAAAGATAATCGACGATGGGGCCGCTTTGCAAAAGCCGGGTCTGGGGCGTGACCACGACGTTGTGGGACAGCCCGAAATAGGGGGCGCGCAGGCAGAGCGGCGCGGTGCGACCGAGGCACAGGCGTGGCCGCGCCTCGATCCAGCGCAGGGTATGGACCTCACCCCGGTGATCAAGCAGCGCATCGCCCGGCCGCAAGTCCTCAACCGGCTGCAGCCCGCCTGTGGTGGCGATCCGGGCGCCGCTTTCGATCCCGGGCAGATCGCTGGCGGCAACCACCCCCGTGGCCACCGCGGCAACATGGGCAACCGACAGGAAACCGGGTGCGCGCGGCAAGGCATCGGCCAGCGAGGCCGCCTGCCCCAGACCGCTGCGCAGGGTCTGGACCCTGCCCTGATCGTGATTGGTGACCTCGAACACATCCTCGCGCCCATCGGCGCAGGCGACATAGCGGATCCCCACCGTCTCGCCCGACCGCAACGTGTCGGGATCCGTGCACAGGTCGATCTCGCCATGGACCAGCCGCAGCGCGCCGTCCGGCATCACGTAGAGGGTAATCGCCGCCGCCCCGTCGCTTGCGCCCTGCCACAGGCGCAGGGCCACGTCGCGCACCAATCCCTGGCCGCGCCGGGGCGACGGCCGGCGCGGACCGACCAGTTCCAGCCACAAGGTGATGGCGCGCAGCGACCGGGGGCAATGCACCGGCGGCGCAAGATGGGTCTTGCCCCCACCCCAAATGGCTTGCCACGTCATGTGTGTCTGACCCCGCGCATGCCCGACCGCTCAGCCAAGCATCGCGCGGGCTTCGAATTGGCGCAGCGGCAGTCGGGCGGCGGGGCCATAGCCGGCTTTGGTTGCAGGGTCGATCTCGGGGAAGAGACTGAGGATCTCGTTTTGCACCCCTTCGTCCAGATCGTTCATCACGGTCGGGCCGGGCAGGAAACTTTCGGTTTGCAGCCCTTCCGACCAGATGATCTGGTGCTGATCGAACAGCAGGTGGAAATACTCCACCTCGCCGCCGGCAAGCACGCGCACGGAACAGTCGTTGACCAGATCCTTGGCGGCGACCAGCACTTCATCCTCACCGAACATCAGTTCGGCCATCCAATGGGTCAGCAACACGCGGTGCTGCGGCGAGACGACAAGGCGGCGGTGGTAGCCGAACGTGCCGGCCTCGATGACGATGGGGGCAAAGCGTCCCTCGGCCCGGACCTTCCGCGACCCGATCCACCGGATCGGTTGCGGGCCATTGTCGCGGGTGTCGATCAGATCGCCGAGGCGCAGATCCTCGACCGGTTTCTCGCCCCGGGCGGTGCGGATCATCGTGCCCCGCACGAAGCACGGGATCGCCGTGACGGTGACGAATGCCGTGTCGGTGATGCCGGTGCCGTCATTGGCGGTATAGGTGAAGTTGATCGATTCCGGACCAGTCAAATTCTCCTGATCCGGCGGCGGCGTGATCTGCAACTCGCCCGACGGCAGCAGGGTTATCACATGGCCCGATGTCAGCGTGATGCTGCCGCCGACCGTTACCTCGATCCCGTTGATATGGGTGATGAATGGAACGCCGCCCAAGGTCGGATCGTTGGCCAGCACGTCCAGCACAGATGTGCCGCCCTCGTAATGGGTAATGGCGTCATCAAAGGCGATGAAGCGGCCCTGGATCGAATCCGCCGCGATCAGAACCGACGAATCGTAACTGGCATCCGCCACGTCGGCGATGCCGATGACGATGTTGTTGGACACGCCTCTGTTGACCGGGATCAGCAACGTCAGCGTGACGGTGAAGCCGTCCATCTCGGTGTTGTAATCGTCGCCGGTGTTGTTGTTGAACAGCGTGGCGTTGGCGGTCTGGTTGACCGAGTTGATCTGGGTGACGTTCACCACCGGCGAGGTCACAAGCTGCCCGTTGATCCAGACACCGAACACGTCGTTGTAGATCGAGCCGGTATATTCCGGATACTCCTCGGAGGCGAAGGTGAACTGCATCGTGATGAAGTCGGTCGTCGGGGTGAAATTGACCGTCATGTAGCTGGCGTCATAGGTATTCGTGCCAGCCGCCGCATTGAACAACGCGTTGTTGTTCTGCCCCGACGTGTCGGTCGACGTGCCGGCCGACCGGTTGGGATCGCCGTTCGACTGGGTGATGTCGCTGGCCCGGCCGGTGGACAGAATCACCCCCGTGTCGGACGGCGTCAGAAACTGCGACGTGGCATTGCCGCCGGAATAGATGCCCGAAGAAGTGCCGGCTCCCGAATAGCTGGCGCTGTTGACGGTTATGCCCGGCCCGAAGATCGTGTTGGCCATCTGCAGCGCGGTGGCGCCGGTGTTGATGGCAAGTTCTGAACCCAGGACGGGCATGCTCGAATCACCCTTGCGGGCCGAGGTCTGGCGAAACGATCACACCCACGCGCAGACCTGCCACACGGCTCTGCGCCGGTGCTGGTCCACGGAAAATCCTCGTTACTCTGCTCGTCGCGGCGCGTGTTTTTGAGCGTCCGCTTGCCTGCCTCGGCGTTATATTATTGCGCAAAGGTTAACATGATCGCGGGGAATAATTCCACAAATGCACATGGTCCGGTCACAATCGCGTCGCATTGTGGTCTTTCAGCCACGCCGATACAGTGCCTTTTCAGTGCGTTAACACAGGTGGCCCCAATGTCCGTGTCCATGACAGCCTCGCCCGTCGATCCCGTCTCGCTGACGGCGGATCTGATCCGCTGCAACTCGGTCACGCCGCTGGAAGGCGGCGCGCTGGTGTTGCTGGAACAAGTGCTGAGCGCGGCCGGCTTCACCTGCACCCGCGTGGATCGGGGCGGTATCGCCAACCTCTACGCGCGCTGGGGCATACGCGGCAACGGGCGGGCATTCGGCTTCAACGGTCACACCGACGTGGTGCCCGTGGGGGACGAGGCCGCCTGGACCTTTCCGCCGTTCGGCGCGGTGGTGGACGGCGACTGGATGTATGGCAGGGGTGCCACCGACATGAAGTCGGGCGTCGCGGCCTTCGCCGCGGCCGCCATCGACTTCGTAAGCGCCACGCCGCCCGACGGGGCCGTAATCCTGGCGATCACCGGCGACGAGGAGGGGGAAAGCGTCGATGGCACCCCCGCCCTGCTCGACTGGATGGCGCAAGCGGGCGAGCGGATGGATGTCTGCATCGTGGGCGAGCCGACCTGCCCCGAGCATATGGGCGACATGATGAAGATCGGCCGCCGCGGCGCCTTGACCGCCTATTTCGAGGTAATCGGCAAGCAGGGTCATTCCGCCTATCTGCACAAGACACTGAACCCGATGCCCGCCGTGGCGCTTTTGGGCCATCGCCTGTCGTCCCATGTGCTGGACGAGGGGACCGACCATTTCGATGCCTCCACCTGCTCGATCACCACGATCGACACCGGCAACGCGGCCAGCAACGTTATCCCGGCACGCACCCGCATGACCGTGAACCTGCGCTTCAACGACCTGCATAGCGGCGACAGCCTGACGGCGTGGCTGCGGCAGGAAGCCGACCGCGTGGCCGATGAAACCGGCACCCGCATCGAAATGACGACGCGCCTGAGCGGCGAGTCATTCCTGACGCCGCCGGGCGACCTGTCCAGCCTTGTCGCCAAGGCGGTCGAGGCAGAAACCGGCCGCCAACCCAAGATTTCCACCACCGGCGGCACGTCCGATGCGCGCTATGTCAAGAACCACTGCCCGGTGGTGGAGTTCGGCCTTGTTGGCCACCGCATGCACGAGGTCGACGAACGTGTGCGGGTCAGCGACATCCACGCCCTCAAGCGCGTCTATACCCGCGTGCTGACGGATTACTTCGCCGGATGATCGCGCCCCGCCCCCGTTTCATCTTGGCAGAAAAACTCAAATGCACCGTTTCCCCCCGAACCGGCGCCTGCGATTTCACCCATGACGCCCCCCCGGCCCCGTGCTACCTGACGGACCATGAGCACCGTTCCCCCCAAAGACCAGCTTCTCAAATGGATCGCCGATAATCCCGGCCTGCGGTCCAAACGCGACATCGCCAAGGCCTTCGGCATCAAGGGGGCGGAACGCATCGACCTCAAGCGCGTCTTGCGGGAGTTGGAAGACGAGGGGTACGTGGAGAAAACCGGGCGCACCTACCGCGATCCCGACAAGCTGCCGCCGGTCACGATCCTGCAGATCCTGCCGCCCGACGATGCCGGCGATCTGTTCGCGCGCCCGCTGGAATGGCAGGGCGACGGTCCCGAGCCGCGCGTGCTGTTCAGCCCGCGCAGCGCCGATCCGACCGTGGGCGAGGGCGACCGCATTCTGGCCAAGCTCTTCGAGGCGGAGGGGGAAGAGTATCGCTATACCGCCCGGCTGATCCGCAAGATCGGCACCAATCCCCGCAAGATCCTCGGCATCTTCCGCAAGGGGGCGGAAGGCGGGCGGATTTCGCCGATCACCAAGGGGTCGGACAAGGAATGGATGGTGCGGCCCGGCGATACGCACGGTGCCCGGGATGGCGAGTTAGTCGAGGGCGAGTTGGCCGGTCCCAAGGCGCGCATGGGTCTGCCGCGCGCGCGGATCGTGACGCGGCTGGGCGATCCGGGGGCCGCGCGTGCGGTGTCGTTGATCGCGATCCACGAACACGGCATTCCCGACAGCTTTTCCGATGCGGCCGTGGCCGAGGCGGACGCTGCGAAACCCGCAGGCCTGAAGGGCCGCGAGGATTTCCGCGACATGCCGCTTGTCACCATCGACCCCAGCGACGCGCGCGACCATGACGATGCGTGTTATGCCCATGCCGATGAGGACCCCGGCAACAAGGGCGGGCATATGATCTGGGTCGCAATTGCCGATGTGGCCGCCTATGTGCGGCCCGGCACGCCGCTGGACCGCGAGGCACGCAAGCGCGGGAACTCGACCTATTTCCCCGACCGCGTGGTGCCGATGCTGCCCGACCGGCTGTCGGGCGATCTGTGCAGCCTGCACGAAGGCGTGCCGCGCCCGGTGATCGCGGTGCGGATGGTGATCGATGCCGAGGGCGCGAAGATCGGCCACAGCTTCCATCGCGGGATGATGCAATCGCCCGCCTCCCTGACCTATGAGGAGGTTCAGGCAGCGCAGGACGGGCAGCCGAACGACAGGACCGCCCCGCTTGTCGCACCGGTCATCGCCCCGCTTTACGCCGCCTACGAGGCGCTGAAAATCGCCCGATCGAAACGCCAGCCGCTGGATCTGGACCTGCCCGAGCGTCGGATCGAGCTGGATGACGCTGGCCACGTTACCTCGGTCGCGTTCAAGGACCGGCTGGACGCGCACAAGCTGATCGAGGAATTCATGGTGCTGGCGAACGTCGCCGCCGCCGAGACGCTGGTGGCAAAGCGCACGCCGCTTCTGTTTCGGGTCCACGAGGAGCCATCGCCCGAGAAACTCGACGCCCTGCGCGAGGTTGCCGTGGCATCGGGCCTGACGCTGGCCAAGGGGCAGGTGCTGCAGACGCGGCACCTGAACGCGCTGCTCAAGGGCGCCGCCGATAGTGGGCTATCGGAACTGATCAACATCACCACCCTGCGATCCATGCAGCAGGCCTATTACAGCCCCGAGAATTTCGGGCATTTCGGGCTGGCGTTGAAATCCTACGCCCATTTCACCTCGCCGATCCGGCGCTATTCCGACCTGATCGTGCACCGGGCCCTGATTTCGGCCCATGGCTGGGGTCCCGACGCGAAACGGGACGGATTGGCCCCCGACGAGCTCGAGCGGCTGGACGAGACAGCAAAGCTGATCTCGGATACCGAGCGGCGATCCATGGTGGCGGAACGCGACACGTCCGACCGCTATCTGGCGGCCTTCCTGTCGGACCGGGTGGGGGCAGAATTTGCCGGGCGGATCAGCGGTGTGGCGCGGTTCGGCGCCTTCGTGAAACTGGACGAGACCGGGGCCGATGGCCTGTTGCCGGTCCGCTCGCTGGGGCAGGAATATTTCCACTTCGATGCGGAAGGGCAGACCTTGATGGGCGTGGATACCGGCATGACCATCGGGATGGGCGACCGGGTGCTGGTGAAACTGGCCGAGGCGGTGCCGGTGACCGGCGGTCTGATCCTCGAACTGCTGGAGCACGACGGACAAGCCCGCCCGCAAAACGCCCGCAAGTGGCGGCGCAAACCGGTGACGGGGCGCAAGGTGGGCCAATTCAAAGCAAGCGGGGCCAAGGCGCGCGGGGCCAAGCTGCGCAAGAAGGCGGCGCGGCGCTGATATTAAGCGCTCGTTAAACTGATCTTTGGCAAGGCAACCGGCAGAACCCCGCGCATTGTTGGTGGAAATAGTGTAAATCATGGCCAACAGCGTTATATCATTGAGCCATCTGGTATTAGTGACCCCCGCGCGCAAAATGACTGGCCTGTTCCGATCCTTTGGTATTGTGCTGCTGCTTGGCAGTGCCCCGGCTTTGGCCGCGCCCCCAGACGTGTCGCTGGTGCCGCTGCCGCGCCCTGATCGGTCCGGTGTAGAACAGGTGCCAGAGCAAGCGCCGGAGCAAGCGCCCGACACGGCGCGTGTGATTGTCGAAGTGATCGAGGACGTCGTCGTGGCGCAAGACGCGGATGCGGTGGCAATCTCGGTTCTGCCGGCGCTGCCGGAACTGCCGGTTCCGGCAGAGGCGCCCGAGGCACCGCCCATCGCCGACATCGCGGCGTTGGCCTCTGCCGCCATCGCCGCAGCCGGGGTTGACCCCGTCGTGCCGGAAACCGGTGTGCCGGAAAGCGTTGTGCCGGAAACCGTCGCCCCGGTTGCAGCCGAGGCTCCGCGGCCCGCCAGCGCTCTTGCCATCCTCACCTCGCCGCGCCCGCTGCGCCGGGGCGAGGTGCCCGCAGAGGTCGCAGCCATCCCCGAAGGACCTGTGGCAGAGGCCGTGGCCGAAGCCGTGGCCGAGGTGGCGGTGATCCCGAGCCCCACGACCAACCCTGAATTCCGCGCCTGGATCACCGCGTTCCAGACCCGCGCGCGTCAGGCCGGGATCAACCAGGCGACGCTGGATCAGGCCTTCGACGGCGTCGAACTGGATGCCCGCGTGCTGGAGCGAGATCGCAACCAGGCCGAGTTCTCGCGCGCCTTGTGGGATTACCTCGACAGTGCCGTCTCCGCCGACCGGATCGCCAATGGCCGCAGCCAGATGGCCAACTACCGGGAAACCCTGGACCTGATCGAGGAACGCTACCGCGTTGAGGCCGAGGTTGTGGTCGCCGTCTGGGGTCTGGAAAGCGCCTATGGCGCAACGCGCGGCAGCACCGATGTGATCGCGGCGATGGCGTCCCTTGCTTATGACGGGCGGCGCAGCGAGTTCTTCGAGGAACAGCTGTTGGCCGCGTTGCAGATCCTGCAATCGGGCGACACGCGGCCCCGCACCATGACCGGATCATGGGCGGGCGCGATGGGACATACGCAGTTCATGCCGACAAGCTACCTGCAATATGCGCAGGATTTCACCGGCGATGGCCGGCGCGATATCTGGGGCGATGACCCGGTGGATGCCCTGGCCTCGACCGCGCATTATCTGGCAGAGCATGGCTGGACCTATGGTCAGCCCTGGGGGCTGGAAGTGCGCCTTCCCGACGGTTTCGACTATCGGCTGGCGGGCGAGCAGGAGCGGATTGGTGCAACGTTCTGGAACGGTCAGGGGGTGCGGCTGATCAATGGTGACCCGGTGCCGGACCATGGCCCGGCATCGATCCTGCTGCCAGCCGGCTCGCAGGGTGTAGCCCTGGTGGTCTACAACAATTTTCGCGTGATCGAGCGCTATAACCCGGCCGATGCCTATGTGATCGCCATCGGCCATCTGAGCGATCGCCTGCAGGGCGGGTCAGCGTTTCAGGCCGGGTGGCCACGCGGCGACAGGGCGCTGAGTTTTGACGAGCGGCAGGAACTGCAACGCCGCTTGCAGGCGGCGGGGCATTACGCGGAACGGATTGACGGGATCATCGGGCCGAACACGATTGCCGCCGTGCGCCAGTTTCAGGCGCAGGTGGGGGTGACGCCGGATGGCTATGCCTCGCTCGCGGTGCTGTTGCGGTTGCGTCAGGGATAGGTTCTGGCGCGCCTTCGGCGTTGGCGGACTTCCTTCCAAGGCGCCTTCGGCGCGGGTGGGCCTCCGCCGCGCTTCGCGCGTTCTCGGCGGTGGGCTCAGTCGGGCCGGACGCTGTCGCCAAGGGCGACCTGGCCCGGTGTGATGACCGTGGCGCACCAACCACCATGCCCCCGCATCGCATTGTAGCCGCCGGGACCAAGCGCTGCCTCCATCCGGGAACAGGGCGCGCAGGGGGTGGTGATCTCTATCAGCGCCTGCCCGAGCCACAGGCGTTTGCCGCGAAGGGCCAGCAGGTTGAGGCCGGATACCACAAGGTTGCGACGCAGCGTTTCCGGCGCGACGATGGGCAGGCCCGCAAGGGCGGCGATCACCGGCAGATGCTCGGCCTGGATCAACGTCACGGCGCGTTTTCCGGCGCGGGCGTGATCCCCCTCAAGGCCGCCCGCCTGTAGCGTCGCATGATCGACGGCGGCCATCCCTTCCAATCGCGCGGGCCGCAGGCCGATCCAGTCGATGCGGCCATTCCGGGCGTGGCGGGCGGTGAGGGTGGCGAGGGTTTCCATGACGCTCGATATAGCGCGGAGCGGACTCGACTCCCAGAGGGACGCGCTCTAAATGTCAGAACATAACAGGAACATATGGCTGCCCTCCATGTCCGTCCCTACCGGCCCCCACCCTTCACCGCGCCGCCGCATCCTGTCGCTGTGGTTCCCCCGCCTGGGCGCGGAGCGGATAATGCGGGCAGAGCCGTTTCTGGCCGAGGTGGCCTTGGTCACCGTCGCCGAAATCGGCAACATGCGCCAACTGGCCGCCACCTCGGCCACGGCCGAGGCGTTGGGCCTGTCACGCGGGCAATCCCTGAGCGAGGCGGCGGTGCTGTGCCCCGACATCGTGACGCGCCCCGCCGATCCGGGGCGAGAGGCGGCGTTCCTGTCGGCCCTGCGCCGCTGGGCGGGCAAGTTCAGCCCCTGGGTGGCGGAGGAGGGTGCATCGAGCCTGCTGGTCGACCTGACGGGCTGCGCCCATCTGTTCGGCGGGGAAGAGGCGCTGTTCGATCAGGTGCATCAGGATTGCGCCGATCTGGGGCTGACGGTTTGCGCCGCCATCGCCGACACCGCGGGCGCCGCCTGGGCCTTGGCGCGGTATGGCGGCGGGGGTGGGCTGGCCGCCGGTCGCAGCGGGGACGCCATCGATCAGGAAGCGCGGGCGACACGGTCGCGCGCGAGCAAGCGGCACTGGGTCAAGGGCGGCCCCGCACCGAAGCTGTCGATGGCGGGCGGGGCCATGCCGCGCATCGCGGCCCCCGGTGCCACGCGGCAGGCGCTGAGCGCCCTGCCCATCGCCGCGTTGCGGGTGGACGCCGATGTTGCGGCCAGCCTGGCGCGGTTGGGCCTGCGCCGGATCGGCGACGTGCTGGGCCTGCCCCGCGCCGCCATGGCGCGCCGCTTCGGGCAAGGCTTCGTGCGGCGGCTGGATCAAGCGCTGGGGATCGAGCCGGAACCGATCTCGCCCGCGGGCGCGCCGCTGCATTTCGCCGTGCGCCTCAGCCTGCCGGAACCCATCGGGCTGGAGGCGGACATTGTCGCGGGCCTCGATCGGCTGCTTCCGCCGCTCTGCGAGAAGCTGCGCGCGCAAGGGCGCGGCGCGCGGCGGGTGCGGCTGGAGCTGAACCGGGTGGATGGCACCACGCAGGTGGTGGAGATCGGTCTGGCACGGCCCGCCGATCAGCCCGACAAGCTGAAGCCGCTGTTCGAGATGAAGCTGGGCGCGGTCGAGGCAGGCTTCGGCATCGACCGGCTGCGCGTCATCGCCCATCTGACCGAGCCGCTGCATGCCACCGAGCACAAGGGCGGCTGGGCCGTCGCCCGCGATGCCACCGCCCCCCGGGGAGAGGAGCAGGAGATGGCCGACCTGATCGCGCGTCTGGGCGCGCGGGTGGGTCTGGAGGCGATCCGCCGCGCGCGGCCCGCCGACAGCCACATCCCCGAGAAAACCGCCGTGCCCTTGGCGGCCGCCTGGTCCGAGCCGCACAGCCCGGGGCTGTGGCCCCGCCCGACCCGCCCCCGCCCCCTGATGCTGTTCAGGCCCGAACCGGTCACCGCGCCCGACCTTCCCGATGTGCCGCCCGCCTTCCGCTGGCGCGGCCGGACGTTCCAGACGCTGGTGGCGACGGGGCCGGAACGCATCGCGCCGGAATGGTGGCTGGACGACCCCGAATGGCGATCGGGCGTGCGGGATTACTGGCGGGTGCGGACCGAGGACGGCGTGCATCTGTGGCTTTACTACGCCCATGGGGGGCTGAGTTCGGGAGGCTGGTTCGCGCAGGGGGATTTCTGCTGACGCTGCACTCGTGATGCGCGCGAAGGGCATTTTGGTTTCGTGCCCATGGTTAATGGGTGGATGCGGCGGCGGCTGCATTGAGAAGATCACACCAGCAGACAGGGAGGGTGGCCATTCTCCGCGGTTCAGAAAAAGCACTCGCCCTGCACAAGACTTTGTGTCCCCGCCTTGTTTCCGGTAGCCATGTTCGACGGATCGTCGTGAAATCCTCCAGGCGTTGCCGCAATGAAGGAAGGAACACCTGATGACCCAATCCATTGCCCGCCTCGTGGAGCAACAAATCCAGAAGGCCCTTGCAGAGGGCAAGTTGCGTGGCCTCAAGGGCGAGGGGCAACCGCTGCCCGACCGCTCGGGCGAGGCCTTCATTGACATGGCAACTGCGGTGGCGGTCCGCATCATGGCCGAAGCAGGCGCCCTGCCCGAGGAGTTCAAGATCAAGAAATTGCTGGAAGCGGCCAGGCAGACCTACAGGGAGGCAGAGGGCCATGATGCCAGACGCCTTGCGATGGCCCTGATCGCCGATCTCGAGCAACGCTACAACATGGCCGTTGAAGCAAGGCGGCGTTTCATGGGGAGCTAGCCCGACATGGCCACCCGCCTGCCGCGCCGAATTCGGCGCGATGGGCTGACCATCGACGATAGAAATCCGATCTCAACCTCCCCGAGGGTCCGCGTTGCCCCACTCCCGAAACCTCTCTACCGTCGCGCCATGACCCCACCCTTCCGCATCCGCGCCCTGGGCGAGATCGCCATCCGCTGCGATGATGTCGGACGGATGACGCAGTTCTACGAACATACGTTGGGGCTGGAGCGGATGGAGGGCAGCGCCGCCACCGGCATCGTGTTTTTCCGCATCGCAGAAGGGTTCGGCGGGCATACGCAGGTCCTTGCGCTCTTCGACAAGGCCATGGCGGGCCGGCCCGGCCTGCATCCCACCGGCCCGGACGCACCCGAAACCGGCGCGCGATCCTCGCTGCATCACATCGCGCTGTCCCTTCCCTTCGCGGAACAGGACGCAGCGATGGCGTGGTTTGTGGCGCAGGGCCTGACCTACCGGGTAGAACATTTCGGCTGGGTCGGCTGGCGCGGCGTCTTCACCGAAGACCCCGAAGGCAATACCGTCGAACTGGTGGCCTATGACGCCGCCCTGCAGGACTGACCGCCCTTTCCATGTGCCAAAAATATCCCGGGGTCCGGGGCAGAGCCCCGGCGCGGTCGCCCGGAAATCTTCCGGCACTTGCCCGGGCGAACGCGCCTAGATGGCCGCCTTGCGCATCTCGTCGAGGTAGATTTCCCGCAGCCGGGCAGTAATAGGCCCCGGCTTGCCGGAGCCTACGGCCACGCCGTCGATCTCGACCACGGGCATCACGTAAGCAGAGGCCGAGGTGATGAAGGCCTCGTCCGCCGCCTTGGCCTCGTCCATCGTGAAGGGGCGTTCGTCGACCTGCATCTGCGCCTCCTGCGCCATGCGCAGGACAGCGGCGCGGGTGATGCCGTGCAGGATCTCGGTGCCGAGATGGCGGGTGATGATGGTGTTGCCCTTGATGATATAGGCGTTGTTCGAGGTGCCCTCGGTCACCATGCCGTCCTCGACCATCCAGGCATCATCCGCCCCCGCCGCCTTGGCCGCCATCTTGCCCATGGAGGGATAGAGCAGTTGCACCGTCTTGATATCGCGCCGTGCCCACCGCTGATCCTCGATCGAGATCACCTTCATGCCTGTCTTGGCCATGGGATTATTGGCAAGGTCGATCTTGGCCTGGGTAAACAGCACGATGGTCTGGGGCGTGCCTTCCGGCGGATAGGTAAAATCGCGGTCGGCCGCGCCGCGGGTGATCTGCAGGTAGATCAGGCCGTCGGTGATGTCGTTGGCGCGGATCAATTCGCGGTGAATTTCCAGCAGGTCTGCCTCGGTGGTCGGGTTCTTCATCGCCAACTCGTCCAGCGAGCGTTGCAGGCGCTGCGCGTGGCCAGCGAAGTCGATCAGCTTGCCATCGAGCACCGACGTGACTTCGTAGATGCCGTCGGCGAAGAGGAACCCCCGGTCGAAGATCGAGACGGTCGCCTCATGCTCGGGCAGGTAGTGGCCGTTGACGTAGACGGTGCGGGACATGGGGCGGCTCCAGGGACAAAGGGTCGCCCCGGTCTAGAGCGCAATCCGACAAGGGGAAACCGGTTTTCGAGTCAGACTGCGCGACGAAAAGTCATAGCCGGTCGAGGATCTGTTCGATCGCCCATTCGACGCGCTCGACCGAATAGGAATGACCGCCGTCGAACTCGCAATACATCAATGTCTGGCCGGTCGGATTGTCGCTGCCGACGCAGCGCATTCCCTGGGGTGAGACGACGGGGATGGGCTGCGCAAAATCGCCATAGGCGTTGTACATGCCCAGCGCCTCGGGAACGCTTCCCTGACGGGTGGCCCCGATGGCACGGCCCTCGAGCGGCACGGTGGTATCGGCATTGCCATGGATGTGGATGACGGTCGCGGGCGGGCTGTCGCAGGTGGCGGGAACCGGGGCCCAGAAGGTGCCGGAATGGGGGACAAAGCCCGCAAACCTGTCGGACATGCCGCAGGCGAGGGTCCAGGTCATCATGCCGCCCGCACTGAAACCGGTGGCGATCAGGCGGGACCGGTCGAGGGTGATGCGGGTGGCGACATCCTCGATCACCGCGGCGACGTAGTCGTATTCGCGCGCGTCGGTCTGGCCGGGTTCGGCCGGACGGTGGGCGAGGCTCCAGTCATCCGCGTCTGCGTTGAGCGCGATGAAGGCCATGTTCAGCCGGTCGGCCAAGGCGCGCAGGGCGGCGTTGTTCATCGCCCCGTCAGCCGATCCGCGATAGCCGTGGGCATGGAAGAACGCACCGACAGGCTCGGTCGTATCGGGCATATAGTAGCGATAGGTCCGGTTGCCGAGGACGGTGCAGTCGCTGTCCGGCCCGCAGGCGAGGCTGGGCGTTGCCAGGATGGGCGGCGCAAGGAGTGTCAGGGCGGCGGCGAGGAGGAGGCGCATGGGGGGAACCTTGGGGGTTTGGGTTGCGCGCAGAGTGACGGAGCGGCGCGGGCGATGCACCGCACATCCGCGTGAACTGCGCGGAGAGGCGGCGGGGCGGGCGCGAGGGGCGAGCCCATTCTGCCGAAGGCGGACCTCTGGTCCGACGTGAAAGCGGACCTCTGGTCCGACGTGATAAGCGGACCTCTGGTCCGACGTGAATGCGGACCTCTGGTCCGACGCGCTCCCCGGGATCTTTGGGGAACAGGGAGGAGGCATCAGCCCCAGAGCGCAGGTTCCGGAGGGTAAACCGTGGAGCCCTCATACCGCAGAGGGGGCGAGCGGTCTTCGCAGAGAAGAAGCGGACCGTCGAGGTCGACTATCTCGGCACCTTGGGCGACCATCACCGCCGGCGCCATGGCGAGCGACGAGCCAACCATGCAGCCAACCATAACGGTATAGCCCTCGGCGCGGGCGGCATCGCGCAGCGCCAGCGCTTCGGTAAGACCGCCGGTCTTGTCGAGCTTGATGTTGACCATGTCGTATTTGCCTTTGAGGGCGGGAAGCGAAGCGCGGTCATGGCAGCTTTCGTCGGCGCAGACCGGAAGGGGGCGGGCGATCTCGCCCAGCATGTCGTCCTTGCCGGCGGGCAGCGGCTGTTCGACCATCCGGACGCCGAGCCGGATCAGGTGGGGGGCAAGGTCGGTATAGACCTCTGCCGTCCAGCCCTCGTTCGCATCGACGATGATCGCGGCATCGGGCGCGCCGTGGCGGACGGCTTCGAGGCGGACCATGTCGTCAGGCGTGCCGAGCTTGATCTTGAGGAGCGGGCGGTGAGCGTGCCTGGCGGCGGCTTTTGCCATGTTCTGGGGCGTGTCCAGCGACAGGGTGAAGGCACTGGTGACGGGATCGGGCGCGGGCAGGTTGGCGATTTGCCACACGCGCCGGCTGGATTGCTTGGCCCGCAAGTCCCACAGCGCGCAATCGACGGCGTTGCGGGCGGCACCCGCGGGCATGTCAGCAAGGGCTCCGCCGTCGGCAAAGGTTTCGATCTGCGCGGTGACACTCTCAAGCGTCTCGCCATAGCGGGCGTAGGGGACACATTCGCCCCGGCCCGTCACGCCACCTTCTTCTATATGAAAGGTCAGCACATGGGCTTCGGTCCGGGAGCCGCGCGAGATCGTGAAAACCTCAGCCAGGCGAAACGTGTCGCGGGAAATGCGGATCATGTCGCGCGTCCTCGCGCGCCACAATACCTAGCGCGTCCTCGCGCGCCGCTTTGCCCAGCGCGCGCGTCGCGCATCACATGGCCTCCAGCGCGTCGCAGAGGCGCCCGGCATCCTGACGGAACGGATCGACCGTCGGCAGGCCCATGCGTTTCTCGACGCCTTCCATGTAGGTCATCGCCTCATCCTCGCCCATGCCGGCGGTGTTTATGGAGATGCCGATGACCTCGGCCTTGGGATTGGCAACGCGGGCGAGCGCCACGGACATGTCACGCACCGCCTCGAGCGAGGGCAGGGCATAGCCCGGCAGGCCGCGCATGTGCGGGCGGGTGGGTTCGTGCGACAGCACCAGAGCATCGGGTTGGCCGCCATGGACCAGCGCCAGCGTCACCCCGGAATAGGACACATGGAACAGGCTGCCCTGCCCCTCGATCATGTCCCAGTGGTCGGCGTCGTTATCGGGCGTCAGATACTCGACCGCGCCCGCCATGAAATCGGCGATGACCGCGTCCAGCGGCACGCCGTGGCCAGTCACCAGAATCCCGGTCTGACCGGTGGCGCGGAAAGTCGATTTCAGCCCGCGCGCCCGCATCTCCCGGTCCATCGCCAGCGCCGTATACATCTTGCCGACCGAACAATCGGTGCCGACGGCAAGGCAGCGCTTGCCGGAACGCTTCACGCCATTGGCGATGGGGTATTTCACCGTCGGGACGCGCACATCGTGCAACTGCCGCCCGTTGGCCTTGGCGCAAGCCATCAGATCGGTCTCGTCGCGCAGCAGGTTGTGCAAGCCCGAGGCAAGGTCAAAACCCTGCTCCAGCGCGTCGATCAGGATTCGCTTCCACGCGGGCGAGATGATGCCGCCCCGGTTCGCCACGCCGATCACCATGGTCTTGGCACCCGAGGCCTTTGCGGCGGCAAGGTCCATGTCGGCGACGCGGACATCAGCCTTGCAGCCGTCCATGCGCAACTGCCCAACGACGTTGTCGGGCCGCCAGTCCCGGATGCCTTGGGCAACTTTCGCGGCCAGCTGGTCGGGTGCGTCACCCAGAAACAGGAGGTATGGAGTCTCGATCATCGGTGGCCCTTCCCCGGCAGGCAGTGTCGTTGCCGCACATTACCCGCGCCACTGCGCGGTTTCTGCGAAATAACGACCATGCTTCCGCTCAAGGGCGAGAGATTTCAGCTTGAACCAGCGAGATTGCCGAAGAAATGTGCGTAACGCTCACACGCGGGACAAAAGCCCGGCGGGTCGGGGAGCGGAAATCTCGAAATCGACGGGCGCTTGCTGCATCGCAGAGGTGTTGCGCTTGAAGTCATAGCGCATCATTGCACCATCTCGGGAAGCGGCGACGATCAGCGCCTGATATGCGTGATGCGTTCCTTCGTATATGTCGATCAGACCGCGCAGATGCGGCGTGCTGTCGGCCTCGACCGAAAAGCCCTGCTCGCTCATGTCGAGGATGGCGAAGGCTTCATCCCCGATATGCACGGCACGGGTCGCGCGCTTGCGTTTGCCTTTGGCAACCGCGGCGGCCAATTGGTCCCGGATTTCCTTGGGTAGATATTCAGACATCGGGTCCTCCGACGCAGAGAAGGGCGTTCCCGATGACGATGCCCTAGTTTCATGTCCGGTCAATGACAAAATCGTTGCGTTTACAAGGCACTATCGGACGCCCTTCATCTGCACGGGTAAATTCCCAGTCAATTAACGGCAAATTGCGAGATTCTGCGTTGCAGAAATCTTATATAACAACAGTCTGTCTCGGTTACGGCTCCTGATCAAACGCCCATTGTGCGCTGATGCGGAGGCAGACCTGCGGGACCTTTGGTTACGACCCTGGCGCTGAGTCGCTACATACCGATGTGAAAATGAAGGAGAAATCAGATGGGTTTGCTGGTCGACGGAGAATGGCAGGACAAGTGGTATGACACCGAAGCCTCTGGCGGCGCGTTCAAACGCGCCGAGGCGCAGTTCCGCAACTGGCTGACTGCCGATGGCAGCGCCGGCCCGACCGGCGAGGGCGGCTTCAAGGCCGAGTCCGGCCGTTACCACCTCTATGTCAGCCATGCCTGCCCCTGGGCCAACCGGGCGATGATTTTCCGCGCCCTCAAGGGGTTGGAAGATCATATCGGCGTGTCGGTCGTGCATCCCGACATGCTGGGCGATGGCTGGACATTCGATACGGATTTCGACGGGGCCACGGGCGACAGGCTCTACGATCTGCCCTTTGCCCGCGACCTCTACACCAAGGCGCAACCCGGCCTGACGACGCGGGTGACGGTGCCGATCCTGTGGGACAAGAAGCGCGAGACGGTCGTGTCGAACGAATCCTCCGAAATCATCCGGATGTTCAACAGCGCCTTCAACGAGCTTACCGGAAACACCGACGACTATTACCCCGAGGTCCTGCGCCCCCGCATCGACGAGGTCAACGCGCGGGTTTATGACGAGATCAACAACGGCGTCTACAAGGCCGGTTTCGCCACCTCGCAGGGTGCCTATGACAAGGCCGTCCGCGGCCTGTTCGACGCGCTGGATTGGGTGGAAGGGATCCTGTCGGAGAACCGCTACCTGACCGGCGATCGCGTGACCGAGGCAGATTGGCGCCTGTTCACCACGCTCGCCCGCTTCGATCCCGTCTACCACCTGCATTTCAAATGCAACCGGCGGCGGATCATCGACTACCCGAACATGTGGGCCTATGCGCGCGAGCTTTACCAGTGGCCGGGTGTGGCCGAGGTGGTGCATTTCGACCATATCGTGCGGCACTATCACTACAGCCACGAAACCATCAATCCGCACCGGATCCTGCCCATCAACCCTGTGATCGACTGGATGGAACCGCATGGGCGTGAGCGGATGACGACCGCCTGACCAACCTGACGCTTGCGCCAAGGGCTGAGGTCGCTAGTCTGCGGCATAACACTTGCAACAGGGTCTTTTCGCATGCGCATTCTTGCACCTCTCCTTCTGGCACTTTTCCTTGGCACAAGTGCCACGGCGCAAGAATGCGGCGGGGATTTCGGCACCTTCATCCAGAACATGCGCGCGGAAGCCGCGCAGCGCGGGCATTCCGCCGACGCCATCGAGGGCGTTTTCCGGCATGCAAGCTTCTATCAGCGGGCGCTGGACGCGGATCGGCGGCAGGGCATCTTCTCCATCCCGTTCACCGAATTTGCCCAGCGTCTGATCTCGCAGAACCGCCTCGACAACGGTCGCGCCAACGGCGAACGGCAGGCTGCGACCTTCAGCGAGATCGAACAGCGCTTTGGCGTATCGCGCGGCATCCTGCTGTCGTTCTGGGCGTTCGAGACCGATTTCGGAGCCTTTCAGGGCGACTACAACACACTCGATTCACTGGTGACGCTGGCGCATGATTGCCGCCGCCCGCACATCTTCCGCCCGCAGGTCTTCGCCGCGCTGGAAATGTTCGAGAATGGCGATTTCGACCCGGTGAACACGCAAGGGGCGTGGGCTGGCGAAATCGGCATGGTCCAGATGCTGCCCGAGGATATCATTGCCAACGGCATCGACGGCGATGGCGACGGGCATGTGACGTTGCAGACCTCGGCCCCGGATGCGTTGATGAGCGGCGCCAATGTCCTGTCGTCGCTGGGATGGCACCCGAACGAGCCTTGGTTGGTGGAGATCACCGTGCCCGATACGCTGGACTGGTATCAGACCGGCATCCAGAGCGCGCGCCCGGTCAGCGAGTGGGAGGCCGATGGCGTGCGGGGCCGCAACGGGGAATTGCCGCTGCGCAACGCGC
Source organism: Rhodobacterales bacterium (assembly GCA_038324445.1). Lineage (GTDB taxonomy): Bacteria > Pseudomonadota > Alphaproteobacteria > Rhodobacterales > Rhodobacteraceae > Gymnodinialimonas. Next base: position 10,091 of record JBBQHZ010000025.1, on the reverse strand, counting down.
AGGCCTCGGTGATCCTGCCGCAGGGGCGCAACGGGCCTGCCTTCATGGCCTATCCGAACTTCAGCGTGCTCTTCGAATGGAACGAGAGTTTCACCTACGTCCTGACCGCCGCCTATTTCGCCACACGGCTTGAAGGCGCACCGATCTTCGACACCCGCAACCCTGAGCCGGGACTGGACGGTGACCAGATGCGCGCCCTGCAGACGGCCTTGGCGGCGCGCGGCTACGATGTCGGCGCGATTGACGGCATCCTTGGCGCGGGCACCCGGGGCGCTGTGCGGGAAGAACAGCAGCGGCTGGGCCTGCCCGCAGATGCCTGGCCTACCACCGCGCTGCTGAACGCGCTTTAGGGCGCGGTGGCAGAGGCCTGCCGGGTCAGCCGGAGCGGCAAGGAGAACCCAAGTTTGCCGCCGCCCCCCTTTTCGAGGGGGCACCGCCAGGGCGATCAATGAACGGACATCACCGAAGGCCGATCGGAGGTTGGTTTCCCTGATGATGTGCCGACAATCATCTCTCGCTGCCGCAAAGAGGGTCAGGCGACCATCGCCTCGGCCTTCTTCAGGTCCACGCTGACCAGCTGGCTGACGCCCTGCTCGCCCATCGTCACGCCGAACAGGCGATCCATCCGTGCCATGGTCACAGCGTGGTGTGTGATGATCAGGAAGCGCGTGTTGGTCTGGCGGGTCATCTCGTCCAGCATGTCGCAGAACCGCGTCACGTTGGCATCGTCCAGCGGCGCATCCACCTCGTCCAGCACGCAGATCGGGGCGGGATTGGCCAGAAACACGCCAAAGATCAGCGCCAGCGCGGTCAGGGTCTGTTCACCGCCCGACAGGAGCGACAGCGTGCTGAGTTTCTTGCCCGGCGGTTGGCACAGGATTTCCAGCCCCGCCTCCAGCGGATCGTCGGACTCAACCAGCACCAGACGCGCCTCACCACCGCCAAAGAGGTGCTTGAAAAGCTTGGAGAAATTCACGTTCACCTCGTCGAACGCCTTCAGCAGCCGCTCACGGCCTTCCTTGTTCAGGCTGGCGATGCCGGTGCGCAACTTGGCGATCGCGGCTTCCAGATCGTCCTTTTCCGAGGCCAGCGTATCATGCTCTGCCTGCAGGTCGCGGGCGTCTTCCTCGGCCCGGAGGTTGACCGCACCCAGCGCGTCGCGCTGACGGCGCAGGCGCTGCACGTCGCTGTCGATATGGTCGGCCGACGGCATCGGATCGGGAAGATCGCCAAGGCTTTCGCGCAGCGCCTCTGGCGATACCTCCTGCTCGTCCATGATGCGGGTGGCGGCGGCGTCCACGGCCTCCATCGCGGCGTCGCGGCGGACTTCGGCCCCGGCGCGGGCTTCGCGCGCCTCGGACGCGGCACGCTCGGTATCCCGCTCGGCGGCGGTGGCGGCGCGCCACATCGACTCGCCCACCGACAGCGCATTCTGCGCCACGGCCTTGCGGGCTTCGCCTTCTGTGATCTTGCCCGCCAGACTTTCGCGTTTCGCAGCCACTTCGGCGGGCTTGCGCAGGGCATCGGCAAGGGCGACGCTGGCTTCGGTCTGACGGCGGTCCAACTCCGCCAGACGGGTGGCGGCGTTGGTCAGACGGCTTTGCCAGTTGGTGATTTCCTGCCCGATCTTGGAAATCCGCGACACCCGATCCTCGCCGTCGCGCTTGATCTCGTCGAAGGCGGCGCGCTTGGTCAGCATGGTCATCCGGGCGGCCTCGACGGTCGTTTTCACGTCCTGCAAACGGCCGCGCACGGCGTCCAGATCGTCCAGTTCGGCGCGCGAATCCTGCGCGCGGACCAGTTCGGCGCGAGCGGTATCGGCCTCCTCCGCGTTGCGCGAAGCGGTCAGGCGCAGGGTTTCCAGCTTGCCGTCCAGCACGCTTTGATCGGCCTCGGCGCGGGCGGCGGCGCGGCTGGCTTGCGACAGTTGCGTTTCCGCGTCACGCCGGGCGGTGCGGGCATCGCGGTCGGCGTCGGTCAGGCTGGCGAGGTGGGCGGCAAGCTGTTCATGTGCAGCCGTCGCGGTATCGGCCGCGGCGCGGGCGCGCAGCCGCTCGGATTGCAGTTCGGTCAGGCGGTTGGCCTGTTCCAGCCGTCGCGCCGCGGTCGAGACAACATCCGCCGCCCCCGTGGCGAAACCGTCCCAGCGCCAGAGGTCGCCGGCGCGGCTGACAAGGCGCTGGCCCGGTTGCAGAAGGGGTTGCAGGCGGGGGCCGTCGGAGGCATCGACAATGCCTATCTGCGACAGGCGGCGGGAGAGAACGGCGGGCGACCGCGCGATGTCGGTGGCGGGTTTGACGCCAGCGGGCAACGGCGCGGCGCTGTCATAGCCGGGCAGGTCGGTCCAGCCTGTGGCGCCGGGCGTGCCCGCGCGCGCGGCCTTCAGATCGTCTGACAAGGCGGCGCCGATCGCCGCCTCGTAACCGGGAGTTACCGTCATCTCGTCAAGCAGTTGCGTGCCGTCGCCCCGGTCGCGCTCCAGCACGCGGGCGAGCGCCTTCACTTCGGCATCCAGCGTCGCGGCGCGGCCCTCGGCCTCGGACCTTTTGGCGCGGTCGGCGGATTCCTCGGTCTGCACCTCGGCCCGCGCGGCCTCGGTTTCCAGCAGGGCCTGCTCGGCACGGGCGGCAAGGTCGGTGGCGCGCACCAGCGCCGCTTCCGCGTCCTGCGCTTCGCGCTTGAGGCCTTGCAGACGCTCGGCCGCCTGGGTTGCGGCATCATCGGCGGTGCGGGCGTCGGTCTGGTTGCGGACGACAGCCTTTTCCGCCTCGCCGATACGGCGATCGATGGCCTGATAACGAGCCGCCAAGGCAGCGGATTGTTCCGTCAGATCAGATAGTTCCGCCTCCTGCCCGGCCAACACGCTGCGCGCATCCGACACCTCGTCGCGGGCGGTGGCCATGCGGTCGTCCTGGCCGTTCTGGGCGGCCTGCAACTCGGCGCGTTCCGCGCGCAGGCGTTCCACCGTGTCACCGGCATCGACGTTCAAGGCGGCCTCCCGCTCGCGGTCGCGGTCGATCTGGGCGATGCGGTTGGAAAGTGTCTCGACAGCGGCTTCGGCGCGGTCAGCTTCGGCCTGCAAACTGTCGCGCTCCACCAGCAAACGCTGGAGGATTGCGGCGGCGACGGCGTCCTCTTCGCGCATGGGCGGCAGGGCTTCTTCCGCCTCTTCACGGGCCTTGACGGCGGCGCGGGCGGCGGCTTCGGCCTGGGCCGCGGTGGCAAGGCCCGCGCGCAGGGCCTCTTCGGAACGCAGGCGCGCGGCGTCGGCATCGCGCCAGCGGACAAACAGCAACAGCCCCTCGGCCAAGCGCAACTCGGCCCCGATCTCGCGGTAGCGGGCGGCCTGTTTTACCTGCCGTGCCAAAGTGTTTAGCTGGTTTGCCATCTGGTCAAGCACATCGTCGATGCGCGCCAGATTGGCTTCCGCACCCTTCAGTTTCAATTCGGCCTCGTGACGGCGCTGGTAAAGGCCGGAGATGCCCGCAGCCTCCTCCAACACGCGCCGGCGGGCTTGTGGGCGAGCGTTTATCAGCTCGGAAATCTGGCCCTGACGCACCAGCGCGGGGCTGTGCGCGCCCGTGGACGCGTCCGCGAACAACATCGAGACATCGCGGGCGCGAACGTCTTTTCCATTGATTTTATAAGCACTTCCGGCATCGCGGGTGATGCGGCGGATGACGTCGATCTGATCCTGTTCGTTGAATCCGGCAGGTGCCAGGCGTTCGGTATTGTCAATCTGAAGCGACACCTCGGCAAAGTTGCGGGCGGGCCGCGTCGCAGCGCCGCCGAAGATCACATCCTCCATCCCCGCGCCGCGCATCGCGGTGGGGCGGTTTTCGCCCATGATCCAGCGTAACGCCTCAAGGAGATTGGATTTTCCGCAGCCGTTGGGCCCCACAACGCCGGTCAGCCCATCGGCAATCTCAAGGTCCGTGGGATCGACGAAGGATTTGAAGCCGTTGAGGCGAAGTTTGATCAGCTGCACGTTTTGTTGCCCGGATTGGTTGCGATTCTGATAGTGAACCAATGTTCCGGGCTGGGGCCGTCAAGTCAACGGCGGGGCGCTGCATATGGGGATATGAGCGGGATTATCCCCAAGATATGTGGTGTGGGGGTAAATACATGAGAGGGTTGCAGAATAGGCACAAGGCACATCACTGGTCGATCAACTTCGAAAAAAATGATGGTCAGCCGATGCCACGCACCACGCGCCGACACGCAACCTCAGGCGCAGATCAGATCGGCGCGCATCACGTTCTGGTCGCCGCGCAGACTGTCGGTGACGACATCGCAGCCGGTGGCCTGTTCCATCGCCTGCTCGACGCGGCTGACAATGGCCCCGATGGAGGGACGCGCCATGGCGTTCAGGCGGATCGCCTCGGCGCGGGAACCGTTGCGGCGGACGGAAAATTCGATCCCGTCCACAACGACGCGCGTGGCTTCCTGCCCCATCATCGCGGGCGACGGGCTGTCGCAGGCGGCAAGGGCGAGGACGAAAAGGAGGGAACCGAGGCGCATGGGCGGACGATGGGGCAACATGGTTAACAAACCGTTACGGCAACACTTGGCTCATTTGATCATCGTGGAGTTGAGAACAACACGGCGCGATGCTATCTTGACTCCATGCCCGGCGTCGGGGACGACAGGCGCATTAGCAGGAGGACAGAGTCCTGACCGGACTGACCCATGCGGTGGCTGAGACCACCGCCGCACCGGCGCGCGGCGCCACAAAAACGATCGATTACACCAGCGCAGAGCTGCTTGAGCAGATCATCCAATCCCTGAATGACGACAAGGCCGAGGATGTCGTGCAGATCGATCTGCGCGGAAAAACCTCGATTGGCGACTATATGGTCGTGGCTTCCGGCCGGTCGACCCGTCAGGTCTCGGCCATGGCGGAAAAGCTGGTTGATAGGTTGAAAACCGATCTGGGGCTGATCTCGAAGATCGAAGGCAAGGATACCGGCGACTGGGTGCTGATCGACACGGGCGACGTGATCGTCCATGTGTTCCGGCCCGAGGTGCGGGAATTCTACCAGCTTGAGAAGATGTGGCAACCGGCCAGCGGTGCCCTGTCGTCCTGAGGGGGCGGCGTGCCTGACGTGACCGCATGAAGGTGCATCTCTGCGTTGTCGGCCGCCTGCGAGGCGGGCCGGAAAAGACGCTGATCGACGACTATCTGGGGCGATTCGACAAGGTGGGCCGGGGCCTTGGCCTGACCCTTGGACAGGTTCTGGAGGTCGACGACCGCAAGGGCGGCGGAATGGCGGCGGAGGCGGAGTTGATCCGCCGGGCGCTGCCGGGGCCTGCATTCTGGGTGATGGATGAGCGGGGCGAGGTTATGGCCTCGCCTGCCTTCGCGGACCGTCTGGTGGCGCAGCGCGACCGGGGCGCGGGTGATCTGACCATCGTGATCGGCGGCGCGGACGGGATCGACCCGGCCTTGCGGGCCGAGGCCGGCATGGCGGTGTCGTTCGGGTCGATGGTGTGGCCGCACATGCTGGCCCGCGTCATGCTGGCCGAGCAGCTTTACCGCGCGGCGTCGATCCTGTCGGGCGCGCCCTATCATCGCGTGTAGATCAGCGCGTCAGGATATCCTGACGGAAGCGGCGCAACAGCAGCAGGCCAAGAGCCAGCGGCACCAGACCCCAGACCAGCACCATCGGCACCGAGATGAAATCCGGAGCATAGGTCGCATAGACGCCTTGCCGGAACAGTGCGGTAAAGTGAATCCATGGCGTCCAATCGAGGAATACCTGAAGGTTGGGTGACAGATCCTCGTACAGGAAGAACACCCCCGCCGCGATCAACAGCGGCCGCGACGTGATCGACCAGACCGAGCCGTAGACCGGGAACAGCCCGACCAACGCACAGTTCAGGGTGCCGTGGCCAAGGCCCAGCAGGGCCGCCAACGCCATGGACAACACGATATAGCGAAACTCCAGCACCGCCGACGCGTCGGTGAATTCCAGCACGCCGAACAGCAGGATCGAGCCGACGGCCACGATCGTCAGCGCGTTCAGCGCGAAGCGCGCCAGCAGCGCATCCAGCCAGCAGACGGCGGGATACATCAGCAGCGGTCGGGAGAAATTCAACGCCGTCATCACGCTGGTCAGGGTCACGCTGTAGAGCAGGAAGGGGATGTAGGCGGTGCTGTAGAACAACAGGAACGAATTGCCGAGCGACGGCGCACGCAGCAGCAGACCGAACACGAATGACATGACGATGAGGGCGCCCAAAGGCTCGAGCACCGCCCAGATATAGCCACCGGGCGAGCGGCCATAGCGCGTCGACATCTCGCGCAGCATCAACGCCACGATGGCGCGGCCGGACGCGAAACTGCGCGGGCGCTGACGGGCGCGGCCAACGGGCGGGGACGGCGCATAGGCGGGAAGTGGGCCGTGCTGCAACGGAAAACTGTGGGTCATCATTCTTCCTTAACGTCCGGCAGGTAGCTCTGTCCGGACAGGTGCATTGAACGCGCCAAGGATTGCCAAAGAATTGACAAGCCCGATGAAACACAGCGCCCCCATGAACCAGTCGGCCCCGCTGAAGCGCGGCGCGGAAAATCCGAACACCGGTCCGTTGGCAGATGTGGGGCGACGAATCAGGGTGCATACGCCGACGGCGGCACCGGCACGGATGCGGCGGCGACACTGGGGGCTGATGGCCTCGTTCGTGCTGCTGGTGATCGCGCCTTTCGCGGCCGTTGCCTATTACCTGATGGAGGTGGCGGTGCCGCAATATGCCTCCACCACCGGGTTCACCGTCCGGCAGAGCGAATCGGGTGCTGGCGGCGCCATGCTGGATGGTCTTGCCGCCTTCACCAGTGGCAGCGGGCAAAGCGACACCGATATCCTGTTCGAATACATCCTCAGCCAGGAACTTGTGCGCCGCATCGATGCCCGCCTTGGCCTGATGGCGCATTACTCCGAACCCCATGACCGCGATCCGGTTTTCGCCCTGTCCCCCGAGGCATCTATCGAAGGGGTTGTGGAATATTGGCAGCGGATCGTGCGGGTCAGCTACGGCCAGTCGAGCGGGTTGATCGAACTTCGGGTGCGCGCATTCGAGCCCGAGATGGCGCGCGACATCGCGCAGGCCATCATCGACGAAAGCCAGCTTCTGGTGAACGAGTTGAACGGCGCGGCGCGTGCCGACCTGATCCGCTTCGCACAGGCGGATCTGGACGCCACGATGGAGCGTCTGCGCCTGGCGCGGGAGGCTGTGACGATCTTCCGCACGCGCAGCCAGATCGTCGATCCCGAACGCGACCTTCAGGGGCGCCTGGGCGTGCTGAACAACCTCCAGCAACAGTTGGCCGAGGCGCTGATCGAATTCGATCTGCTGAACGCCAACACCGCCGACCCCGACGACCCGCGCCTGCGCCAGCTTGCACAGCGCGCCGTCGTGATCCGCGCCCGCATCGCGCAGGAGCGCGAGAATTTCACCCTTGCCGACGCGCAGGTTGGCGGCGCGGATTATCCAAGCCTGATGGCCGAATTCGAGGGCCTGATGGTTGACCGCGAATTCGCCGAGGAAAGCTATCGTGGCGCGCTGACGGCGCTTGAGATCGCGCGCGTCAACGACGCACGGCAAAGCCGCTATCTGGCGGTGTTCATCCAGCCGACCCTGTCCGAAAGCGCCGGATTCCCGCGCGCCGACGTGATCCTTGGGTTGACCGCGCTGTTCCTGTTGCTCGGCTGGTCGATCTTGGCGCTGGTGTTCTACTCGATCCGCGACCGGCAATAGGACTGCCAGATGATCCGGTTCGAGGGCCTGTCCAAGTCATTCCGGGTTGCAGGACAGCGCCGCGTCGTCATCGACAACCTGAACCTGACGCTGCCAACGGGACGGTCGCTGGCGCTTCTGGGGCGCAACGGGGCAGGCAAATCCACGCTGATGCAGATCATCGCCGGCAACATGCGTCCCGATCAGGGGCGGGTGGTGGCGGATGGCACGATCAGCTGGCCGGTGGGATTTGCCGGGTCGTTCCACCCTGAACTGACCGGCGCGCAGAACACCCGCTTCATCGCGCGCGTCTATGGCGTGGATACTGACGAGCTGGCCCGTTTCGTGCGCGACTTCGCTGAACTGGGCGCGCATTTCCACATGCCCGTGCGCACCTATTCGGCCGGCATGAGATCGCGCCTGACCTTTGGACTGTCGATGGGAATCGCCTTCGACATCTACCTTGTCGACGAAGTCACCAGCGCCGGCGATGCCGCCTTCCGGCAGAAGAGCAAGGCTGTGTTTCAGGAGCGGATGGCCAGTGCCGGGGCGATCATGGTGAATCACAACCTTGTCGAGTTGCGCGAGTATTGCGACGCGGCCCTGCTGCTGGAAGACGGGCATTTGACCTATTTCGACGACCTCGACGAGGCGATTGAGGTCCACAAGCACAACATGCTTTGCTGAGTGCCCAGCGGGCGACCGGTTAATCAACTACGCGTCTTTGTGCCCAATCTTCGCCTTTGCGCCCAAAAGTCTCCACGTCCTGACCGACCCCCGACCCGATGGTCTGCCCCGAGGTCAAGGGGTGAACAATGGCGACGATGGTCTTCGATGGACGGGTGCAGACCGGACTATCCAGTCTGGATTTCGGCATCACCGATCTGCTTGTTCTTGAAGGCGCCAGTGGTCCGATGGTCTATGCCAGCTCGGGGCAACTGGGCGGGCTGAGCGCGTTCAACGTCGCCGGAAGCGGTCCGGCGCAATTCACCAACTATCGTTATTTCGATGCCGGCTGGGCCGATGGCGTATTGCGCAATCTGGCGCTGGTGTCGGTGAACGGCACCGACGCCATTGCGGTGGCCGGATCGGGCGACGTGCAATTGCGGATGTTCACGCTGGGCAACAACGGCGCCATCGGTAACAGCACCCTGTTGCAGGGCGTCAATGTCGCCAACGATCAACTGACCGAGGTGTCGCAATGGGGCAGCGACATGCTGTTCATGTCCGACACGGCCACCAGCCAGATCCAGGGCTATCAGGTGACTCAATCGGGTTCGATCACGCAGGCCATCACGCTGAACGACACGGCGACGACTTATGCGCGCAACGCCATTGCGCTCGATACGGTGCAGGTCGGCACCGCGCAGTTCCTGATCAGCGTCAGCCAGAGCGACTTCGGAGTATCAAGTTTTTTTATCAAGGATAACAAGCTGTTCAACATCGCCAACCAGGGGGTGAATGAGGGCTTGGGCATCATGGTGCCGACCGCCAGCGAACTGGTGCAGATAGGCAACCGCGCTTTTGTCATCGTCGCGTCGTCCCCCGGCGACGCCATTGGGCAATCGGGGGCATTGACGGTGCTGGAAATCGGACCGGACGGCGCGCTGGTGCCGGTGGAGCACCTGAACGACACCCTCAACACCCGGTTCGGGCGGGTTCAGACGCTGGAGGTGGTCGAGGTCGATGGCCGTCACTACGTCATCGCGGGCGGTGGCGACGATGGCCTGACGCTCTTCGTGATGATGCCCAGCGGGCGGCTGCAACTGCTCGACGTGCTGGAGAACGGCGTGGGCCTTGGCCTTGGCAACGTATCGGCCACGGCAGCCTATGCGGACGGCACCACGATTAGGGTTTTCGCCGCGTCAGAAACCGCGGGCGGGTTTGCCGACATTTCAATCGATCTGTCGCAGCAGGGAAATGTCGTGATGGCAAGCCATCTGGGCGGCACATTCTCGGGCGGCGCGCTGGACGATATCGTGGTGGGCGGCGCGGGCAATGACAGCCTCGTCGGGGGTGCCGGCAATGACCTGATCGAGGACGGCCTTGGCAACGACACGATGAATGGCGGCACCGGCAATGATACCTTCATCCTGCGCGCCGATGGCCAGACCGACCGCATCATGGGCTTTCAGCCCGGGTCGGACCGTCTGGACCTGAGCGATTGGCCGATGTTTTACGACCCTTCCCAGATCGGCTATACCGCGACGGCCACGGGCGCGACCCTGACCTGGCGGTCGGAAACGGTGGAGATCTTCACGCTGTCGGGCCAGATGCTGACCTTCGCGCAGGTGCAATCCGCGATCCTTGCCACCGCCAGCCGCGCCCCGAATTTCGAGGCAATCTTCGGCAATGGC
>JBBQHZ010000024.1:0-36567 GCA_038324445.1 Rhodobacterales bacterium | reverse complement strand
TCAAGCCGCCAAACACATCGCAGTCCCCGCGAACCACCACCCAGACACCCTAGCCCCCTTCGCCACCAACACCCATCCACACCAGCCAGTCCCAACAGCAATCCCCAAAACTCAGTGCAATTTGGACACGATCAGGGGGGGTCAGGAAACAGTGCAGGGGAGGAGCGCACCGGATGGCAGGGCAGCATAAGCCACGCCGCGCAGGTCGTGGCGGCCGGTGGCGCGGGCATGCGCCTCAATCGCGTGACGCAGGGCGTGGTCTGTCAGGTAGGGCCGCAAGGCGTCGAGGTCGAGCAGCGCCCGGCACGCGGACACCGCTTTCGGCGCTATGTCTGTCGTGCCAGCAGGGCGGGCACCTGACGCACCATCATCCTTTTGCGATCGCCCCGTTCCCGAGCCCGCCCCATGCGGCACGAGTCCAAAGGCCAATTCCGGGTCTGGTCGGGCACGAAGCAGGGCCGACGAAAGGGCTGCCCGCGCGGCCTTCAGGGCTGCTTCATGGGGGTGGAACTGACCTTCGATTCGTTCCAGATCGGCCCTTGTATTTCGGCACTGACGCAAACGCTCCTCTGCCAAGGCGGCTTGAAGCCCTGCCAGATGGTCGAGTGCCTTGGCCGCTGCCGCCACGGTCAGATCAGGTGCCCGGCTGAGGATGTCTGCGCGGGCACAGTAGCGCGACGCGCGCGCGGCCAGTTGCCCGATGGGGGAAGCTGCGGCAACCGGCGGATGGGACATGTCGTTTGGCATGGCCCGAAACTTGAGGTGATTCTGGTTAACGATGGGTTACCGCGGCAGGCCCAGGGCGATCACGCCGATGGTGCCCCAAGGCACGCCCGAAACGCCGCAACCTCGGGTGCCGCATCAGCGAGGGAGACGGCCCTTGCTGCGGCACCGCTGATCCCGGTTGCGGTCTGGTTGAACTGCAATCCGTCCAGCACGTTGCCGAACCCCCTGTCCGACACGGTCAGACTGCGACGGTCGGGGGAAAGGACATGGCGGTCGGTGGCGATGATGTTGGGCTGCGGGCCGTCGAACACGATCACGAAATCGGGGGCGATCGGCCATGGCTCCGGACTGGTCAGCGTGATGGTGTAGAGCGGCACTGCGGGGTCGAAAGTCAGGCGGACATCAACGTCGTCCTGCGCATGGGTCAGTGTGCACAGGACCCCCTCGGTTCCGGCCTGCCACGCATGGGCTGGCATGGCCATCGCCAAAATCATTGCCGAGGGGCCAATGAGATGCCGCATCGCACTGCAAAGGACAGAGTTTACACCCATGAACAGCCCCCTCTCATTCGCGGCACGATAAACGAATTAGCGCCCCACGCGAGCCCCTCAAGACCCCCCTCAAGCCCGCGTGAAATACGCGACATCTCCCTTGGTCGTGCCGCAAAATTGCCACCTGGTGCGGCCATCACGTCGCATCGACCCGAAAGAAACCCGATCAATGCGTAGTGAGCTGTTCCTTTTTCTGCTGTCCATGGCCGGCGCGGGCTTGTCCGTAGCCCTTGGTGGTCCGATCCTGACGCTTCCCCTAGCCACATCGCTGCTGGCGGCATTCAGCGCGCTGCTGATCCTTGCCTCTGCGCTGGTGCGCGGCTCCCAATCCGCGCCGCGTTTCACCCCGTCCAAAAGGCCTGCGACCGCGCGACGGTTGCAACCTGCCGGACCGCATGTGGTTATCGACGGCTCCAACGTGATGCACTGGAATGGCGAGACTGCGCGGCTCGATACCCTGCGCGAGGTCATCGCCACGTTGCGCATTCAAGGTTACCAGACCGGCGTGATCTTCGATGCCAATGCGGGCTACAAGTTGGGCGGAAGCTACCTCGACGACCGCCATTTCGCCAAGTTGCTGGACCTCTCGAACGAGCGGGTGCTGGTGGTGGGCAAAGGCGCGCCAGCCGATCCGACGATCCTGTCAGCCGCCCGCGAACTGCGGGCAAAGGTCATTACCAATGACCGTTATCGGGATTGGGCTGCGGATTATCCGGAGATGGCAAAGGAGGGCCATCTGGTGCGGGGTGGCTATCGGGACGGCAAGCTGTGGCTGGATGACGCCGCCTTGGCGGGGGCAGAGGCTGCAGTCGCCTGAGGCATTGCGACGGCGGCGTTGGTCCCGCAAACTGATGGCATGACCCGGGACGACTTCAACGCCTTTTGCGCCGCGATGCCCGCCACAAGCCATGTGGTGCAATGGGGCAATGCGGATGTGTGGAAAATTGGCGGCAAGGTCTTTGCGATGTGTGGCTGGCACGAGGGAGAAGTAGCCTTCACCTTCAAGGTCGGCGATGTCGCGTTCGAGGTTCTCGGCTCCGAGCGCGGCATCCGCCCTGCGCCCTATCTGGCCTCTCGCGGGATGAAATGGTTGCAGGTGCATGAGGCAGGGGCGTTGAGCGAGGCGTCTTTGCGGGAGCATATCGAATTGAGTTATGCGCTGGTCGTCGCGGGGATGACCAAGAAACTCCGGGGAGAATTGGGCTTGCAAGGCGATCCGTCGCGTTTGCCCTAGCGCATCGCAAACATTTCCCGGAACGAAAACGGGCCGTCAAGACCTCTGGTCTGACGGCCCGCGAAGGGTCTTGGCAGGTTGATCACGAAGCCGGCAAAAGCACCCGGTTGATCACATGCACCACGCCGTTGGATTGCATCACATCAGCCGTTTCGACCACCGAGTAACGGCCCGTCTCGTCGAAGATAATGATATCGTCGCCCAACATCTGTGCCGTGATCGTGCCACCGGCAACGGTGGTGAAATTGGCGTATTCGTTGTTCTCGATTGCCTCCATCAGGTCCGCCGCCGTGATCGTGCCGGGGACCACGTGATAGGTCAGGATGCCCTGCAACGCTGCGCGGTTCTCGTCCATCATCAAGGTTTCGATGGTTGCGGCGGGGACGCCGGCGAAGGCGTCGTTGGTGGGCGCGAAGACGGTGAACGGGCCCTCGCTGGCCAGCACATCGACCAGTTCCGCCTGCGTCACGGCCGCGACCAGCGTGGTCAAGTTCGGCGCGTTCGAGGCATTCACCGCGATCGGTTGGTCGGCCAGCATGGGTGCGCCGCCTACGGTCGGGTTTTCCATCGCCATGTCGGAGTTCATGGCAGATGAGGTGCCGAGTACCTGTTCCAGGGTCAGCGTCGAATGGGCGTCGCCGAAGGCGGCGGTGGTAAGAAGTGCCGCTGTGGCCGAGGCCAGCATTGTGGTTTTGAGGGTCATTTGTTCTCTCCCGTTGGTTTGGTTTCGGGAAAGCCACGGGCCGGAAGGGACTGAGGTTTCAAGCGTGCGATCACGACAAGGTGATCATGGGGATGGATACCGGAAGACGCGACTGTTACCGCTGCAGGACCGAGTATGGCTCGCTACGCCCACTGATGGACTGGGCCGCATTCAAAATTCATTCACTTTAGTAAGCGTATCTCAAACGTCATCTCATATTCGAGCAGTTTGACATCTGCGATCATTGAACAGGCCAGCTTGAGATCCTCATTTATAGTCTTGGCGACAATCATGCCGCGAACCGGCTTCTCCGGCTCAAGGTTCGCCGTGATCCATGCCATGTAGCGCGCGATCTGGCCTACGACGCGATCATAGGCGTTCGAGACCTTCAATTCGATCACGACCAAGCGATCTTCGGAATCGACAGCCAGAATATCAATCCGCCGCCCTCCTGCATTGAACTCGACCCCGCTTAACCCGTCCTCGTCGACATAGAGGCGCAATCCGGGCTCTAGCCGGGACAAGTTCTTGACGAGGAAGTTCTGCAAGTCGCGCTCATAAGCGAATTCTGTTGCTGCCCTCAGGGTGACTGGATCAATCTGTCTGGCAAGCTCTTCGATCGTCTCTGCGTCTGATGGACTTGAGGTCGCGGAGTCATCGTTGGCGGTGTCATATATTGGCGCGGGGTCAATTTCGGGATCGAACAGCCGAAATCGGTTGCGGCCAAGTTTGAAGAACAGGTCATGACCTGTGCCGGGACGGACGGATTTGTGATGTTGACGGATTGTTCCATTGTTCGTCGACATGGCTTCGACATGCATGTCGACCGTTCCGGCCTTGATCAAAGGATAATTGGTCCTGAACCACTGGGAGACCTTATCCTTCGAGAATTCCTGCCCGTTCACCAAGTCACCGGTGGCCCACTCGCGCATTAGCGTCTTCGTCGGTTTCTCATAGATCGGCATCGGCCCTCACCTCTTCCCCCCATACCTGCTCTTGCCGCCCCGCATCCCGCCGCGACCTCCGGTCGACCGACCGCCTTTCTCGCGCGCGCCCTCGACCGCCGCTTCCACCGCCGCCTGCCGCGCCAGCGGATCATCCGCGATGGTCAGTTCCACCGTCTCAAGCCGCTTCACCTCGTCGCGCAGCCGTGCAGCCTCCTCGAACTCGAGGTTCTCTGCCGCCTTGCGCATCTGCACCCGCAACCCGTCCAGATGCGCCGCCAAATTGGCCCCCACCAGCGGCTTGTCGACCTTCGCCGTCACGCGGTTCATGTCCACGTCGCCCTTGTAGACGCCGAGCATGATATCCTCGACGTTCTTCCTGATCGTCAGCGGCGTAATGCCATGCTCCAGATTGTAGGCGACCTGTTTGGCGCGCCGGCGGTCCGTCTCGCCCATGGCGCGTTCCATGCTGCCGGTGATCCGGTCGGCATACATGATCACGCGCCCCTCGGCGTTGCGCGCGGCGCGTCCGATGGTCTGGATCAGCGACGTCTCGGAACGCAGGAAGCCCTCCTTGTCGGCATCCAGAATGGCGACCAGACCGCATTCGGGAATGTCTAACCCCTCGCGCAGCAGGTTGATGCCGATCAGCACATCGAAGGCTCCAAGCCGCAGGTCGCGCAGGATTTCGATCCGTTCCAACGTGTCGATGTCGCTGTGCATGTAGCGCACGCGGATGCCCTGTTCGTGCATGTATTCGGTCAGATCCTCGGCCATGCGCTTGGTCAGCGTGGTGCAGAGCGTGCGGAACCCCTTGGCTGCGACCTTGCGGACCTCGTCCAGCAGGTCATCGACCTGCATTTCGACGGGGCGGATTTCGATCATCGGGTCGATCAGGCCGGTGGGGCGGATCACCTGCTCGGTGAAGACGCCCCCCGCGCGCTCCAGTTCCCACGCGGAAGGCGTGGCGGAGACGAAGACGGATTGCGGCCGCATCGCATCCCATTCCTCGAACTTGAGGGGACGGTTATCCATGCATGACGGCAGGCGGAAGCCATGTTCCGCCAAGGTGAATTTGCGCCGGTAGTCGCCCCGATACATGCCGCCGATCTGCGGGACGGAGACGTGGGATTCGTCGGCAAAAACGATGGCATTGTCGGGGATGTATTCGAACAAGGTGGGGGGCGGCTCACCGGGGGCGCGCCCGGTCAGGTAGCGGGAATAGTTCTCGATCCCGTTGCAGACACCGGTGGCCTCCAGCATCTCGATATCGAACTTGGTGCGCTGCTCTAGCCGCTGGGCTTCCAGCAGCTTCCCCTCGCCGATCAACTGGTCGAGCCGCATCTGCAATTCCGCTTTGATCTGCTTGACCGCCTGTTGCATCGTCGGGCGGGGCGTGACGTAATGGCTGTTGGCATAGATGCGCACCTTCTCGAAGGTGGCGGTTTTCTGGCCGGTGAGGGGGTCGAATTCGGTGATCGCCTCCAACTCCTCGCCGAAAAAGGACAGCTTCCATGCGCGGTCATCAAGGTGGGCGGGCCAGACTTCGACGCTGTCGCCCCGCACCCTGAAGGTGCCGCGCTGAAAGCCCGCGTCGTTGCGGCGGTATTGCTGCGCGACCAGGTCAGCGATCACCTTGCGCTGGTCGTATTCCTTGCCGGTGAACAGGTCTTGCGTCATCGCGCCATAGGTTTCGACGGAGCCGATGCCATAAATGCAAGAGACCGAGGCCACGATGATTACGTCGTCGCGCTCCAGCAGCGCGCGGGTGGCCGAGTGGCGCATCCGGTCGATCTGTTCGTTGATCTGCGATTCCTTCTCGATATAGGTGTCGTACCGCGCGACATAGGCCTCGGGCTGGTAGTAGTCGTAGTAGGACACGAAGTATTCGACGGCGTTCTCCGGGAAGAAGTTCTTGAACTCGCCATAGAGCTGCGCCGCCAGCGTCTGGTTTGGCGCAAGGATGATCGCGGGCCGCTGGGTTTCCTCGATGATCTTGGCCATGGTGAACGTCTTGCCGGTTCCAGTCGCGCCCAGAAGCACCTGATCCTGCTCGCCATCTCGGATGCCCTGCGACAATTCCCTGATAGCGGTGGGCTGGTCGCCGGCCGGCTCGAACTCGGAATGCAGCACAAAGCGCTTGCCGCCTTCCATCTTCAGATGGGCGCGCAGAGCATCCACGGCGCGTCCGGTATCGGGCATCTGTTCGGGCGAGTTGTTGTGCATGTCGGCTCCTGCGGGCGATGACAGTAGAATGGCGTCGTTGGCGCGCGCTGCAAGGGGGCGTGGTGTCAGCTGGTGACAGGGTGGTGTCAGGAACGTGTCGGCAGGAGCAGGTGTTGTTAACCATTTCGACAGGAATATGTATCAAATCCCTAATGAAATAAGGGGAATTTTTCGGACTAAAGCTTTGCGTCGTTCCCCGGTCTTGCGTAGACATAAAGGGCAAGCAGCAGAAGCGGTTGCCGGCCCAGGCCGTACCCACCCACCCCTCGCTCCCTCGGCCAGGGCTGGCAACCAGTTTCTCCCCCCTAATCGCGACAGGGGCCGCGCCGCGCCCAAAAAGGGTCAACCGGCGATTTTCTGCGTTGTCGACCGTTCCGGACACCCGAGCGGATCCGCCCATCACTTCGCCCTCCTGCCGCCGGCGACCGCCCCGCGCGCTGCGTTTGATCGAGGCACTTTCTATTGCGGCACTTTCGAACATTGCGAGGGGGCAAGGCTTGGCCCATAAAGCCATCACGCAAAAGACCCGGAGGCGCGAAACCCATGTCAGCTCGCATCTACAAGCCCGCCAAGACGGCCATGTCCTCGGGCACGGCGAAAACCAGAGAATGGGTGCTGGAATTCACCCCTGCCTCGGCGCGCGGGATCGATCCGTTGATGGGTTGGACCTCGTCCTCGGACATGGACAGCCAGGTGCACCTCCGCTTCGACACCCTCGAGGCCGCAAAGAGCTACGCAAAGGATAACGGCATCGACGCCGTGGTGACGCAGCCCAAATCGCGCAAACCCAATATCCGCGCCGGTGGCTATGGCGAAAACTTCGCCACCAACCGCAAGGGCGCCTGGACACACTAGGCATGATCCGCCCCGCCGATCCCGCCGCCCCCGATATCTCGCGGATCATTGCCGCGCATCTGGCACATTCCCACGCCACCACACCCGAAGAATCGATCTTCGCCCTGAGTGTCGAGGATATGGCGGCGACACCGACACTGTCCTTCTGGGCTATTTATGACGGGGAGGCGGCTGTTGGGTGCGGCGCGCTCAAACCGGTCGGGGATGGAACGGTCGAGGTCAAATCGGTGCACATCCTGGCCGCCATGCGCGGCAAGGGTCTGGCGCGCCGGATGATGCAGCACCTCGAGATCGAGGCGCGGCAGGCGGGTTATGCGGCGATGGTGCTGGAAACCGGATCTGATCTGCTGCCGGGTTTTGACGCCGCGCGCGCGCTCTATCTCTCGCTTGGCTACTTGCCCTGCGGCGTGCTGTCGGGATACCAAGCCGACCCCAACAGTGCCTTTTTCCGCCTCGATCTGTGACGCCGCATATCCCAGCTGCCACCCTGCGCCGGTCGGCTCTTTCAAGGCGTGGACGGGCGCGGTGCAAGACGTTAAACCGACCCCCAGCGGGCCCATAGCTCAACCGGATAGAGCAGCCGACTTCTAATCGGCAGGTTGAGGGTTCGAGTCCTTCTGGGCCCGCCATCCGACACGAATCGGGTGTGCATCGTTCGTCCCGAAAATCGGCCGATGACGCCACGCTGTCTGCGTAAACGCCGAAATCACGCATTGAAACAGGCCTTTGGCCGCTACTTGTAGGCGAAAGTGTCGGCTTTTGGAGTGTTCACCCGCGTGTGAAGTGCCTATAGTGAAATCTCTATGGGTGCTGCCGTGCCAAGCAAGATCGATGGGGATGATCCATGATACGCTCCGAACTGATCCAGAAACTGTCTGACGAGAATCCGCATTTGTACCAGCGGGATGTCGAACGGATCGTCAACGCGATCTTCGAAGAAATCATCGATGCGCTTGCCTCGGGAAACCGGGTCGAGTTGCGCGGGTTTGGCGCGTTCTCGGTCAAACAGCGCGATGCCCGCATCGGTCGAAATCCGCGGACGGGCGAAAGTGTCTCGGTCGATGAAAAGCATGTGCCTTTCTTCAAGGCGGGTAAGCTGCTACGCGACAGGCTGAACGGTCACGACGGCTGACACGCCCGGCCCCATGTGGCCGGATGGCCGCTGGAGGATGCAATGAAGATTGTGCGATTTTTCAAGATCCTGTTTCTGGCGCTGGTGGCGACCTGTCTGGTCCTGCTGTTTTTCGCCAATAACGAGCCGGTGACGTTGAACCTTCTGCCCGACGGCATGGCCACGGCCATCGGTTTGCGGAACGAATACACGACATCGCTGTTTGTCGTCGTTGTGGCGGCGCTGCTGATCGGGATCGTTGTCGGCTTCTTCTGGGAATGGCTGCGCGAGCATCGTTTCCGGGCCGAGGCCAAGACCCAGCGGAAGGAAGCGACAAGGCTGCGTCAGGAAGTGGCGGCCGTGAAAGGACGCGCCACCGATGGTCAGGACGAGATCCTGGCGCTTCTGGACGAAGCGCCCGCGTCTCGCTGAACGCCCGGACACCGACCCATGACGGACATCGCCATCAAGTTCTGCGGCCTGAGCCGCCAGCAGGACGTTGACGCCGCCGTCAAGGCGGGCGCGCGCTACGTGGGTTTCGTGTTCTTCGCCAGATCGCCCCGCACCGTCTCGGTCGCGCAGGCGCGCCTGTTGGCGCTGGAGGTGCCGCCGGGCGTCGCCAAGGTGGCGCTGGTGGTGGATGCCGATGATGCCACCCTAGATGCGATCGTGGGGCAGGTGCCGCTTGATCTGTTGCAGCTTCATGGCCACGAAACGGTGGAGCGGGTGGCCGAGATACGGGCGCGCTACGGCCTGCCGGTGATGAAGGCGGTGGGCGTGCGCGAGGCATCGGATCTGGTGGCGATCGACCGTTACGCCGAGGTCGCGGACCAATTGCTGATCGACGCGAAACCGCCGAAAGGCGCGGAACTTCCCGGCGGCAACGGCGTGGCGTTCGACTGGCGATTGCTGGCGGGACGAAAATACTGGACGGTGCCTTGGATGCTGGCGGGCGGCCTGACGCCCGAGAATGTGGCTGAAGCGGTGCGCCTGACCGGCGCGCGGCAGGTCGATGTCAGCTCGGGCGTGGAAGCGGCGGCCGGGGTGAAGGATGCCGACAGGATTGCGGCTTTTGCCAAGGCGTTGGCGCGATGATTGCGTTTCGGCAGGCAACCCGCGCGGATGTCGGAGCCATCATGGAGCTTCTGGAAGAGGACGCCGTCGGAAGCGCGCAGACCCCGCCCGATCTGGCACTCTTTCTGGCTGCCTTCGATGCGATCAAGTCCGAAGGTGGCAATAACGTCATCGTCGGAACAATGGATGGGCGGATCGTGGCGACCTATCAGATCACCGTGATTACCGGCCTGTCGCATCGCGCGGTGCGTCGCGCGCAGATCGAGGGGGTGAGGGTATCGGCGGCCCTGCGCGGCCAAGGCATCGGAGCGGCGATGATGCGCGACGCCGACAGCCGCGCCCGCGCGGCCGGATGCACCCTGATGCAGTTGTCCACCCATGCCAGCCGCAGCCGCGCGCATCACTTCTATGAAAGCCTCGGCTTTACCGCCAGCCACGTGGGCTATAAACGCACACTTTGACAGTGCCTTGAGGAGGTTGCGATGCCGGACGACATTCCCAACAGTTTCATGACCGGTCCCGACGAAAAGGGACGTTTCGGCGATTTCGGTGGACGGTTCGTCTCCGAGACGCTGATGCCCCTGATCCTCGAGTTGGAGCGGCAATACGAGCATGCCAAGACCGACGATAGTTTCTGGTCCGAAATGCAGGATCTGTGGACCAACTACGTGGGCCGCCCCTCGCCGCTCTATTATGCCGAGCGTCTGACCGAGAAGCTTGGCGGCGCGAAGATCTACTTCAAGCGCGACGAATTGAACCATACCGGCGCGCACAAGATCAACAACGTGCTGGGGCAGATCATCCTTGCCCGCCGCATGGGCAAGACGCGGATCATCGCAGAGACCGGCGCCGGACAGCATGGCGTGGCGACGGCGACTGTCTGCGCCAAGTTCGGCCTGAAATGCGTGGTCTACATGGGCGCCACGGACGTGCAGCGGCAATCTCCCAACGTCTTCCGCATGAAGCTGCTGGGGGCCGAGGTGGTGCCGGTAACCTCGGGTCGCGGCACGCTCAAGGACGCGATGAACGATGCGTTGCGCGATTGGGTCACCAATGTGCGCGACACCTTCTATTGCATCGGCACGGTCGCGGGGCCGCATCCCTACCCGGCCATGGTGCGCGATTTCCAGTCGATCATCGGCAAGGAGGCCCGCGAGCAGATGCTGGCCGCGGAAGGTCGCCTTCCCGACACGCTGATTGCCGCCATCGGCGGCGGGTCCAACGCCATGGGGCTGTTCTACCCGTTCCTTGACGACAAGGAGGTCGGCATCATCGGGGTCGAGGCCGGGGGCAAGGGCGTCAACGCCAAGATGGAGCATTGCGCGTCGCTGACCGGCGGCAGGCCCGGCGTGCTGCACGGCAACCGGACCTATCTGCTGCAGGACGACGATGGACAGATCCTTGAAGGTCACTCGATTTCGGCGGGCCTCGACTATCCCGGTATCGGGCCGGAACATGCGTGGCTGCACGATATCGGCCGCGCGCAATATGTCTCAATCACCGATGTGGAAGCGCTGGAAGCGTTTCAGCTCAGCTGCGAAACCGAAGGCATCATCCCGGCGCTGGAGCCGTCCCACGCGCTGGCCCATGTGACCAAGATCGCGGGCGATCTGCCCAAGGATCACCTGATCTGCATGAACATGTGCGGCCGGGGCGACAAGGACATCTTCACCGTCGCGCGGGCGTTGGGATGGGACATGAGCGGAGCTTGAGCGCCCCTCTGCCTTTGGTTTAGGGGCCTAGTTAGGGCGTTTACCCTGCCCCGAATAAACCCATAGTCAGTCGACTGGGTCCGTCACCCCGTCAACCGTTCCGACATCTGCGGTGGTTTGCCGTGGACATCGAAAAGGAGACTGACAATGAAACGCATCTTTCTACTGTCGACGGCCATGGGCGTTGCCATGGCAGGCACCGCATTCGCGCAGAGTCTGGTGGATCAGCTTGTGGCGGATTATCAGGCGCGCGGCTTCGACTATATCGAGGTCCAGCAGGGGCTGACCCAGATCAAGATCGAGGCCACGATGGGGCAGAAGACCTTGGAAGTCATCTATGACGCCGCAACCGGCCAGATCCTGGAAACCGAGACCTATGTCACCGACGCTTCCGACCTTGGGCGCAGCGGTGTTGAGCTCAGCGTGCGGGACCGTGATTTCTTTGGCGACGACGACGACGATGATGACGACGATGATGACGACGATGATGACGACGATGATGACGACGATGATGACGACGATGATGACGATGATGACGATGATGATGACGATGATGACGATGATGATGACGATGATGACGATGATGACGATGACGACGACGATGATGACGACTGACCGGCGCCTGCGCTTCCACAGCGCTTAGGCTACCTCAACGCACCCTCTCGCCGGCTTTCGGCCGGCGGGATTCCCACGGAAGGCAGGGGATGACCGCGACACGACGACAGGTTCTAATGGGTCTTGGCGCGGCTGCCTTGGCTGCCGGACCTGCGATGGCGCAGGACGATCCAGCTACACGCTCGATCCGACGGCAATTGGAGCGCCAGGGCTTTGAGATCATCGAGATTTCCCGGACGCTTTTGGGTCGGATCCTTATCCTTGCCCGACAGGGCGCCGTGATGCGCGAGATTGTCCTGGATCCGCGCAACGGATTGATCTTGCGGGACTACACGTCAGGTGGGGCCCCGTCGATTGCCGGTCCCGGGGGGGAGTATCCGGAGGGCTATGATGAAGATTACGATGATGATTACGATGACGACGATGATGACGACGATGATGATGATGATGATTGAAGCAGAGTGAGAAGACGAATCTAGTGCTCAATCGCCCAGAATTCTTCATCGTGATCTTGATCGTGCAAACGCTCTGCGCGGTATTTTTTGTATCCGATATCGTCTTAACGGTGTTGGGAGTGCCGATCAGCCCCATCCCGTGGCGCTACCGCGAATTGATCGAGATCGGTGCGGCGATCGGCCTTCTTCTCGGCGTTGGCCTTGGGGCAATGACGCTGCGGTCCGCGCTTGCACGCGCCCGCAAGGTGGAGGCAGCCCTGCGCGCGGCGTCGGGCGCATTCATGGACCTCGTGGACGAGCGTTTCGACGAATGGGGCCTGACACCAGCCGAAAAGGACGTGGCTCTTTTTGCGTTGAAGGGCCTGTCATTGGCGGACATCGCGCGGCTGCGTGATACATCCCCCGGCACGGTCAAGGCCCAGACCAACGCGATCTACCGAAAGGCGGGCGTATCGGGGCGGCCCCAATTGCTGAGCCTGTTCGTCGAGGACCTGATGGACGGCGCTACCGCTGCGGCGGCCTGACCGCCCTAGCCGATCGTCCCGAAGGCGTGGGCCTCGAGCATTTCCATCGGAACCAGCTCCAGCGCGCGTTGATGCGTGGCACTCAGGTTCACCGGCGGCGCGGCACCCTCTTCCGCAGCCTGCATCCAGCGCGAGGCGCAGACGCACCACGCGTCGCCCGGCCGGAGACCCGCAAAGTTGAACTCCGGGCGCGGCGTTGACAGGTCGTTGCCGACATATTTCGAATAGGCGAGGAATTCGGCCGACATCACGCAGCACACGGTGTGCGACCCATGATCCTCGGCGCAGGTGTCACAGGCGCCATCCCGGAAAAAACCCGTCATCGGGTCCGTCGAACACGCCGCCAGCGGCAGGCCCAATACGTTGAGGGAGGCGGCTTTGGTAAAGCTCATGGTCAGGTGCCTCTGCGGATTGCGGCGGGGATCAGCGCTTTTCTAGCGGAAACATCCCCTCGGGTGAAGGCTCGTTGCGCCAGTCGATCCACGCCGCATGAAAATCCACGCGGGCAAGGTGGCGTTGAACAGGCGCAGCGCCGGACCACAGCGTTCCGACAAGACCGGCACCGGGGCTGTTCCCGTCGACTTCCATCGCCAGATGCAAAAGCGGCGCTTGCGGCGTCGCAAGGGCCCCGGCGGCGCGAAGGCTATGGGCGATGGCTTGGCGCGTGGCGACCGGGAAATACTGCGCTGCGATGGTGCTGTAGACCACATGCAGCCCGACAAGGGAGCGCGATAGGCGGTTGGCGAGCCAAGGTGCGGCATCCCCGGCATCGACGCGGGCACTGGCCAGACTGATGGCGGCCCGGGTGCGGGCCATGCGCTCTGGCTGGTCGGGCCAGATATAGGCCTTCAGGCGCAGGGCGTCGGCGGGTTCCTGCGGATCAAGCGGTGTCAGGTCCACGCCGGCCCGGTCCACAACGGTGATCGGATGGGGCGTGGGCATCGCCCCGCGCCAGTCCGGCGATAGGCGAACCGGGCTGTCCGGCGCGCCATGAACAGCCCGCCCCATCGACAGCGCGAACCGGTCCAGCGACAGGTTCAGGCCAGCACTCGCCCCCAGCTCGGACAGCATGACGGGCAAGGGGCCGAACCGTTCCAGACCCCACCAGATGCCCGCGATCACCGCAGCCGCTCGGCGCACCTCGTTGGTCTGGGGCGGGCGGTCGAGCCAGGCCATGATCCGCGCTTCATGCGCCGACAAGGCCGTCTTTACGGCGGCCCAAAGGGCTGCGTCCGACACCTCATTTGGCGGGTAGGCCGCGATCAACCCCGCATCGCTGCCGTCCAGCACCAGCCCGTGCAGCGCGCCCGCCAGCCGCAGCGGCACCGATTGCGCCGCGGCGCTGACGTCCCCCTCCCATGCCAGACAGCGGCGGCCGACCGCGGTGCTGTAGTCCAGCCGCGCGCCGATCAGCGGCATCAGGCGCGCCATGAAGGGCGAGCCAAGCTCCGTCCCCACCTTGCCTTGACGCACAAAGGCCGCGCGCAGGCGGTCGCTCACCGGAACTTGTCCATCAGCTTTTGCAACGGGTTCCGGACGTCCGGCTCCGCCTCGATGACCGGATCAGGCTCGGGTGGGGAAGCGGCGGTTTCCTTGGGCTTCGAGGTCGATGACCGCGCCGGGGCCACGCGCAAGGCCACCGCGTTCAGAAACTTGCCGCCGTCGCCGTTGGCCAGATGCGCCGCGCCGTCGGACACGCCGCGCAGCACGTCATCCAGCCATTCCTGCTCGGCCTTGGCGAAATCGCTCAGCACATAGCCGGGCACGCGGTCCTTGTGGCCGGGATGGCCCACCCCCATCCGCACCCGGTCGTAATGCGGTCCGATATGCTGGTGGATCGAGCGCAGGCCGTTATGGCCCGCATGGCCGCCACCCGCCTTCACGCGGACCTTTGCGGGGGCCAGGTCGATTTCGTCATGCCAGACCGTCACATCGGGCGCGTCCAGCTTGTAGAACCGCATCGCTTCGCCCACCGATTGGCCGGAGAGGTTCATGAAGGTTTCGGGACGCAGAAGAATGATCTTCTCTCCCTCCAGCACACCTTCGGACACCGAGCCCTGAAACTTCGCCCGCCACGGCCCGAAGCCATGGTCGGACGCGATCCGCTCTACCGCCATCCAGCCGATATTGTGGCGGTTGGCGGCGTATTTCGCCCCCGGATTGCCCAATCCCACCCAAAGCTGCATGGCGTCCCTTGCCCCTGTTCCCTGCTCGCCCTTCTGATATGGGGACAATCGCCATTTGCCAAGTCACGCGGGCACGTGGCAGGCTTGGGGCCGAAGGGGATTCTGATGGACAATGCGCCGGACAAGATGCGCGCGCTGGTGCTGCATGGCGCGGGCGAGGCGCTCCGGCTGGAGGAGGTCGCGCGGCCCGTGCCAGATCCGGGGCAGGTGCTGGTGCGGATCGCGGCGTCGCCGATCAACCCCTCGGATCTTTCGATGTTGGCGGGGGAATACGGGCTTGGCTGGCCCTATCCGCTGATCCCGGGGCTGGAGGGGTCGGGGCAGGTGGTGGCCGCAGGCAGTGGCCTGCTGGGACGGTTTCTGACGGGGCGAAACGTGGCGCTGGCGGCCGACGGGCAGGGATTGTGGGCCGAGTATGCTGTCGTATCAGCCAACCGCGTGGTGGCGCTGCCCAAGGATTTGCCACTGGGCATGGCGGCGGGGTCGTTCGTGAACCCGCTGACGGCGATTGCGCTGGTCAGCGAAGTCCGCCGTGCGCGCCAATGGTCGGCCATCTCCACCGCCGCCGGGGGCGCGTTGGGGGCCATGATCCGTCGTCGCGCCAAGGAAGAGGGGGTCAAGATCATCAATATCGTCCGGCGAGAGGCGCAGGCGACGGCGCTGCGGGACGAAGGCGCGCGGCA
This sequence comes from Rhodobacterales bacterium, assembly GCA_038324445.1. GTDB lineage: Bacteria > Pseudomonadota > Alphaproteobacteria > Rhodobacterales > Rhodobacteraceae > Gymnodinialimonas. Next base: position 20,968 of record JBBQHZ010000024.1, on the reverse strand, counting down.
TGTTCTGGTCGAGACCGCGCCGGATTTCGACGCGCAACTGGCCGCCTTGTGCAAGGAACTGCGCTGCCGGATGGCGTTCGATGCTGTCGGCGGGCAGACGACCTTCCGGCTGGGGCAGGCGCTTGGCGGCGGCGGGCAGATCCTTGTCTATGGCGGGCTGTCGGGCCAACCCGCGCTGATCCATCCGGGCCAAATGATCTTCAAGGGCCTTACCATCCGCGGCTTCTGGCTGTCGAAATGGTTGTCGCGGAAATCGGCGCCGCAGATGCTGCTGATGGCGCGTCAGGTGACGCGCGGGCTGCGCGGCGGCTTCGCCGAGACCAGCGTGGCGCGGGTCGTGCCGCTGGACGTCGCCGCATCGGCGCCCGCGTCCTATGCCAAACAGATGAGCGCCGGGAAGATCCTGATCTCAACCGGGGCTTTTCCACTTGGCGTTTAGGCCCGCAATGCCCTCAATTCGCCAAAATCCGCCCCTAACGCCCAAGGCATGACGCCGATGACCCACGCCCCCGCCACGGATACCGTCTACCGCCTGAACGGCGTCGATCTTGGCATCCCGCCCGGCCTTGCCACTGACGCCATCATCGAAAAGCTGGCCGATGGCACCTATGAAGCGGACGAGGCGCGCGCCGTCGACCGCTGCGTTCGGCCCGGCCTGCGCGTCCTGGAACTGGGTGCCGGGCTTGGCTATGTCGGCACGCTGGCGGGGCTGAAGACCGAACCTGCCAACGTGTTCTCGATCGAAGCCAATCCCGATCTCTTGCCGGTGATCCGCGCCAACCACGCCCGCAACGGTGTGGGTGATATCAGCCTGATGCACGGCGCCGTCGTGGGCGAGGCGAAGGAAGGGGCTACGGCAAGTTTCCACATCGCGGGCGGCTTCACCGGATCACGCCTCGGCGCCAAGGGCGGCCGTCAGGTAGAGGTGCCGCTGATCGGCTTTCACGACCTTCTGCGCGCCCACCGGCCCCATGTGGTGCTGATGGATGTGGAGGGGGCCGAGGCCGAGTATTTCGACCGCCCGTGGAAATGTCCGCTCCGCTTTTGCGTGATGGAAATCCACCCCAAGCACTATGGCGCGAATGTCATCAAGAAGATCATCGACCAGATGAGTGCCATGGACATGACCTATGATCCGGTCACGTCGCGGGGCAAGATCCTCGGTTTCCGCAAGGTGTGGGGCGAGGGGGCCTGAGGCCCCCCCAAGGGCAAGGTCAGGCCCGTTCGACCAACGCGGCGTAGCAGCCATGGGCCGCGTTATGGGCATGGATGTAGCGCACGTCCGGGTTGGCCAGCATGTCGCGGATCGTGACGTCGGCATCGGCCCCGGGAACGACCCGTCCATCGGCGATCTTGTGCGCCGCGTTGTAGCCCCGGAGCGACAGCAGCCGGTGCGCCATGACCTCGGGGATTTCGTCCACCGCGTCAAAGGTCCGGGTTGCGCCTTCGAGCACGAAGATCGCATGGCTGGACCGGTAGGGCGAGTTCGCAGGCTGGTGCGTATGGTTGAGCAGCAGAACGGTTTCGCCCGGTTCGGCATCGCGCAGGGTGATGCGGTCGGGAAAGCTTCGTGGCTTGTTCGCGACATGGCGCTCGGCGCCGTGGGTGGCCAGATCGGCGTCGGACAGGCCGTAGAGATGTTCGAAGGGGGCGGCTGAGAGACCGGTAATGCGGTAGGACATGGGCTTGGCTCCTTGGTGTGACTGATCCTTGGCTACCCCGCCCGTGAGCCCCAAGCGACCCGGATGTTGCGCGAAATCAGGCAGTGGGGATCTGCAGCGAGACGTAGGGCAGCGTTCCGGCGATCCACGCTATGGCCCCATCCCGATGGATCGACAGGACACGGTCGGGATGCCTCCCCGTGAGCGATGGGTCACGGAACCAGGGATGTGGCGAGCGGGCCCTTGCAGGCGCAGAGGTGCCAAACCACGCGGGTTCGGTATTGGTCGTCCGGACCTTCGCATGATCGGTTGCCGCCTGCCATCGTCATGCGAAACAGGCGTTCCGGCGAAAAAATTGCGCCGCCCGGATGAGGGGCGGCGCAGGATCGTGCACCGGATGACGGCGTTAGGGCTTGATCAATCCTCGGCGGTTTCGGCGTCATCTTCCTCGGCATCGCCTGCGGACAGCAGGGCCGACGGGGCCGACAAGGTGGCGATGGTGAAATCGCGGTCGATGGTGGCTTTGGACCCTTCGGGCAGAGTGACGGAGCTGATCGTGATCGTGTCGCCAATATTGGACGCGCTGACATCGATCATGATGCTCTCCGGGATGTCACCGGCGGTGACGACAAGCTCAACCTCGGGACGCACGAGGTTCAGAGTGCCGCCCTTCTTGAGGCCGGGAGACTTATCTTCGCCCACAACCACCACCGGAATGAACAACGACACTTTCGAGGTCCGGCGCAGGCGCATGAAGTCGATATGCGTCGGCAGGTCCTTGACGACGTCGCGCTGCACATTGCGGCAAACGACGCGGACATCTTCCTGGCCCTCGACCTTGAGGTTGAACAAGGTCGCCATGAAGCGCCCCGCCCTCAGGTTCTTGAGCAACAGGTTGAAAGGGATCTGGATCGGCTGCGGATCAACGCCGCCGCCATATACGATACCGGGCACTTTGCCTTCACGGCGTGCTTGACGAGCGGCCCCCTTGCCTGTCCCCGTCCGTGCCTCAGCGATAAGATCAGGTGTCTTACCAGCCATAGCTATTCTCCTAAGTAAGTTATGCGCCGCCTCCAAGGGTGTCGGTGCGCCTTTTCGAAGCCGCGCGTATAGGCGAGCGCGCGCCAATTGGAAAGCCCCCTCTTGTCGCGGCATCGGCCCCGTGCGAAGGGCTGCGCCATGTCCATCCTGTCCGCCTTGTCCCTGTCGCGCCGTCCAGTGGTTGCCTTCATGATCGTGGGCGTCTTCTGGGGCAGCTTTGCCGCGCAGGTGCCGGTTCTGAAAGCCGGGATCGGCGCCGATGACCGGCTTTTCGGGATGATCCTGCTCGGCACCTCGGTGGGCCTGATGACGACGATGTGGCTGGCCCCGATCTTCGACCGGCGCCTTGGCGCGTGGTCGATGCCGATTGCGGGGCTGCTTTTCGCCTGCGTGGCTATGGGACCGGCCCTGGCAGGATCGCCGCTGGTGTTCTTCCTGGCCATGGTGCTGGCGGGGTATTGTTCGGGCATGCTGGACGTGGTGATGAACGCCCGCGTGTCCGAGTTGGAGGCGCGCAATAACCGCTCCCTCATGAATGCCAATCACGCCATGTTTTCAGTGGCTTACGCGATCAGCGCCATCAGCACCGGCTTCGCGCGCGAGGCAGGGTTTGGCCCGACGACGATCTTCGCCGCGGTGGCCGTGGCGATTATGCTCATGTCCACCGTCCTGCGGACCGATGTGGAGCCGGTGGACGATTTGGCGCGGCGGGCCAACCGGTTCCCGTGGCCCCTCGTCATCCTGTGCGGCGCCATCGTTCTGGTTGCGTTCTGCGTCGAGGCGACGGTCGAGTCGTGGTCCGCGCTGCATATCGAGCGGACGTTGGGCGGGCGCGCGGCCGAGGGCGCGTTGGGCCCCGCGATCCTTGGGCTGACCATGGCGATCGGGCGCTTCTCGGGTCAGGCCCTGACCGAACGCTTCTCCGACACGGCGATCATCGTTGTGGGCACGGTTCTGGCCAGCTTCGGTGCCTTGATCGCGTCCGCGGCACCGACGCCCCTGATCGCGTATCTGGGCTTTGGCACCATGGGGTTGGGGATTGCCGCCGTGGGGCCGATGGGCCTCGCCATCGTGGGCAAGATGGTGCGACCCGAACACCGCACCGCCGCCGTGGCGCGGGCGGCGGTGATCGGCTTCATGGGGTTCGTGCTGGCTCCGTCCCTGATGGGGTTCCTGTCGGGCGCCTTTGGGTTGCGGGTGGCGTTTGTCTGCGTGGCCTTCCTGGCGCTGATTGCACCGCTCCTGGCCCTCTATCTGCGCTCAAAGCGGTTGGCTCAGGTCCAGTCTTCGTAAAAATCCTTTGAGATCAGTAGGTTGTGGCGGCCAAGGTTGGCCACATCCCGCTCGCCGCAGAGCGCCATGGACAGGTCGAGTTCCTTGTGGATGACCTCCAGCGCGCGGGTGACGCCCGCCTGACCCATGGCACCGAGGCCGTAGACATAGGCGCGCCCGATCATGGTGCCCCGGGCACCAAGCGCCAGCGCCTTGAGCACGTCCTGACCCGAGCGGATGCCGCCGTCGACATGAACCTCGATCTTGTCGCCGACGGCGTCCATGATCCGGGGCAGCATGCGGATGGAACTGAGCGCGCCATCGAGTTGGCGGCCCCCGTGGTTGGACACCACAATGGCATCCGCACCAACGTTAAGTGCTTGTTTTGCATCGTCTTCGTCAAGGATGCCCTTGAGGATCACGGGGCCGTCCCACCAGCTGCGGAACTGCTTGATCCGCTCCCAGTTGAGGGATGGATCGAAGGCCTCGGCGGTCCATGAACTGAGCGATCCGGGATCCGTGACGCCCTTGGCGTGACCCACGATATTGCCGAAGAATCGGCGCTTGGTGCCCAGCATTTCAAGGCCCCATGGCACCTTGGTGGCCATGTTGGCGATGCTTTTCGCGGTCAGTTTCGGCGGGGCCGAGAGGCCGTTCTTGATGTCCTTGTGGCGCTGGCCCATGATTTGCAGGTCGACCGTGATGACCAGCGTGGTCACGCCGGCGGCTTTGGCGCGGGCGAAGAGGCGCTTCATGAAGTCGTCGTCTTTCAGGGTATAGACCTGAAACCAGAACGGTTTCTGGGTGTGCTCTGCCACATCCTCGATCGAGCAGATCGACATGGTGGAGAGGGTAAAGGGCACCCCGAAGCGCTCGGCGGCGCGGGCGGCCTTGATCTCGCCATCGGCCGATTGCATGCCCATCAGGCCCACGGGCGCCAGCGCCACGGGCATCGCCACGTCCTGGCCCACCATCTTGCTGGCGGTGGAGCGGCCCGCCATATCCCGGGCGATCCGCTGGCGCAGCTTTATCAGACTGAAATCGCTGACGTTTTCGCGGAAGGTCTGTTCCGTCCAGCTGCCCGATTCAGCGTAATCGTAGAACATTTTCGGCACGCGGCGGCGGTAGAGCGGCTTGAAATCCGCGATCTCGGTGATGATGGGCATTCTGGCCTCCCCTTGCCGTGGTAAGGTTTTCTTACCAATCCGGAGGCGCCCTGTCCATGCTGGAATACGCCCGTTTGGGACAGTTCCATTTGGCGACGGATAGGGCCGGTTTGGCACGATAGGCATTTTCAACTGCGCCCATATGGGCGCATCAGGGCCCCGCGCGCTGCCGCCCTGCGGCGCGCAACGGGGCCAAAAGCCATGCCATATGGGAAGTTCCATATGGGAGGATCCCGATGACTGCCGACTATGTCACCCGACATCTAGACCTTGCCGGGCGCCTGCACCTGAACCTGCTGGAGGAGGTGGCGCGGATCGACGGCTTGCGCCGTGCGCTCTACCACAAACGGCTGGGGCCGAAGGGCGCGCTGGCGCTGCGCGTGCTGGAGGATCTGGCGGGGCAGGACGACGGCTCGACCGCGCTGGAACTGGCCGAGCGGCTGGGTCTGCCCGCCAGCACCGCGTCGCGGGTGGTGGGCGATCTGGCGGTGCGCGGCTGGGTCCGGTTCGGCGAGCATCCGCGCGACCGCCGGTGCAAGTGCCTGTGGCTGACCGAGGCGGGCGACACGGCGCGGGGCGAGTTGCTGCGCCCGCTGCTGGGGGATGCCGCGAAACTGGCGAAGCTGGTGCGGGCCGAGCGCATATCCGAGGTGCATTACATGGCGCAACAGCACCGCAAAGTGCTGACCACCTATGTGCGGAGCGTGCGGATGCCGAAGCGACGGCGGCCTACACCGATTTGAGGGGGGGGATGGGGGCAGCCCCTTTCCGGCTTGCGGTGAGGCATTTCCATCCCGATCATCTCGGACCGGCTGTCGTTGCAATGGCCCTGCCAGCAGGTCGGGCCAGACAAGATGCGGATGGTCCGGGTCTGAATTCCATCGGGTGCGCGCATGAAAAGGTTAACATTTCGTTAACGGATCGTTAGGTTTTGGGAAGTTGAGGTCGGTCCGGAGATTCGAAGTGCGTTTTATGTTGTTTGCTGCATGTTTAGCAGTCTCCACCCCGGCTCAGGCAACCGTTTACAGGTTCGACTATGTTGGCCAACCCGGCGACGTCTGCGTCTATTACTGCTCTGAATTTCCGTTCACCGGTTCGCTGACCATCGACGAAGCGCGGTTGCCGGGCGGAACGCTGGCGGGTGCGAGCCTGACCATCGGCTACAATGCCTCTGACACGTTCGGGGACGGATCGCCCTTCGACGGACCGGCTGGGTCGTACTATTATGGTATTGTCTCGGCGGCGGGGTCGTTCTCGAACCTGCTGCTTCCCGCGCCCGCCGAGTGGCCGTTCGAGTTTGTCGCGACCACCGACAGTCCGTTCGAGTTCGTCGCATTTGATGGCATCGTCAGCGAGATCGTCCATGGCGTTTATGGTCGAAGCTCGTTCGAATTTGTCTTCGATGAGCACCGTGGGATTGTCGCTTGGGAAGGAGCCAGCTTGCAGGGCGGCAGCAACGACCAAATTACGAGGACGACTGAAGATTTTATAGCTGACGGCAGCAGCGCGCCTCCGGGGACGTGGCACCTGACGGCGATGACGCCGTCTCCCGTCCCGGTTCCGGCCCCGCTTCTTTTGCTGGCGAGTGCTTTGGGTGTGCTCTTTGGTGGCAGGCGGTATTTCTCAAGCCGTCGCAACCGCAGGGTGGGCCTCCGGCGCGCTGCGTGACCTGACACAGGCCCCGGACTCAGGCCCTGTGCGCGCCGTCCGCCAGTGAGCCGACAAACGCCAGCACCTCGGCCACCGACTTGCCCGCCGCTATCTCGCCCACGATGGCCGATCCCACCACGCAGCCGTCGGCAACGGCGGCGATGCTCTGCGACGCCTCGGGGGTGCGGATGCCGAAGCCCACGATCACGGGCAGGTCCGTCTTGGCCTTGATCCGGGCGACTTCCGGCGCGACGTCGGCGGCCTGAGCAGCGGCGGCACCCGTGATCCCGGTGATGGAGACGTAGTAGACGAAGCCCGACGTGTTGGTCAGCACCTTGGGCAGGCGCGCGTCGTCGGTGGTGGGGGTGGCGAGGCGGATGAAGTTGAGGCCGGCCTTCTGGGCGGGGATGCAGAGTTCGTCATCCTCCTCCGGCGGCAGGTCGACGACGATCAGGCCGTCGATGCCGGCCTCTTTCGCCTCGACAAGGAAGCGGTCGACGCCCCGGGAATAGATCGGGTTGTAATAGCCCATCAGCACGATGGGCGTGGTGGCGTCGTTCGCCCGGAAGGCGCGGACGAGGTCGAGGGTCTTTCGCAGGGTCATGCCCTGTTCCAGCGCGCGTTGACCGGCAAGCTGGATCGTGGCGCCATCGGCCATGGGATCGGTGAAGGGCAGGCCAAGCTCGATGATGTCGACACCGGCGGCGGGAAGGCCGCGCATGATCTCGAGCGAGGTCGCGGGCGAGGGGTCGCCTGCCATGATGTAGGAGACGAAGGCTTTTTTGCCGTCGGCGCGGAGGCGGGCGAAGGTGTCGTCGATGCGGGTCATGGAGGCGGCCTTTGCGCGGCGGTTGGTCCGACAGGGGTTTGCGGCAAGGGCGCGCGGAAATCAATGGGGCTGCCGAGCGGTTCGGGCAACGCCCGATGAAACCTCCGCTGGAGGTTTCAAGCGCGGGCACGGGCGGAGCCCCGGAGAGGGTTGCTGGGCGGCAGGGGGTGCCGAGGGGAGACGCCCCGCGTTGGCCCCGGCGTGCGGGGGAATCCGGGCAAGGGGGAAAGCGGCGGCGCTTTTCCCGTGCGACGTTTTTGCCGAGGGGTCTGGAACCGGGGGCAGGGCATGCGCATTTGGGGTGCATGAACTACGTCCTCGCCCTGTTGCTGCCGCCGCTGTCGATCTTCCTTGCCGGGAGGGTGATCCTTGGGCTCATCCTTGTGCCGATCTGGATACTGGCGCTGATATTCTCGGGCGGGTTGACGCATCCGATGTTCGTGCTGCTGGCGTGGTTCGTGATTTTCGAGCGGCGCGAGAAGCGGCAGGGCTAGGCCGTCAGCCGCCAGAAGCGGCGCGGCAGAAGGACGGCGGCGACGGCAAGGCCCAGCGTATAGCCGAGCCAGATGCCGACGGCCCCCATCTCCAGCACGAATCCGAACAGGTAGCCCATCGGCAACGCAAGGGGCCAATAGACGGACAGCGTGATCAAGGTCGGCACCGTCATGTCCGACATGCCTCGCAACGCGCCAAGCGACGTCGCCTGAATGCCGTCCGCGATCTGCAGCAGCGCCAGGATCAGGAACAGCGCGGTGGCGATGGCGATCACCGCCGGATCGGCGGACATGGTCTGCGCTAGCGCGCGCCCGCCGAAGATGAACACCGACGCGGCCAGGCATTGCCACATCACCACCATCGCGAAGGACGCTGTGAGGATCGGGCGCAGGCGGCGGCGTCGCCCCTCGCCCACGGCTTGCCCGACCCGGATCGACACCGCGCCCGCCATGCCCAGCGGGATGACATAGGCCAGGCCTGCCATGGCGTTGACGATCTGGTGGGCGGCCAGCGCCTCGGCCCCGAGCCAGCCGACCATGATGCCGACCATGGCATAGGCCCCGCCCTCGCCGGCATTGCCGATGCAAAGCGGCACCGACTCGCGCAGTTGGGCCGTCACGTCGGACCACGCGACGGCTGCGCGCTGGCGGTAGGCGGCAAGGCCCCTTGCGCGGGTGATGACAAGGAACGCCACCGCCAGCGAAGCGCATTGCGACAGGATCGACGCAAGGCCCGCGCCAAGGATGCCAAGGCCCGCCACATGGATCAGCGCATAGTTGGCGGGGATGTTCACCACGACGCCAACGTAAGCGATGCCGACCGAGGCCCATGGCCAGTCCACCGCATCGAAGAGCGACTTGAGGCCGAAAGAGAGCGTGAACGGCACGATCCAGACCGCCATGCAGGCCCAATAGGGGAAGAGGATCGCCAGCACCTCGCGCGGTTGGCCCATCGGCTCGAGGAGGCGGAACACGGCCAGCATCGTCAGGGTGCCGATGCCGCCGCCGATCAGGCATAGCACCAGCCCCGAGCGGAGCGCGCGCGCGACGCGCCCCGGATCGCCCGCGCCATGCGCCTGGCTGATCTGGACCGAGATCACGGTGATCAGGCCCCAGAGCGCGGAGATCAGGATGATGAGGACGGATGTGGTGATGCCGGCCGCGGCCAGCGGCACGGTGCCAAGCGGCGAGATCATCACGGTATCCACCACGCCGATCAGCAGCGCGGCGGTGAGGCCGACCATCAGCGGCACCGACAAGCGGATCAGCGGCAGGATTTCGGCGCGCGTGGCGGAGGACGGCACCTGAGGTGCGGAGGGAGTATGGGGAGACATGGAAAACACCGCCCGGGATAGGCCCGGTTCTGGAAGGGTCGCAGGGCAAAGCGTGTACGCTCGGCCGGGTGAAAAGGGCTCAGGCCCGCGACGGGAGGTCCATGGTTCAGGTCCGTTTTTGATGCGGCGGTGTGGGTGCCTCTTAGTAGGTTTTGCGGCGGGGGTCTAGGGAGGGTCGGTGCCTGACGTGCGGGGCGGTCGGGGAAAAGGACCGGGGAGACTGCCCGCTGATTTTGTGTGCGTTGGGTGCAACTGTCGGTATGATCCCTTGATTGGATGTTCCGAAGGGCCCGACCATGAAAGCTGTCGATCGGGCGGCAATCGACGCGGCAGCCGCCATCGCGGGTGCGATGGGCTCCTTCCTCAGGGGATGATCGACGCGGATTTCAGCAGGAACACGGCAGCGGGGAGAGTGGGATATGGCGGAGAAAAGCAAGGGGCAGCAGTTGCTGGAGAACGCCTACAAGCTGGCCACGCCGGATGACAGCGTGCGCTACTACAACGCATTCGCCGCCACCTATGATGAGGATTTCGCGGCAGCGTTGGGCTGGCACACGCCCAAGACGATTGCGGCGATCTACCGGGAACAGGCGACAGCGGCCGATGTGCCGATTGCCGATATCGGCTGCGGCACCGGAATTGTGGCCGAGGCGCTTGGCTATCCGCCAGAGGACATCGACGGCATCGACATCTCGGACGCCATGCTGGCGAAGGCGCAGGCCAAGGGGCTTTACCGCGCGACGATCAAGGCCGATCTGACCGGCCCGCTTGGACCGCTTGGCCAAGGTTATGGCGCGGTGGTGTCTGCGGGGACGTTCACCACGGGCCATCTGGGGCCGGAGGTGCTGGAGGCGCTGTTGCAGATCGCGCGGCCAGGGGCGTGGTTCGTGATCGGCGTGAAGAGGACATTCTTTGAGGCGGCGGGCTTTGGCCCGGTTCTGGACGCCATGGTGGCACGCGGCGCGATTTCCGGGGTCCGCCGGATCGAGACGCCGATCTATGACCGGACCGATCACGCCCATGCCGCCGACACCGCCGAGGTGCTGTGCTTCCGCAAATCCTGAAGCGTCCGGCGGGCCGCCCCCCTCTGCGGCCCCTCCCTTGCCCCGGACCCGCGACCGTCCTAACAAGGCGGCGATTTGGGGCGACGATTTTGGGCGGCGATTTCCGCCGGATGGAGGGACGGTTATGGGTTTCAGGATGGGCATCGTGGGCATGCCGAATGTCGGCAAGTCGACGCTCTTCAACGCGCTGACCAGGACCGCTGCCGCGCAGGCCGCGAACTTTCCGTTCTGCACGATCGAGCCCAATGTCGGCGATGTGGCGGTGCCCGATGCGCGGCTGGATCGGCTGGCAAAGATCGCGGCGTCCAAGAACGTGATCCCGACGCGGATGACCTTCGTGGACATTGCCGGCCTGGTGAAGGGCGCGAGCAAGGGCGAGGGGCTGGGCAACCAGTTTCTTGCCAATATCCGCGAGACGGATGCCATCGCCCATGTGCTGCGCTGCTTCGAGGATGGCGACGTGACCCATGTGGAGGGGCGCGTGGACCCGATCGCCGATGCCGAGACCATCGAGACGGAACTGATGCTGGCCGATCTGGAAAGCATCGAGAAGCGGCTGGTGAACATCACGCGCAAGGTGCGCGGCGGCGACAAGGAGGCGATCCTGCAGGAGCGCCTGATGAACGCCGCCCGCGCCGCGCTGGAGGCGGGGCGACCGGCCCGCACGGTCGACGTGCCCGAGGACGAGCGCAAGCAGTGGCGGATGCTGCAACTGCTCACCTCGAAGCCGATCCTTTATGTCTGCAATGTCGAGGAAGCCAATGCCGGAACGGGGAATGCCCTGTCCGAGCGGGTGGCGAAGATGGCGGCGGCTGAGGGGGCGGCGCATGTGGTGATTTCCGCCAAGATCGAGGAGGACATCGCGCAGCTCGACGCGGAAGAGGCGCAGATGTTTCTGGAGGAGTTGGGGCTGGAAGAGGCGGGCCTCGACCGGTTGATCCGGGCGGGCTACGAGTTGCTGAACCTGCAGACCTATTTCACCGTCGGCCCGAAGGAGGCCCGCGCCTGGACGATCCGCAAGGGCACGCTGGCGCCGCAAGCGGCGGGCGTGATCCACGGCGATTTCGAGGCCAAGTTCATCCGGGCCGAGACGATCGCCTATGGCGATTTCGTCGGACTGGGCGGCGAGAACCCGGCCAAGGAAGCGGGCAAGATGCGCGCCGAAGGCAAGACCTACGAGGTCAAGGACGGGGACGTCCTGCACTTCCTGCACGGCGGCTGAGGCGCGCTTTCGCAGGTGCCCGGCGCGGGTCGGATCGGCTGATCCAAGCCGAGCGGCTGGCCTGCATCTTCAGCGCAGATTGACCGAATCGCCAGTGCATGCTGTGGTTTTGGCACTGTGTGATTACTGATACGTCTGACGTCGCGCGTTCCAAAACATCGTTATTCCAACATTGGAGATCCTTCATGGAAGGCAAGGGCCCGGTCGTGTTCCCGACCGATTGGTCTGAGCTGAGGTCTCGCCCGATCGACCCCGCATCCAAGCCGGTTTCGGCCGAGATGCAGTTGCTCGACGGCGATCATCAGATCAGAACACGAAATCTGAGATCACTCGACAAGGCGGCAGCGTCGACCGATGAAGAGCCGCTGATTCTGGACGGATTCCGTCCGGATTGGAGCGATCTGTCCTACCGGCCGCAAAAGGCGGCACGTCCCACGCCGATGCGGGTCACGCATCGCGGTGAGGCGGTCAATCCGCTCCACATCATCTGGCCGGACAACCGCACCGTCTATTTCGACACCGCCTATCCTTGGGGCTGCGTCTGCAAGGTGGTGACGGCAAAAGGCGGGGAGGGATCGGGTGTCCTGATCGGCCCGCGCCATGTGCTGACCGCCAGCCATTGCATCGACTGGAGCACCGACCGCGCCGAACTGGTCGAGGTGCATCGGCAGGGCACCTTCTTCTCGGCGGCAAGCTTCGATACCAACGTTCTGGCCTATACCCAGATCCAGGGCGGCGCGACCCACAGCACGATCGACGAGGACTATGCGGTGATGATCCTGGCCGACAGGTTGGGCGACCGCTTTGGCTGGATGGGCTGCCGGACCTATGACGCCGGGTGGGACGACGAAGGCTTCTGGGTGACGACCGGGTATCCGGGCGACCTGGGCGGCCTGGTCCCGACCTATCAGAGGGGGGTCTATCTGGACGAGGACGAGTTCGATCTGGGCGGTGGCCGTGCCATGACGACGAATGCCGATCTGAAGGAAGGGCAGTCCGGCTCGCCGTTCTTCGCGTGGTGGGACAACGCGCCCTACGTCGTTGCCGTGGTGTCATCGGAGGAGCGCGGGGGAAGTACGAACTGGGCCTCGGGCGGCAACGACCTGACGCGATTGGTGAACCAGGCGCGGCGCGATTTCCCGTAGGGCTGGCCGATGCCGGGCCCGGGTGCGGGTTCCGGGAGGCTTTGCGCCTTTGAAGATGTGGCGCGCCCCTTGCCGGGAGCAGGGGCGCAGCCTTTCCTGCGCTGTGGCTTAATTATTGTAGAAGAAATCCCCCTCACACCGAGCGGGTTATCCCGCCGTCGACGCGCAGGTTCTGGCCGGTGATGTAGGCGCCGCCGGGCGAGGCGAGGAAGGCCACGACCGAGGCGATTTCGCGCAGCGACTTGCCATAGCGGCCCATGGGGATGGTGGCGCGGAACTCTTCCTTCTCGGGCAGGCTGTCGATGAAGCCCGGCAGGATGTTGTTCATGCGGATGTTCTCGGCGGCATATTTGTCGGCGAAGAGCTTGGTGAAGGCGGCAAGGCCCGCGCGCATGACGCCGGAGGTGGGGAAGATGGGGCTGGGCTCGAACGCGGCGAAGGTCGAGATGTTGATGATCGCGCCGCCCTTCTGGGCCTGCATGATCGGCGTGACAAGGCGCGCGGCGCGGACGGCACCAAGGAAATAGACCTCCATCCCCTCGTGCCAATCCGCGTCCGTAAGTTCCAGCACCGGGGCGCGGGGGCCGTGGCCCGCCGAGTTGACCAGCACATCGACGCGGCCCCAGTGCGACATGGCAGCATCGACAAGCTTCTGGATATCGTCGGAGGATTTGTTGGTGCCGGTGACGCCGACGCCGCCAAGCTCCTCGGCCAGCGCCTCGCCCTTGCCCGACGACGACAGGATGCCGACCTTGAAGCCGTCCGCGGCAAGCGCGCGGGCGCTGTCGGCGCCCATGCCGCTGCCGCCTGCGGTGATGAGGGCAACTTTGGTATCGGTCATTGCAGGCTCCTTTGATGGATCAGCGGATGGTGCCGTTGGTCACGGCATCGAGGATTTCGGCGATGTCCGAGGCGGAAAGGCCATAGTCGCGGGCGGCCGCTTCGGCGCTGATATAGCCGCGCGCGAGGTCGCGTCTGACAAGGGCCGGGTCGCGCCCGGCCGGATCGCCGTAGCCGGCGCCGCCGGGGAAGGCCATCTTGACGGTGTGGCCATGGGGCACGAATTGCTTGCCCTTGCCCTGCATCACCGTGCCGTCGTCGCGCGCGATGCTCGTGGGGGCGCCCGGATGGCCGCCGCGTCGGCCCCCCGCGGGGTGGTTGACGCGGTCGAACATGGCCTGAAGGTCGAATTCGTGCCCCTCGCGCGCGCCGACCTCCATGAACTGCCCAAGGCCGCCCCGCTGTTTGCCGGGACCGCCCGAGTCAGGCCGCAATTCCTTGCGCCAGATGATGACGGGGCCGGCATGTTCCGTGGCCTCGATCGGCATGGTCATGACCCCCGACGGGAAGGCGGTGGCGTTGAGGCCATCGACGCCGGGCCGCGCGCCGGCCCCGCCGGAGTTGAAGGTAAGAACCTCGGAGCGACGCGCATTGGCGGGCGCGGGTGCATCCGTGCGGGGCCGCAGCGAGACCTGAAAGTTGCAGAGGCACCCGGCCCCTTCGGCGGGCACAAGGCCTGGCACGATCTTGTCGAAGGCATTGAACACCGTATCGGGGACGAAATGGCCGACGATATGGCGCAGCGCCACGGGGGCGGGGTGCACCGCGTTCACGATCGTGCCTTCGGGTGCCGTCACTTCGAACGGCGCGAGGGAGGCCGCGTTGTTCGGGATCTCGGGCGCGATGGCGACCTTCAGGGCATAACAGGCATAGGCCTTGGTGTAGACCATCGGGCAGTTGATGCCCTTCTTGTCGACGCCGGAGGTGCCGGTGAAATCGGTCACGATGCGGTCTTCGTGAACCGTGATGGTGACCTTGAGGGTGATGGGCTTGTCAAACCCATCGACTGTCATCTCGCCGGTGGCGGAGGTGCGGGGGAGGGCGGCAATCCGCTCCAGCGTGGCGCGGCGGGAATTGTCGAGGATGAAGGCGGCGATGCCGTTGAGGTCGGGCAGGGCGAATTCGTCCATCATGGCGGTCAGGCGGCGGTGGCCGATCTCGTTGCAGGTTGCCAGCGCATACATGTCGCCGACAAGCTGGTCGGGTTCGCGGACATTGCCGCGCACGATGCGGATCAGCGTCTCGTCGACCACGCCGCGTTTGGCGAAGGGCATGATGGGAATATAGAGCCCCTCCTCGTAGACGGAGGCCGCGTCGGCCCCGAAACCCCGCCCGCCGATATCGACTATATGGGCGGTGCAGGCGAAGAAGCCGACCAGCTTATTCTTGTAGAAGGAAGGCGTGACCATGGTGATGTCGTGCAGGTGGCCGGTGCCTTCCCAAGGATCGTTGGTGATGTAGATGTCGCCTTCCGCGATGTTCGCGCGCCCGATGCGGCGGATGAAATGCGGGACCGCGTCGGCCATGGCGTTGACATGGCCGGGGGTGCCGGTGACGGCTTGGGCGAGCATCCTGCCCTCGGCGTCGTAGGCCCCGGCAGAAAGGTCGCCCGCTTCGCGCACCGACGTGGAAAAAGCCGTGCGAACAAGGGCCTGCGCCTGTTCTTCTACAACAGAGATCAGGCGGTTCCACATGATCTGGTAGGCGACGGTAGAGGTCATTATGCGGCCCTCGGGGTGATGTCGATGCAGCCGTCCGCCTGGCAGAGCGCCTGACGGCTGGAGGGGACGATGATGGTTGTCTCGTCCTCGGTAAGGATGGCCGGGCCTTGGAGCGTGTGGCCTTGCGGGAGCGCGGCACGGGGCAGGGTGCCTGCGGAAACTGTGCGGCCGAGCGCGGGGTCGAAGAGGTCGCGTTGGCCCTGCGGCGTGGCTTGCGAGGTGGCAGGCGCCTCGGCCAGACGCGCGACGGGGTCGGGCTCAGTCGTGGCGTTGACGGACCAGACGGTGATCTCGATATCCATGCCCGCGACGGGGCGGCTGAAGAGCTTGGTGTAATCCTCGATGAAGCGGGCGTGAAAGGTTTCGGCGTCCGGGTTCATCGCCTGCGCTTGCGTGAGGGTGATGGGGATCTCCCACCCCTGCCCGGAATAGCGCATGTATACCTTGAATTCGGCAAGGATAGGGGCGTCGGGGGCGCAGGTGCGCACGAAGGCGGTGGCCTCGGATTGGAGGTCTTGCAGGAGGGTCCTGATGAGGACTGCGTCGAAGGCGGTCAGGCGCATGTAGACCGAGCGGTTGGCCTCGAAGCTGAAGGGCGCGCGAAGGAAGCCGATGGCGGAGCCGACGCCGGCACCGGGCGGCACCAGCAGTCGATTGACGCCCAGTTTCTCGCACAAGCGGCCCGCGTGGAGGGGCGCGGCACCGCCGAAGGCGATCATGGTATAGTCGGACAGATCCTCGCCATTCTCGACCGCGTGGACGCGAGCAGCGTTGGCCATGTTCTCGTCCACCACTTCTGCCAGCCCGAAGGCAGCGGTCAGGCTGTCCATGTCGAGCGGTTCGCCAAGGGTTGTCAGCGCAGCTTCGGCGGCGGCGGTATCAAGTTGCATGGTGCCACCGGCAAAGCCGTCGGGGTCGAGGCGGCCGAGGATCAGATCGGCATCGGTGACGGCGGGCCGGGTGCCGCCGCGCCCGTAGCAGGCGGGCCCTGGTTCAGATCCCGCACTTTCGGGGCCGACGCGGATCTGGCGCAGGGCGTCGACATGGGCCAGCGACCCGCCGCCCGCCCCGATCTCGACCATGTCGATCACCGGGATCGAGATGGGCATGCCGGAGCCCTTCTTGAAGCGGTAGGTGCGGGCAACCTCGAACACGCGCGAGGTCTTGGGGGTCTGGTTCTTGATCAGGCAGATCTTCGCCGTGGTGCCGCCCATGTCGAAGGACAGCACCCGCTCGAGGCCATAACGCGCGGCGATGTTGGCGGCGAAAACGGCGCCGCCCGCGGGGCCGGATTCCACCAGCCGGACGGGGAAGTCGGCGGCGTTCTGCAACGAGATGATGCCACCGCCGGAATGCATCAGGAAGATGTTGCAATTGGTGCCCTCGGCGCGCAGGCGCCCCTCCAGCCGGCTGAGATAGGACTTCATCAGCGGCTTGATATAGGCGTTGGCGACAACGGTGTTGAACCGCTCGTATTCGCGCATCTGCGGCGAGACTTCCGAGGAGATCGACACCATCGCGCCCGGCATCAAGTCGGCCAGCACGTCCCGCACAAGGCGTTCATGGCTGTCGTTGAGGTAGGAGTGGATGAGGCCCACGGCGACGCTGTCATAGCCCGCCTGCGCCACATGGGCGACGGTGTGCTCGACCTCGGCGCGGGTCAGCGGCACCAGTTCCTGGCCCAGCGCGTCGATGCGGCCGGGCACGGTGTAGCGGCATTGGCGCGGCAGCAGCGGCTCGGGCAGGGTGAGGTTCAGATCATACTGCTCGAACCGGGATTCCGTGCGCATTTCAATGACATCACGAAACCCCTCGGTGGTGATGAGGGCGGTTTTCGCGCCGCGCCGCTCGATCAGGGCATTGGTCGCGAGCGTGGTGCCGTGGATGATCTGGGTAATGTCGGCGGGGGTGATCCCCGCCTTGGCGCAGACCTGATGCATGCCGTCGATGATGGCGTTTTCGGGGGCGGCGTAGGTGGTCAGCACCTTCGTCGAATGGGACGCCGCGCCCACCTCCAGCACCACATCGGTAAAGGTGCCGCCGATATCGACGCCGAGGCGGGCAGGATGGGTCATGGCGGGCACCTTGGGATTGGATCGGGGGCAGTCTGGCGACAGGCAGTCATAGCTGCAAATTATTTGTGGCTATGGTGGTGATAAAGCAAATCTATCCTTCGGGATGGCTGGCGCGATAGGCGGCTACCACGTCTGCGGCAAGCTCGGCGCACCGGGCTAGGGCGCGGGTGGCGGTGTCGGACTGGTAGCGCGCGGCGAAGCGCAGCGGTGTGGGCGTCCAGTCGACGGCGAGTCCCACCAGCGATCCGTCCGCCAGCGCGGGTGCCACAAGGGCGCGTGGCAGAAGCGTGGCCCCCATGCCATCGGCCGCCATCTGGACGCAGGACGCAAGGCTGGACGACGAGATGAGGCGTGTCGTGGGCAGGGCGTGGCGGGCGGCATGATCGACCAGTTCGGCATAGGCCAGCGTGTGGCGGGCATGGGTGAGGACGGCGTGGGGCAGCAGGTCGGCCAGCGTGGTCGGACCGGGCAAGGCGGCCGCGATCTGGGGTGCCGCGACCCAGATATAGGGGAAGCGCCCCAGTTCGATCACGCCGCTGGCCGCACTGGAAAAGGGCGCGGTCTGGATCGCCAGATCGAGGCGATGGGCGGTAAGATCGGCATCGAGGTTGCGCGACAGATCGACCGTCAATTCGACCGTCAGCGCCGGATAGGCGGCCCGGATCGCGCGCAGATAGGCGTGGAGCCACGTGCAGGCCACAAGCTCCGTCACGCCAAGGCGCAGGCGGTCGTCGACAAGGTCGGGGCGACCGGCAATCTCGACGATCCGCTCGGCCGCGCGCAGCGCATCGCGGGCGGCGGCGACGATCTCGTGGCCCTTGTCGGTCAAGGCGACGGCGCCCGCGTCGCGCTGCATCAGGCGCAGGCCGAGGGTCGTCTCCAGCCCGGCAATGCGGGACGAGATATTGGGCTGCGTGGTGTTGAGGTGATGCGCGGCCTTGCGGAAACTGCCCAGCTCCGCCACCCAGATCAGGGCTTCCAGCTGCTTGAGGGTGAGGACATGGCCGATCATCGGGCGGCTCCTTGCTGGGAGTTTTTCGTGTATCACGATCGGTGCAGGCGATCACAAAATACTATCGCGCCGCCCGCCGTCACAAGGGGTGATGCGCGCCATCACGTTCGGTGAATTGCCTTTCCCCCCGACATGGGGTCAGGTGCGCCGTCGGTGACCGGGCCGCTGGTAGGGAGCAGATCAATGGCCACGCACGCAGCCGACCAGGACACCCCCGCGGGCTATGCCTTCGCCATCTCGGCCTATCTGCTCTGGGGCGGATTGCCCTTGTATCTCAAGCTGTTGCCCCACATCCCCCCGGCCGAGATCGTAGCGCACCGGGCCCTGTGGTCGCTGCCCCTGATCGGGGCGCTGATCTGGATCACCGGCCGCACCGCAGACCTGCGAGCGGCGTTGAGCAGCCCGAGGATGCTGGGCATGGCGATGCTGACGGCCTTCTTCATCTCGGTCAATTGGGGGGTCTATGTCTGGGCCATCGCCAATGATCACGCGCTGGACGGCGCGTTGGGATACTACATCAACCCGCTCTTCAGCATCTTCCTGGGATCGGTCCTGCTGGGAGAGAAGCTGGACCGCCTGCAATGGGCGGCGGTGGCTTTGGCGGCCTCGGCGGTGGCTGTCCTGACGGTGGCGCAGGGGCGTCTGCCGCTGGTCGCGGTGCTGCTGATGTTCAGTTGGGGCGGATACGCCTTCTGCAAGCGCCGCCTGCCGATCGGCCCGAACCAGGGGTTCTTTCTGGAGGTCGCGATCCTGAGCGTGCCGGCGCTGGCCTGGCTCGCGTGGCTCGGTGCCACGGGGCAGGGAGCGTTCCTGGCCGGAAACCCGCGCGATACCTGGCTGCTGCTGTGCGCAGGCGTCGTTACCTCGGTGCCGCTGATCCTTTACGGCAACGGCGCCAAGCTGCTGCGCCTGTCCACCATCGGGATCCTGCAATACATCGCGCCGACGCTGATCTTCCTCGTCGCGGTGTTCATCTTCAAGGAGCCCTTCGGCGCGGCCCGCATGGTGGCTTTCCCGATGATCTGGGCCGCGCTGGTGCTGTATTCGCTGGCCCTGTTCCGGCAATCGAGGGCGGCCGGGGCGGCGTCAAGATTGGCCGCCAATTGAACCTTGTTTTCCCGCCAAGCCGACATTAGACGGGTCGGCGGAGATGTGGCCGAGTGGTCGAAGGCGCTCCCCTGCTAAGGGAGTAGGCGGGAAACCGTCTCGAGGGTTCGAATCCCTTCGTCTCCGCCACACACCCCGATTAATGTACTGTTTTAATTGAAAAAATGGCGTTTAGTCGGGCTTCCGTCCCCCATTTTGCCCGCCATTGCAAAAGTGCATGACGTCCGAGTTGGCTCAGATCAGGTCCATCACAAACTTCTGAATCGTCCAGCGATTGACCGCGTCAAGGTGCCTGTCGTGTTAGGCCCAGAGCCGTTGATAGGTGCGGCGGTGCATTCCTTTGGTTTTTGGGCCAGGGCCATTTGCAATGCCGGGATACCAGCCCAGCCGGTTTCGAATGCGCTAGGTCCGACGAATTGCTTGAAAGCCGAATGACCCGCGACCAAATCGCCGATGCACAGGCCCTCGCCCGCGTCTGCATGTCATCGGGGTATCAGGACTGTGATTAGGGCCAATTGCGCCTGACACTCAGGCTTTCAATCTCTCGCGCTGCCCCCACAACCCCGTTTATCTCTGGCCTTCACTCGATCAGCCGGATGGCAACGCGGCGTTGGCCTGTTCCAGATCATTTGACCGTGTCGCTGATCTCGCTAGGGTCGGAGGCGATTCCATCCGGAGCCTTGCCCATGTTCAGATCAATCCGCGTCGCCGCGTTCGCCATCTGCGCCGCTCTGGCCGCGCCAGTTGCTGCTCAGGACTTTGAGATTGGATTGGCTGCTGCTCAGGCTGGCGACTACCTAACAGCGCTGGAGAATTGGAGGCCATTAGCCGAGCAGGGAGAGTCCATCGCGCAGGGCGCCCTCGGGTTCATGTATGAGTCGGGACTTGGTGTGCCGCAGGATTATGCGGAGGCCGTGCGCTGGTATCGGTTAGCCGCCGAGCAGGGAGATTCTATCGCGCAGAGCAACCTCGGGTTCATGTATCAGTCCGGACGTGGTGTGTCGCAGGATTACGCGGAGGCCGCGCGCTGGTATCGGTTAGCCGTCGAGCAGGGAGAAGCCCGCGCGCAGGGCAATCTCGGAGGGATGTATGAGTCCGGACTTGGTGTGCCGCAGGATTATGCGGAGGCCGTGCGCTGGTATCGGTTAGCCGCCGAGCAAGGAGAAGCCCGCGCGCAGAGCAACCTCGGAAGCATGTATGCGAACGGACAAGGAGTGCCGCAGGATGATGCGGAGGCCGTGCGCTGGTATCGGTTAGCCGCGGAGCAGGGAGACGCCGTCGCGCAAAGCAACCTCGGGTTCATGTATGATTTCGGACGTGGCGTGCCGCAGGATT
>JBBQHZ010000023.1:0-36633 GCA_038324445.1 Rhodobacterales bacterium | reverse complement strand
CGCTCCGGGAAAGTGAACAAGAAACGCTGGTTGGGATGACTTGGTTCCATGGGCGCGCGGTGTCGGAGGTGCTTTTCCTTGCGTGCCCCGCTGGCGCAGCATCGCCACGCGCATGGAAAAAGGGCGCCCGTCGGGGCGCCCCTTTTCGACTTTCAGAAAGCTGTCGCTTAGCGGCGCGAGAACTCGGGGTAGGCTTCCATGCCCAACTCGGACACGTCGAGGCCGTTGATCTCATCCTCGGCAGATGGGCGCAGACCCATGACGCCTTTGATGACGACCCAGAGTATTATCGACGTCACGAAGACGAACACGCCCACAATCGCGATCGAGATCAGCTGACCCCCGATGGTTGCACCTTCCGTGTTATCGACCGCGTCGAAACTATTTGTCAGGACAACGGCGATGGTGCCCCAGATGCCGCAGAACAGGTGCACCGGGATGGCGCCGACCACGTCGTCGATCTTCAGCTTGTCCAGCAGCGGCACCGCGAAAACCACGATCGTCGCGCCGATACCACCGATGACAAGCGCCATGAACAGGCTGGGGTTCAGCGGCTCGGCCGTGATCGACACGAGGCCCGCCAGCGCGCCGTTCAGGACCATCGTCAGGTCGACCTTGCCGTAGACCAGCTGCGTCAGGATCATCGCCGTGATGGCACCGGCAGCCGCCGCCATGTTGGTGTTGGCGAAGATGCGGCTGATATCGGCGATGTTGCCTGCCGTATCCATGGAGAGCTGAGAGCCGCCGTTGAAGCCGAACCAACCCAGCCACAGGATGAACGTGCCCAGTGTCGCAAGGGTCAGGTTCGAGCCCTGGATCGGCTGCACACGCCCGTCAGCGGCGTATTTGCCAAGACGCGGCCCGAGGATGATGGCACCGGCAAGCGCTGCCCATCCACCGACCGAGTGAACCACCGTGGAACCGGCGAAGTCGACGAAGCCGAACTGGCTGTCAAGGAAGCCGCCGCCCCATTTCCAGGACGCCTGGATCGGGTAGATGAAGCCGGTCAGCACGATGATGAAAACCAGAAACGGCCAAAGCTTGATGCGCTCGGCCAGCGCACCCGAGACGATCGACGCCGTGGTGGCGCAGAACATCAGCTGGAAGAAGAAATCCGATCCGACGGTGGCATAGGTCAGGTTCGGGGTGGCATCCGCCAGACCCACCGGCTCCATCACGGCCAGCGCGAAGGCACCCAGATAGCCGCCCGTCTCGTCGGAGCCGATGCTCCACGCACCCGCCGGATACATCAGGTTGTAACCGACCAGCCAATACATGATGGCGGCCAGACCGAAGAGGGCCACGTTCTTGGTCAGCTGCATGGTGACGTTCTTGGAACGCACCAGGCCCGCCTCGAGCATCGCGAAGCCTGCGGCCATCCAGAACACCAGAAAGCCGGTGACCAGGAACATGAACGAGGTGAGGATGAAGCCGATTTCCTCCATCGGCGGGGTGGTGTCGGCATCCTGGGCGAAGACCAGCCCCGGTAGCAGAACCGCTGCGACCAAGGCGGCAAGCGGCAGATAAAGCTTGGATTTCATCACTGTGGTGTCCTTATGATCTGAAACACGCGGGCTGTTACAGCGCGTCGTCGTTGGTTTCGCCGGTGCGCACGCGAACGGCGCTTTGCACATCGAGGACGAAGATCTTGCCGTCGCCGATCTTGTCGGTTCTGGCAGTGGTCTGGATGGTTTCGACAACCTGATCGGCCATGGCGGCCGAGACGACGATTTCCAGTTTCACTTTCGGCACGAAGTTCACGGCATATTCGGCGCCGCGATAGATCTCGGTATGGCCGGACTGCGAGCCGAAGCCCTTGATCTCGGTCACCATCATTCCGCGCACGCCGATGGCGGTGAGCGCTTCGCGCACCTCCTCCAGCTTGAACGGTTTGATTGCTGCAATGATGAGTTTCACGTTCTGACACCCCTTGCGGTTTTTTTGACTGTCCCAACCCGGACCTTCTGTGGGCCGGGAATTCATGCACGGCCCCTCAACGGGCCGGATACCGCGCCAAGACAGGCCGAGCGGCGGGGAAGGGCAACGAAGCGGCACTGCTTTCACAGGTCATTTACACGGCGTTTGCAAATTTTTTGCGCATTTACGGTCGATTGCCACAATTTTGTGCAGCTTACGAATGCGGGATGTTCTGCTGCCCCCTTCGCAATCGACTCAAATTTGCTTATCTTGAGCAGCAACGAGGTTGGCCCCGGCATGTGTCGCAATCAGGCCCCCGATATGAGGCAAGATGATATGAGCGTTCGAGGACAGGGCGGCCCCCGGCTGGTGGCGGATCGGCGCAATACCGGGCAACCCAAGCGCGCGACGGGCAGCGGATCTGGGTCGGGCAGCGGATCAGGCGCCCGCAAGGGCCGCGCGCCAAGGCGCAGGGCGCCGCGTCGGAGCGGCCCGCTGGGCTTTCTGGCAAGCATCATCCGCTTCGTTTTCCGCCTGATCTGGGGCATCATCTGGCGAGGGGCGGCCGTTGTTTGCCTGATCCTTGGGATGGCTACTGCCTATTACTATGCTCAATTGCCCGAGGTCGGGGCGCTTCTGGACGCGCGTGCGCGAGGCTCGGTCACGATGCTGGACCGCAATGGCGAGGTCTTCGCCTGGCGGGGCGACCAGTTCGGCGGCGCCATCGATGCGGCCAATACCTCGCCCAATCTGGTGAACGCCGTGGTCGCCACCGAAGATCGCCGGTTCTGGCGGCATCTGGGCATCTCGCCGCGCGGCATCGCCAGCGCCATGATGATCAACATGCGCGAGGGGCGGGGGCCGTTGTCGGGCAATGGCGGCTCGACCATCACCCAGCAGGTGGCCAAACTTTTGTGTCTTGGCATCGCGTTCGACCCCGATGTCTGGACCGGCGAGGCAGAATATGAGGCGGATTGCCGCCGAACCACCCTGTGGCGGAAGATTCAGGAAATGCCGTTCAGCTTCGCCATGGAGCTGCGCTATTCCAAAGCTGAAATCCTGTCGATCTACCTGAACCGCGCCTATCTGGGGGCGGGCGCGCGCGGCTTCGAAGCGGCGGCTCAGCGCTATTTCGGCATCTCGGCGCAGGACGTGAACCCGCAGCAATCAGCGATGCTGGCGGGCCTCTTGGCGGCGCCGTCCTATTACGCACCCACACGCGATCTGCAACGCTCGCAGGAGCGCGCAAATTTGGTGCTGAACCTGATGGAAGAGGAGGGTTACCTGAGCGCCTCGGCCGCAGACGCGGCGCGCGCCAATCCCGCGACGCTGTCGGCTGCCGCGAGCCAGGATACGGGTGGTTATTTCGCCGACTGGATCATGCAATCGGGCCCTGATTTCCTGACCAGCGAGACAATAGAGGACGTGATCATCCGCACCACGTTCGATCCGGTCATTCAAGCCGCCGCCGAAGCTGCCATTCGCGAGGTCTTTGCCAATCAGGTCCGCGAAGGCTCGACCGCCGAGGCTGCGATCGTCGTGATGAGTGCGGATGGCGCCGTGCGCGCGATGGTCGGCGGACGCGATCTGGCGGGAGGTGGGCTATTCAACCGCGCGACACAGGCGCTGCGCCAGACCGGATCGTCGTTCAAGCCGTTCGTCTATGCAACAGCGTTGGAACTGGGATGGCGGTTCGATGACATCGTGCTGGACGCCCCCTTGACCATCAACGTGCCGGGATCGGGGCCCTACAGCCCCGAGAATTATACGCGGGAATTCTATGGCGAGGTGACGCTGACGCAGGCGCTGCAACGCTCGCTCAACACCGCCGCCGTTCGCGTGTCCGAAGCTGTCGGGCGCGATCTGGTGCGGCAGGTGGCTGCTGATTTCGGCATCGCCAGCGATCTGGCTGCCGGACCGGCGCTGGCGCTGGGGGCGTCGGAATCGACCCTGATCGAGATGACCGGGGCCTATGCCGGCATCCTGAACGGCGGCTATGCCGTTCGGCCCTTCGGCCTGTCGGAACTGCGCTTGCAGGGCGAGACTGAACCGATGTTCGAGCAGGAAACCGGCATCCGCGAACGCGTGATCTCTGAATTCGCCGCACGGCAGCTGACCTACATGATGAGCACGGTCATTACCGATGGCAGCGGCCAGCGGGCCGCCTTGTCAGACCGTCCGGTCGCGGGAAAGACCGGCACCACGAACTCGGCACGTGATGCGTGGTTCGTGGGGTTCAGCGCCGATTACGTGGCAGGCGTCTGGATGGGGTATGACGATAACAGTCCGCTCAGCGGGGTAACCGGCGGCGGCCTTCCGGCCGAGATATGGCGGCAGGCGATGGAGCGTATCCATGTCGGACTGCCCCCACGCCCCTTGCCGATGATCGACCCGATTGCCGAGGCAAGGACCCGCCCGCCCGAGGCGCTTGCGGGGGATGACGGGTTTGTCGACACGGGTGGCGGGTTGATAAGCGGCAGTGACGGGATATTGCGCGGGCCGGTGACTCCGGAAGGCACACGGGTGCCGATCGGCAATGCCCAGGGTCAGGGAAATATCGGCGACGCGATCAACAACGTGCTCAACAGCCTGTTCGGGCCGCGTCAGTAGGCTGGGATCGGTCCGGAAGAGAGCTGAACAAGCCCTCTTCCCGATATCTCAATACCCCAACGCGATGCCGTCCTTGCGCGGGTCGGACCCGCCCTCCAAAATGCCATCGGGCCGGATACGGATGGCCTGAGCGCCGCCGATGGGCGTGGCGGGGAGGGTAAGGACATGACCCATGCCCTCCAGCGCGGAACGGGCCTGCGGACCATAGCCCCGCTCGATCTTGAGCGCCTGGTTCTCGACAAAGGAGCGGGGCGCATCGATGGCGGCTTGCATGTCCATCCCGTAATCCACCACATTCGACACGAAGCGCGCATGGCCTGTCGCCTGATAGGCCCCACCCATCACGCCGAAAGGGATCAGGCTGCTGTCGGGCAGCTTGAGCATGGCCGGAATGATCGTGTGCATCGGGCGCTTGCGCGGTCCCGCCTCGTTCGGGTGCCCCTTGACCAGGCTGAAGCCCTTGCCACGGTTGTGGAACAAGATGCCGAACTTGTCCGACGCAAGACCCGAGCCGAATGTGTCGAAGATCGAATAGATCAGCGACACCACACGACGATCCCGGTCCACGACGGTGATGTAGATCGTCTCCTTGTGGACGTTGTCAGACGCTTCGTGCGGATTTTCCATCGCCCGGGCGGGGTCGATCAGGGCCGCAAGCCGGCTGGCGGTGTCCTTTGACAGCATATGGTCAAGGCGTGTCATGTGCGCCGGATCGGCCACGAACCGGTCCCGAGCATCATAGCCAAGCTTGGTCGCTTCCGCCTCCAGATGCACCCGTGCCGGGCCGAAGGGGTCATCCTGCGATGTCATGGTTTCCAGCATGTTGAGGATCAGCATCGCAGTTGCGCCCTGTCCGTTGGGCGGCATTTCGATCAACTCGGCCCCGCGATAGGTCGACCGCAATGGCGTGACATAGTCGCAGGTTGCGGCGGCAAAATCCTCCAGCGTATGGGTGCCACCCATCGCCTGTAGCGAGGCGACCATATCCTGCGCAACCTCGCCCTCGTAAAAGCCCGCACGGCCCTTGGCGGCGATGGTGCGCAGCACCTGCGCCTGGCCGGGGGCCTTGAAGCGTTCGCCGGTGGTGAAGGCCTTGCCGTCCTTCAGGAACAGGTCGCGGGCGCGGCCCATAAGGTTGTCCACCGAGCCTTCCAAATCGAACGCCACGCGGGGCGCGATGGGGATACCGGCCTCGGCATAGTGGATGGCGGGGGCAAGGACCTGTTCCAGTGTCAGCGCGCCATGATCGGCATGAAGCCGGCAGAACCCGTCGATCGCGCCGGGCACGGTGACAGAGGCGGCGTCCATCTGGGGCATCTTGCTGTGAGTCTGCCGCAGGGTATCGGGGTTCAGACCCGCAGGCGCGCGGCCCGAGGCATTCAGGCCGGTGATGGTGCCATCGGGCTGGGCTATCAGCGCAAACATGTCACCGCCGATGCCGGTCATCTGCGGCTCGCAGATCCCGAGCAGGATGGCCGCCCCGATGGCTGCATCCACGGCGTTGCCGCCTTGTTGCAGGATCGAGATCGCGGTCTGCGCGGCCAATGGGTGCGACGTGGCGCACATGCCTTGGTCCGCATAGACGGCCGAACGGCCAGGTGAATGGAAATCGCGCATATGGAGCCCTCCGCTATATCGCGTGCACCCTTAGACAAGGCGGCGCGAAGGGCAAGGGAGGATGCGAACGGGAAGGGGGGAGTGGCTACAGAAGTCCTCGACGCCGCGCACTGGGTGGGGGCTTTGATACGGGGCGTCGAGGGAAGCCTCTGCAGCTACAAGGATGCATATGGAGGATCAAAGGGGCGGCGATTTGGTGGAATTTGGGCATTATCGGGGCAGCGGACTTTCTTCCCTGCGCGTTCTGTGCACGGTTGCTGGCGGACGCATTCGTCCCACGCAAGCCGGGCTCGTTCGGTTCGGGCTTGAACAGGCTGCGCTGGTGCAGACCAGGCTTGTGCAAATCGGTGCAGCGATCCTGACGACGTAAGGCAAGGTGGTTTGACGGAGTGAGTGGCGACGGCACCTCGCTGTCGCTGTCGCTGTCGCTGTCGCTGTCGCTGAGGCGGACCGCGGGGTATTCAGGAGATCTTGCCGCGCTGACGACGATGGCAGGTTGGCTGCGCCAGATCCCTATGCGCGCCCAATTCGTGGCACAACAAAGGTCAGCCGGTTACATCCTTGTTCCCGACTGTAGCGGAGGTCGCATGTAAGGTCGCGCACCAGGGCCCATCCAAAGCCGCCTTCCGGCAGCTCCTCGGGCTTTTCGCGATCTACCATGGGCATGATGCCTGCGGGCAGCCCGCCCCAGGGCATAGGCTTGCCCTCGTCACGGATCTCGCAGGCTATCCCGTCCAGGCCGAACCGAAGGGATAATACCATCGGGTGGCCGGGCACGAAGCCGTAGGCATGCTCGACCACGTTGTTGAGAACTTCCGCGAGGATGATCTGTGTCGTATCGCTGAGGGCGCTGGCCACGCCATGGTCGTGCATTTCCGCCCGGACGACATCCAGCAGTCGGCGCACCTGCCCGATTCCGGCAGGGACATCGTGGTGGATGTCTGGCGGCGACTGAACCGACATGACCTGCGCCTCCTTCGATCCGCGCGGGATCATTCTGCCGCTGTGGGTCCGGCGGCAAGCAGTGCCGCCGCCAAGGTCGGAAAAATCGGAAAGACAGAGTTCATTCGCGTCAGCGTCATGACCTTTTCAACCGGCGGCTGCAGCCCGGCCAGCACCATGTGTCTTTCCGAACCCAGCGCCTTGTAGACGGCCACAATGGCCCCAAGCCCGCTGGAATCCAGAAACTCCACTGCGCTAAGATCGAGGATCACGTCGGCGCCACCTGCCGTCAGCGTGCGGAAAACTTCCTTGAACTGGATGGCGATGCTGGCATCCAGACGCGGATCGGCGATATGTACGACACCCACGGTGCCATGGTCGGTAAAGGTCAAATTCATTGCATGTCCTCCTGCAAAACCCTTTGATGGACTCGTAGAGGCCAATTCTTACGAATTCGTTTTCAGTCATCAGGCAACGGGGGGACGGATGCGAGAAATCATCATCGCGGGCGCGGCACGGACGCCGATGGGCGGCTTTCAGGGCGCATTGTCCGCCGTGACGGCGGCGGAGCTTGGCGGCCACGCCATCCGCGCGGCTATTGCGGGGGCGGGCAACCCGCGAGTCGACGAGTTGCTGATGGGCTGCGTATTGCCCGCAGGGCAAGGCCAGGCACCGGCGCGGCAAGCGGGCTTTCACGGCGGATTGCCCGAGGATGTGCCCGCCACCACACTTAACAAGATGTGCGGATCGGGGATGAAGGCCGCGATGATGGCGTTCGACGCCCTGGCGCTTGGCCATGCTGAGGTGATCGTCGCGGGCGGCATGGAATCCATGACCAACGCGCCGTATCTGCTGCCCGCCATGCGCGCAGGCGCGCGGTTGGGTCATCAAGGTGCTGTCGATCACATGTTCCTCGACGGTCTCGAAGACGCCTACGACAAGGGCCGCCTCATGGGCACCTTCGCCGAGGATTGCGCCGAGGCGTTCCAGTTCACCCGCGCCGATCAGGATGCCTATGCGCTCGGCTCGCTGGAGAACGCATTGCAGGCAATCGGCTCGGGAGCCTTCAGTGCCGAAGTGACCCCCGTCCATGTCCGGTCCCGCAAGGGCGACTGCACCATCTCCACCGACGAGCAGCCCGGCACCGCGCGCCCCGACAAGATCCCGCTGTTGAAGCCGGCGTTTCGCGACGGTGGCACGGTGACGGCAGCAAATTCGTCCTCCATATCGGATGGCGCGGCGGCGCTGGTTCTTGCCAGCGCATCTACAGCGGCAGCAAGCAACCTGCCGGTGCGCGCCCGCATCCTCGGACATGCGTCCCACGCCCATGCGCCATCGCTGTTTCCGACGGCTCCCATCCCGGCGGCGCAAAAGCTGCTGGCGACCCTCGGCTGGAGCGTCGACGATGTCGATCTCTGGGAGGTCAATGAGGCCTTCGCCGTTGTCCCGATGGCCTTCATGCGCGAGATGAACATTCCTCGCCACAAGATGAACGTGAATGGCGGTGCCTGTGCGCTTGGTCACCCGATCGGGGCATCCGGTGCCCGGATCATGGTGACGCTGCTGCACGCCCTCGAAGCGCGCAACCTGAAACGGGGGATCGCCGCAATCTGCATCGGTGGCGGCGAAGGCACCGCCATCGCCCTCGAGCGGGGTTGACCCCCCTTTCTATGTGCCGGAAATATCCCTTGGAGCGCGAGGGGCTGGACCCTCGCTTCCTCCCCCAGCCAAAGGTTCCTTCGATGGCCGACTATGCGACCCTGACCAAGACCATCGCTTCCCTGACCGAGGGCGAAACAGACACGGTCGCCCTGATGGCCACCGTGGTTTGCGAGTTGCACCACGCCGATGACCGCTTCGACTGGACAGGTTTTTACCGTGTGACAGAACCGGGCCTGCTGAAGATCGGCCCCTATCAGGGCGGCCATGGCTGCCTGCAGATCCCCTTCAACCGGGGTGTCTGCGGTGCTGCGGCGCGCAGCGGCTCCGTGCAACTGGTGCCGGATGTCGATGCCTTCCCCGGCCACATCGCCTGCGCCTCATCTACCCGGTCGGAAATCGTGCTGCCGGTGCGCGATGCCGCAGGAGAGATCATCGCGGTCCTCGACATCGACAGCGATCAGCCAGACGCGTTCACCGAAGCCGATGCAACCGCCCTTGAGGCCATCCTGACCGCCACTTTCGCGCGCTAGACTATCTTGCAGGATCGTCTCCAATCCCTTGCAAGGGATTGGTCAGAGCCTTGCAAGGCTCTGGTCCCATCCTACCGATGGAGCGCCTCTTCTTCGCCTTCGCCCGAGCCCATCAATTCCGGTGCTGTCAGCTTGCGCGGCGCGGCGTCCACACGCTCGGCACTCTGAAGCGCCTGTGACGGGGTCTGGACCACCTGCATCTCCTCCAGCTTCCGTGCCGAGGGCAAGACGCGCACCTCGAGCGATCCCATCGCGCGATTGTAGCTCTCCACCGACCGGTTCAGCGCCGATCCCACCTTCTCCAGATGGCCCGCGAAAACCGCCAGCCGGTCATAGAGCTCTTTCGCCTCCCGGTGGATCGTGACGGCGTTCTCGGCGATCGCTTCCTGTTGCCAGCCGAAAGCGATCGTGCGGAGCAACGCGATCAGGGTGGAGGGTGTGGCGATGACCACGCGCGCCTCCATGGCGCGCTGCATCAATTCCGGGTCGGCTTCTGCCGCGGCGGACAGGAACGTCTCGCCCGGAATGAACATGACGACGAAATCGGGCGTGCTGCCCAGAAGGTCGTGATAGCGCTTGGACGACAGCATCCGCACATGCTCGCGCACCTGCCCGGCGTGGCGCTTGATGGAGGCTTCCCGCAGGTCCGGCGTTTCCGCCTCCAGTGCGTCAAGATAGGCATCCAGCGGCGTCTTTGCGTCCACGATCAGCGACCGCGCCCCGGGCATCCGCACGATGGCATCAGGGCGGCGCAACCCGTCATCGGTGCGGTGGCTCACTTCCGTCTCGAAATCCACATGCTCCGACATGCCCGCCAACTCGAAAACCTGGCGCAATTGCATCTCGCCCCAACGCCCCCGCGTCTTGGGCGCGCGCAGCGCCTGCACCAGCTTGCGGGTCTCGCCGGTCAGGGCGGTCTGGCCCAGCTTCAGCTCTTCCACCTGCGTCCGGATCGCGCCATAGGCGTCCGAGCGGTTCTTCTCGATCTCCTGCAGCTTGGTATCGAAGGCCCCCAGCCGCTCGCCCAGTGGCTTCACCAAGGTTTCAATGGCCTGCCGCCGCGCGTCCAACTCCTTCGCGGCTGTCTCGGAATGGGTGGCAAAGCGTTCGGTCACCTTGCTGAGGAACGCGGCAGAGTTGCCCTCCAGCACCTCATTCGCAAGATTGCGGAACTTCGACTGCAGCGCGTCGTTCAGCCCGCGCACTTCCTCCAGCCGAGCCGCGTGGTTCGACAACTGGCTTGCCAGCGTCGCTTCTGCCGTGTTCAGCGCCCCGAGCAGATGGTCGCGCTCGTCCCGCGCCTCGGACAGGGCGTGTTCCAGAGCGGGCAGCCGCTCGGCGCGGGCCTCGGTCACCGCAAGGCTTCGGCGCAGGTCTTCCATGCCGGTCAGGGCGCGCTTCACAGCACGCAGGCGCGCGCTGCGGATAACCAGCGCGATCACCATGGCCGCGACCAACAGCAGGGCCAAAAGCAGGTAGGCAGGCAGGGGGTCGATCTCGGGCCCGAAGGGACTGGAGGTGCGCAATTGCGTCCCGAACCGGTCAAGGAAAGCGAATAGCGGCGCGTTTTCCATCCCTCAAGTCCGCCCAAAGAGGCGTTCGATGTCGCTGAGTTTCAGCTCTACATAGGTTGGCCGCCCGTGGTTGCATTGGCCGGACATCGGCGTCGCCTCCATCTCGCGCAGAAGCGCGTTCATCTCGTCGCCCCGCATCTGGCGACCTGACCGGATCGAGCCATGGCAGGCGACACGGCTCAGCACCGCTTCCACCCGCGCCTGCAATGTCTGGCTGTCGCCAAGGTCGTCCAACTCGTCAAGGATGTCGCGCAACAGGGCTCCCGCATTGATCTGGCCAAGGATCGCCGGCACCTCGCGCACCGCAACGGTGCCGGGGCCGAAACCCTCGATCACGAGGCCGAATCGCTCCAGTTCCGCCGCGTGGTCCAACAAACGCTCGGCATCGTGCCCCAGCGTCAGGATATCGGGGATCAACAGGGCCTGCCGTGCCACCCCGTTGGCCGCCATCTGCGCCTTCAGACGCTCATAGACAAGCCGCTCGTGCGCGGCATGCTGGTCCACGATCACGATGCCGGTCGCCGTCTGCGCGATGATGTAATTCTCGTGAACCTGCGCGCGTGCCGCCCCCAACGGACCGTCGCTGTCCACGGCCTGCTCCACGCGCGCCGACGGCGCGCCTCCCCAGCCCGGCGCCGAAGGCGCGTCGCCCCAGCCCCGCACCGAAGGCGCCGCCTCCCAGCCGGCAGCGCGCTCGGCGAAGCCGCGCGGCGCCGAGGCCTGCCCCAGTCGGTCCATCTGGTAGATCCGCGGCGAGGAGAGGGCGTCCAACGGACCCTCTGGAGGAGCTGGCCGCATCGCCAACAGCGTCGCGTCAGCGACCGTGGAGGATGCCCGATGCCCGGCCTCT
Organism: Rhodobacterales bacterium; assembly: GCA_038324445.1. Taxonomy (GTDB): domain Bacteria; phylum Pseudomonadota; class Alphaproteobacteria; order Rhodobacterales; family Rhodobacteraceae; genus Gymnodinialimonas. Next base: position 24,931 of record JBBQHZ010000023.1, on the reverse strand, counting down.
GCCAAGGCATGGCGCAGCCCCGATACGATCAACCCGCGCGCGATGCCCGGTTCGCGGAAGCGGACTTCGGACTTCGCCGGATGGACGTTCACGTCCACCCGCTCCGGCGGGCAGTCGATGAACAGCGCCGCCGCCGGATGCCGGTCGCGCGACAGCACATCCATATAGGCCGCGCGCAATGCGCCGATCAGCAGCTTGTCGCGGACCGGCCTGCCATTGACGAACAGGAACTGCGCCACCGCAGATCCGCGCGAATAGGTCGGCAGCGCGGCATAGCCCTTGAGCCGCAATCCCTCGCGCTCGGCATCGATCGCCAGCGCGTTGTCGGTGAAGTCGTGGCCAAGGATGTTGGCCAATCGCGCGTGGAGCGCATCGAACAGATCGCCCTGTTCGGGGTCGGCGCGAAAGATCACGCGCTCGCCCTCGGTCACGTCCTTCAACGTGAACCCGACGCCCGGCTCTGCCATGGCGAGGCGCTTCACCACGTCGGTGATCGCCTGCATCTCGGCGCGATCGGCCCGCAGGAACTTGAGGCGGGCAGGCGTGGCGAAGAACAGATCGCGCAATTCGACGACGGTGCCCCGGTTCAGCGCGGCGGGTTTCACCGGGGCAGGGGTGCCGCCATTGACACGGATCACATGGCCCGCGTCGGTGGCCCGCGACGTGATCGATAGCCGCCCAACGGCGCCCAGCGATGGCAAAGCTTCGCCGCGAAATCCGAAGGAACGGATGTTGAGCAGGTCCGAGCCGTCGATCTTCGACGTGGCATGGCGGCTGAGCGCCAGCGGTAGGTCTTCCCCCTCCATGCCGCAGCCGTCATCGGTGACGCGGATCAGAGTCTTGCCACCGTGCGCCACCTCGATCGTGATGCGGCGGGCATCGGCGTCGATGGCGTTCTCGACCAATTCCTTCACGGCAGAGGCGGGGCGTTCCACAACCTCGCCCGCGGCAATGCGGTTGATAGCGGTCTCGTCGAGTTGACGGATCACCGGGCGCAGCGGGGCGCTTATGTTGGGGTTCGGAGCAGCCATGGCCCTAGCTGTAGCATGCTGGCCCGCCGAGAGGGAACCGATTCGCGCTTGAATGGGCGGCGGGGGTCAGGCCGCCACCGCTGCCATCAGTTCGATGCAGGCAGCCCCTCGGGCTGGCCGACCACCACGAAGTGCAATGCTTCCGGATCTACAAGACGCGCCGCAACGCGCTGCACGTCTTCCAGCGTTACAGCCATCACCCGATCGTTCCGGGTATTGATGTAATCGATTGGCATCGAATCCGACTGCATCGCCGCCAGAATGCCCGCGATCTGGGCGTTGCCGTCGAAACGCAGGAAATACGACCCGGTGAGGTAGCGCTGGACGGCCTCCAGTTCCGCTTCGGTCAGCCCCCCTGCCGCCATTTCGGCCCATTGATCCTGCACCACACCCACCGCCTCGGCCACCAATGTGTTCGAGGACGAGAACGCGCCCTGCATCATCGGCGCGACCCGGCCCAAGCCCAGCCATGTGCTGATGCCGTAGGTCAGGCCACGCTCTTCGCGGACCTGCGTCATCAACCGCGAGCGATAGCCGCTGCCGCCCAGAACTTGATCCAGCACAAAGGCCGGGAAGAAATCGGGGTCTTCGCGTGCGATACCGGTGTGGCCGAAGATCACCGAACTTTGCGGTGTGGGGAAATCCACCACCGTCACGCCCGCGTCGAGCGCCACATCGACCGCGCCGGGCATGGGACGGTCCGACGACACCGGCAGATCGCCCAGCAGCGCATCCAACAGCGGGCCCAACTCTTCCGGGGTCATGTCACCCGACACGCCCACCGACACACGGTCCTGCACCAGGGCGGCGCGATGTGCGGCCATCAGGTCGTCACGGGTCAGCGCGGCGATACTGTCCAGCGAGCCTTCGACGGGAAACGCATAGGGATGTTCTCCGTAGGCCAGCGCATTGAAGGTGGCGCCGGCGATGGCGTCGGGATCGACAAGGTCGGCTTCAATTCCCGACAATACCTGCCCGCGGACCCGTTCCACCGCGTCGGCGTCGAAGCGCGGGGCGACCAGCGCATCGCGGATCAATGCCACAACCTCATCCCGGTTCTGGGACAGCATCTGGATCGAAATCACCACCTCGTCGCGGTAGATGTCCTGGCTGAACGACGCGGCCAGTCCTTCCAGCGTTTCGGCAAATTCCGTTGCGTTGCGATCGCCTGCGCCTTCTTCCAGCAAGGCCGTCATCAGATAGACCGCGCCGCGTGTTTCGGGATCGTCGATGGAGGCGCCTCCTGCGAACCAGAGGTCGATGGCCACGAAGGGGATCGAGGTATCCTCGACCAGCCACGCCTCGATCCCGCCCGCCGAGGTGACGGACTGGATTTCGACCTGAGCCTGTGCGGGCGCGACAAAGCCTATGCCTGCGAGGAGCGCAGCGAGGAGGGGCGCGAAGCGCGTGCGGGCGATCATTGCGAAATCTCCGGGTTGGCTGGGGCTGTGGTGGGAGCCGGTTGCATCAGATAGCCGGTGACGGTCACGTCCTGGTCGAGGATCGTATGCGCCATGGCCATGACATCCTCGATCGTCGTGGCGGCCAGGACGTCTGGCCAGGCCTGCACATCGGCCACTGTCAGCCCCGAGGTCAGCGCCGTCCCGTAGGACCGCGCCAGCGCGGCTGCATCATCTTCCTCGTAGATGCGCGCCGCTTCGATCTGGAAGCGGATCCGCTCGAACTGGACCGGATCGATGCCTTCCACCAGAAATTCGGCCACTTCCTCCCGCAGGTCGGCCTCGGCTTGTTCAAGCGAGGTGCCCGGCAGGGGCATGTTGATCAGCGCGAAGGTGGACTGGTCCAGATTGATGCCGCTGTAATAGGCACCGACAAATAGCGAGCGCTCATCTTCTAGCTGCAATTCGCGCGGCAATACGGAGGTGAAGCTCGATCCGCCCAGTATCTCGGCCAGCAAGGTCAGGGCGGCGGCGTCTTCCTGATCGCCCGTGTTCCGTTCCGGTGCCATGTAGGTGATCGAGACATAGGGATTGGCCACGCGCGCATCCTCGTAGATCACGCGCCGGTTCGCGATATGCGGCGGCTCGGTCTCCCGGATGCGGGACTCGGACGCAACGATATCGGGATTGGCCGGGATCGGTCCGTAATACTGCTCGGCCAGGGCGCGCACTTCCTCGGGGGTGGCGTCGCCCGCCACGATCAGGATGGCGTTGTTGGGGTGATAGTGTGTCTCGTACCAACTGCGCGCATCCTGCAGGCTGAGGGCTTCCATCTCGTGCCGCCAGCCGATCACCGGGCGGCGATAGGGGTGGTTGAGGTAGACGGCGGCATTGATCTGTTCGTTGAACAGCGCCCCCGGCGAGGTATCGGTGCGCTGCGAGCGCTCCTCAAGGATCACCTGCCGTTCGGTCGCGACTTCATCGTCGCTCAGGATCAGGCCGCGCATCCGGTCGGCTTCCATCATCATCATCAGCCCAAGCCGGTCGGCCGACACGCGCTGGTGATAGGCGGTGTAATCCCACGAGGTGAAGGCGTTGTCCGACCCGCCGTTCTCCTCGACGATGCGGGAGAATTCGCCGCTGGCAAGATCATCGGTAGCCTTGAACATCAGGTGTTCAAGAAAATGGGCGACACCCGTCTGTCCCGCCAATTCATCGGCAGCCCCGGCGCGATACCAGACCATGTGGGTCACGGCAGGCGAGCGGTGATCTTCGATCACGACAACCTGCATGCCGTTCTCCAGCACGAATTCGGTGACTTCCCCGGCGGCACTGGCCGCGAAGGGGGTGGCGGCAAGGCCGAGGGCAAGGCCCAGGCGTCGGATCATCGGCGTCGTCTCCGGAATGAAACAGATGCGCTTGTATGTATGGGTATCGGGTCCCGCATCAACCGTCTTGACGAAGCTGTGACGGGCCGGGGCGGTTTTGATCCCGCCCGATGCCCGCCGCGCCGGTTGCGTGGGCCGTCAAAGCCCCGGCGGCGGCGCGCTGGGGGTGCGGATGCCGGCGTTGCGCATGCGCTGCAATTCGGCATAGCGATCCAGCGATTGGCGGCGGTAGGCCCGGAAATAGACGTTGGCGTTGAACAACCGTTCCAGCACGCGGCCCGAGTTGTTGGCGCGGAACTCCGCGTCTTCGGCGGCAAGGGTGGCGCGGATGTCGCTGGCCACGCCAAAGCGGCCCGCATAGCCGACGATACCTGCGGCACTTGCGTCCGCCCGGGCGACGTTGCCGCCAAGCGCGGCAATCGCATCCGCCTCGGGGTTCGGATCCGCCCGGTTCGTGCCGCCCAGCGTGGGCGTCGGCAGGGATGCGCGGTCGGTTGGCAATTCCAGATCGCGCGTGGGCACGATGCCGAATTCATCCGGTCCCGCTTCGGTATTGCGGATGTTCATCAGCGTGGGTGCGCCGCTTGAACAGGCGGCAAGACCCACCAGAGCCACCAGAAGAACCGGATATGTCGCGCGCAGTGTCATTGCCTACTCCTTGCGGAAACGGGTCTACCGCATCTTCAAACGCCCGTCACGGGGTATCGCCCGGAACTTTGTGCTTGTCAGCGAATAAGAGCAAGCCGATCGCCCCACCGACGATGCCGACATCGGCGATGTTGAAGGTGAACGGGTTGTCGATGCCACAGCATGACATGTTGAGAAAGTCGATCACCGCGCCGTGGATCACCCGGTCCAGCGCATTGCCCAGCGCCCCGCCGATGACCGCGCCGGCCGACAGCAGGGCGATCGGCCGGGTCAGGCCATGCCGCGCCCACCACAGCATCCAGCCCGCCACGAGGATCGCCAGCGCCACCAGAACATACCGCATCACATCCGGCGCGCCGCTGAAGAGGCCGAAATTGATGCCCGTGTTCCATCCCAGATGGAACCGCAGCAGCGGCGGAAACACGTCCATCCACCCCCGCTCGATCAGGTTCAGCCCGTAAAGAACGCCGTATTTCGATCCCTGATCGATCAGGAACCAGAACAGCGCCGAATAGGTGACAAGCCGCATGTTGCCTCGAACCCCGCGCTGGCGGCGGGTTTGGTGGATATTCTGCAGCACCCTAGACGAGTGCCGGTCTGCGTCCAAGCTGGGTCAGTTGATCTCGGCCAAGGTAGTCGCGGCGGGCACGCTCAGCGTGCGGATCAGCTGATCGCAGCCGCCGCTCCGCCCCGCTATGGTGGATGCCCAAATGCTGCCCCCCTGCTCGGGATCGCCTTCATGGATCACGCCGATGATGCTGTCCTGGTTCAGAAGCCCCATGGCGTCGCCCAATGCGCCCTCCAGCGCCGTGGCAAGGCCCGCAGGATCGGCGGTGGGCTGGCGATGATTGCAGACCTCCCGGGCCACGGTTTCCAGCCCCGTCAATGTGGCGGGGCCGTCGCCGGTTTGCCCGAAGGCTGGCGCTGCGAGGAGCGAAGCGAGGAGGGCCAGTTTGCGCATCGGGGATGCCTTTCGTCGGGTCGGGATCAATGCCGGAAATGGCGCATGCCAGTGAAGATCATCGCAAGGCCCGCCGCGTCGGCGGCCGCGATCACCTCGGTGTCGCGCATCGAGCCGCCGGGTTGGATGATCGCAGTCGCTCCCGCTTCTGCGGCGGCCAACAACCCATCCGCAAAGGGAAAGAATGCGTCCGATGCCACGACTGAGCCTTTGGCGGGTGTCTCCGCCAGCCCCAACTCCGCCCCCATCCGCGCCGCCTTCAGCGCGGCGATGGTCGAACTGTCGACGCGGCTCATCTGCCCTGCGCCGATGCCGACCGTGGCACCCCCCTTGGCGTAGATGATCGCGTTCGACTTGGTGTGCTTTGCCACGGTCCACGCAAACCGCAGATCGGCCAGTTCCTGCCCGGTGGGCGGGCGTTTGGTCACCACCTCCAGCAATTCCGTGTCGATCTGGCCGGTATCCTTGTCCTGCACCAGCAATCCGCCCGCGACCTGCTTGAAGGCGAGCATCCGTGCCGTGGGGTCGGGCAATCCGCCCGTCGTCAGCAGGCGCAGGTTCTTCTTGGTCGCGAAGATGGCGCGGGCGTCGGCGTCGGCGTCGGGGGCAATCACCACTTCGGTGAAGATCTGCACGATCTCCTCCGCCGTGGCACCATCGAGGGGCATGTTCAAGGCCACGATGCCGCCGAAAGCTGACGTCCGGTCGCAATCGAACGCTGCGCGGTAGGCCTCCAGCAAGGTCGCGCCCCGCGCCACGCCGCAGGGATTGGCGTGCTTGATGATCGCGACGGCGGGCCCGTCCTTCGGCGCGAATTCTGCGACCAGTTCATAGGCCGCGTCGGTGTCGTTGATGTTGTTGTAGCTCAGCGCCTTGCCCTGATGCTGCACGGCTGTCGCCACGCCGGGGCGGTTTGACCCGTCCCGGTAGAAGGCCGCCTTCTGGTGCGGGTTCTCGCCATAGCGCATTTCCTGCGCCAACGCGCCCGCGAAGGCGCGGTAGGGCGGCGTCTCGATCCCGGCTTGCGCGGCCATCCAGCCCGACACGGCGGCATCGTAGGCGGCTGTCCTTGCATAGGCCGCCTGCGCCATCTGCTGGCGGAAGGCGAAACTGGTGCCGCCATGGTCATCTAGTTGCGCCAAGAGCCCGCCATATTGCGCGGGGTCGGTCAGAACCGTGACCGCGCCATGGTTCTTGGCAGCGGCGCGGATCATCGCGGGCCCGCCGATATCGATATTCTCGATGCAGGTGTCATAATCGGCACCCGCCGCCACGGTCGCCTCGAACGGATAGAGGTTCACCACCAGCAGGTCGATGGGCGCAATGCCGTGTTCGGCCATCGCGCCCAGATGCTCGGGGTTGTCGCGCAGCGCCAGCAAGCCGCCATGCACCATCGGGTGCAGGGTCTTCACGCGACCGTCCATCATTTCGGGGAAGCCGGTCACCTCGGCCACATCCGTCACGACGAGGCCCGCCTCACGCAAGGTGCGTGCCGTGCCGCCGGTGGACAGAAGCACCACACCGCGCGCGGCCAGTGCCTTGGCGAAGTCCAGAAGGTCAGTCTTGTCGGAGACCGACAGCAGCGCGCGGGCGAGGGGGGCGGGATCTTGCATGATTGTCCTTCAGAAAAGTCTGGGGCCCTTGGCAGGGTCGGGCGGCAGGTCGGGTGCTGGCAACAAGGCTGCGGGGCGCGCGATGGACCAGCTGACTGCTGTGCCATAGCCCCTGACGCGGCTCGATAATACGATCTGTTTTGTCGCGCGCGGCGAAAGTCGGCGCGGATCGAAGTAAACCGAGGGGCGGATCGACAATTCCGCCTCGCCGCCATGGCGAAAGACCCAGACCTCGTCGTTGGGCAAGGTGAGCGAGATGGCGGCCCCACCAAGGTCGAGTTCCGGGACGACGTCCGGGTGCAGGTGGAAGCGCACCGCAAAGCGCAGACCGACATCGCTTGGCAGCGTTCGGTTGATCGCGGTGAACCGCGTTCGGTCGTCGCCATCCAGCGCAGCAAGCCCATCATCGCCGCGCAGAAGGTTGCCGTGGTCTTCCAATGTCAGGGCGCGCAGATGCACAAGGCCGTGGGTGCGCCGCCAGCCATCGTGGGACAGGACCACCCCCTCACCGCCCACGATCTCCGATGTCTGGATCGACACGTCGGTGGGGCCTTCGGCGAAAATCTGTCGTTCGGGCGGGATGCCCGCCGAATTCGCCGCGAAACGGGAGGAGGAGTAGCCCGCCAGCGACATCGTCGAATGGCTGACCGTGGCGCGTCCGGCGCGGCGCCATTCCGGCCCGAAACTGGCGCCCGAGCCTGCGTTGACGATCACGGGGTGATTTGCCGACGTCAACTCGAACGACAGCGTTCCGGCATGGGCCCCGGTCGATCCCGGTCCGATCATCGGCGGCGCCGCATCGACCAGCACCGTGACCCGACCCGAGGCCATGCGGGCAAAACCCATCGCCAGCCCCTTCATCCGGGCCGGCCGCACGCCCGATTGCACCAGCGATCCGATCAGCCGCCCCGCAGACCCGCGCCCGCCGCCATGGGCGCGCACGAGGCTGCCATCGGCGTGGCGCAGCGCACGCAGCGTCGGCGCGATCCGCATGATGGCGGTGTCGACTGCGGGGTCAGGGCGCTTGCCCGTCTCGGCCAGGATCTGCGCGGCCCAGGTGAGGTGGACAAAGACCTCCAGCAATTCCTCGGGGTTGCGGGTGACGATGCCGCCCTGCGCGTCGATCCGGCGGGCGCATTCCTGCGCCAGCCCCCGCATCGCAGGATCCAGCCGGGTTTCCATGCCGATCAGCGCGCAGGCGGAATAGATCAGGCCGGTCAGCGCCTCGAACCTCGGCAGGCCATGCGATGTGCGGGGCCAGTTCTTGTCGAGGAAATGGGTCTGCCGCCCCAAGGCGCGGTGAAAGGCTAGCGTGTCCTTGGCGGGCTGACCGCTCATCAGGAACAGCACATGGCTGATCCAGCGCACCTGGCGGCGGCCGGTCAGATCGGGGCTCCATCCCGGCCCCTGCCCGCGCCCGTAGCGCGCGATCCAGTCCGCCAGCCACGCCTGTGCCGTCGCTCGGCCCGCGCCCTTTGGCATGGCGGCCAGATCGTCGAGCCAGTCGAAGCCATGGAGGGTTGCCTCGAAGGCATCGGTCGGGGCGTCGATATCCCAAGGGCTTTGTCCCGGCGCTGTTACCAGTGCACCGCCCATGCGGAAATTGCCCGCCATAAGTTGTTGGCCCCGCACGAGCGAGCCGGGAAAGCGTGGTTCCGGCTGCCAGCGGAAGCCGCGCATGCGCGGGCCGAACCCGGCCTTGAACGCCGCCCAGCGATGCGCCGACTGCGTGCCGCCGGGGCGGCGGCCGGGCCTGCCTTGGGACGGGGCGGAAGGGTCGGACATGGGACTGGCTGCTCGGGCGATGCGGGTTAGCGGGTTTTGCGGGCCACGATAGGGCCTGGCGCGGCGCGTGTCACGGGAGGGTGGTCAGCGCTGCCATGTAGAAGCCGTCCATGCCGCCCCTCTCGGGCCAGAATGACGGCAGCAGGCGCAGACCGCCCTCGGGGCTGGCCCAGTCTGGATCGCCGCCAAGGGTGGTTGGATCGATGGCAAGAACGCGCAGGTTGGGGTGGCGCTTGAGGGCGGCGGTGATCTGGAACTCCCCCTCCACCGGCAGAAGCGAGCAGGTGCAATAGACCAGAGTCCCGCTGGGCTTCAACAGGCTCAGGGCGTGGTCCAGAAGCTGCATCTGCAGCTTGGTCAGCGGCTCGACGTCGTCACCAGACTTGACGAAAGGCAGGTCAGGGTGGCGGCGCAGGGTGCCGGTGGCGGAACAGGGCGCATCGAGCAAGATCGCGTCATAGGTCTCGGTGTGCTGGAAGGCGTCTTGCGTGACGAGGCGGGCCGTCAGGCCAGTGCGCGCAAGGTTTTCGGCCACGCGCGCCATCCGGGGGCCGGAGATGTCGAGGGCGGTCACTTCCGCGCCCATCGCCGCCAGTTGCATTGTCTTGCCGCCCGGTGCGGCGCAGAGGTCGAGCACGGTTTTGCCCTTCACGTCGCCCAGAAGCCTTGCCGGCAGGGCTGCGGCGGCGTCCTGCACCCAGAATGCGCCCTCTGCGTAGCCGGGCAGGGCCGTCACCTGAACTGGACCGCGCAGGCGAAGCGAGCCCGTGGGCAGACGCTCGGCCCCGGGGATATCGGGCCCTGCATCGCGCGGCGTCAGGTCAAGCGGCGGCAGGCTGGCATGTGCCCGCTCGATCGCGGCGATGCCATCCGCGCCGCTCCGCTTGCGCAGAGCCTTGTCGATCCACACCGGCAGGCGCTGCGGCGGGGCCTTGGCGAAGGCCTCGGCCCCTTCGGTCGCGACCTTGCGCAGGACGGCGTTCACCATCCCCGAGGCCTTGCGCGTCCGGGGGTTGCTCTTGGCGATGCCCACCAGATCATTGAGGACGCCATGCGCATCCTCGCCGTGTACCAGAAGCTCCACCGCGCCCAGCCGCAAAAGGTTCTGCACGCCGATCTGTGGCTTGCGCTGGGTATAGGGGGCCAGGATGGCATCCAGCGCCCCCAGATTGCGCAAGACCGCATCGGCCAGACGCGCGGCGCGGGCGGCTTGCGGGCCGTCGGCGGGCACCTCGACCTGGGCCAGCATGCGCCGTTCGCGCAGGACGGCGTCGAGAAGGGCAAGGGCAGCGGGGCGGGCCTGCATCGTCGGGGCCTCCTTGTTCCGGAAGCCTCGGCGCGTATATCAAGGGACATGGACGCACAAGCAAAGGCCGCGCGGATGACCGAGATACAGACCCTTTCCGCCGAGGCCCAGCGCGCTTTGGCCGAAGCCGAAGAGCGCCGCGCCAAGGCCAAGGCGCTGGACCTGCCAGTGGAACTCGGCGGGCGCGACGGGCCCGAGCCGGTTCGGTACGGCGATTGGGAACGCAAGGGGATCGCCGTCGATTTCTAGGCGGGGAAGGCTTTGGCAGACTCCTTGCAAGGAGTTTGCTCGCCCGCTCAGCGGATACTGAAATCCGCGATGTCGCCGGTGCCTTCATCCGCGTGAAAGCGGATATTGCCCGCATCGGCACTGACTACCTGGCAATTGCGCGGAAACTGCCGGTCCCCGGCATCAAGCGTGCGGCAGAACATGCCGTTCTCCCAAGCCCACGCGCCTATCACGGTGCGTCCAAGCGCCCGCCCGCCGATGGAGCCATCGGCACCCACCCGCAAGTTGACGCCAAGGCGGGTGAGGTCGCGGCCGTTCACTGCCGCGATGAAGGCGTCGCGCTCGGTGATGCGGGCAAGCTCCGCCAAAGCCGGTGATGCTGCAAGGAGCGGAGCGAGGAGGGCTGCGAGGGCAAGAAGGCGCATGGGACATCTCCGGTGCGGTTGTATGTTCCCAAGGCACCTAGGGCCGCATGCTCAGTGATCAATCAAGGCCCAGCACGGAGAGCATCGAATAATGCCCCGGTTCGCGCCCTTGGCCCCACAAGGCAGCCCTGAGGGCGCCGCGCGCGAAGATCGCGCGGTCGGTCGCCAGATGGCGCAGCACGATGCGCTCGCCGTCGGCGGCGAAGATCACGTCATGTTCGCCCACCACATCTCCCCCCCGGATCGCCGAAAACCCGATATCGCCGCGCTTGCGCGCGCCGGTGATGCCGTCGCGGCCCCGGTCCGACACGGCGTCCAGATCGACGCCGCGCCCTTGCGCTGCTGCCTCGCCCAGCATCAGGGCGGTGCCCGACGGCGCATCGACCTTGTGCCGGTGATGCGCCTCCACCACCTCGATATCGAAGTCCGCGTCCAGCGCTGCGGCGACCTTCCGCGTCAGTTGCACCAGCAGGTTTACACCCAGGCTCATGTTTCCCGCCCGCACGATCGTGGCGTGCCGCGCGGCGGCGTCGATGGCGGCGATATGCGCCGCTTCCATGCCCGTCGTGCCAATCACATGCACGCAGCGCGCCTGCGCGGTCAATTTCGCGTGAGCGACCGTGGCCGCCGGGCTGGTGAAATCGATCACCGCCTGCACCTTCACGATCGCCTCCAGCGGATCGTCCAGCACGGTCACATCCATGGCGGGGCACCCCAGCGCCTCGCCCAGATCCCGGCCCACCCACGCATGTCCCGGTCGCACTGTCACAGCCGCCAGATGCGCCTTGTCGGAGGCGGCGATCGTGTCGATCAGCATCCGGCCCATGCGGCCCGATGCGCCCATAATGGCTATGCCAATGCTGTCCATTTCCGCCTCCGTCCTTGATCCCGCCGGTCGTAACGGAACCGGCACCTGCAGGGAAGCGTCCGGTTGCGGCAGGCGCCTGCATGGCCTACTTCTGAACCCAAGAGGATTTCCGCCATGGCAAAGAACACACATTCCGACGGCTCCGGCCCCTCGCAGCGGCAGTTGAGGGTCGGCGAATTGATCCGCCGCACGCTGTCGAGCGTGCTGGCAAGGGGAGACGTGCATGACCCGGACCTGAACCGCATGTCGATTACCGTGGGCGAAGTGCGCCTGTCATCCGATCTGAAGATCGCGACGGTCTACGTCATGCCCTTGGGCGGCGCGGGACGACCGGAGGCGATAGAGGCGCTCAAACGCAACCGGGGCGAGTTGCGCCGCGCGATCACCAAGGACCTGACGCTGAAATACGCGCCCGATCTTCGGTTCCTGATCGACGACACCTTTGACCGGATGGACGCCACGCGCGAGATGCTGGCGCGCCCGCAGGTGCGTGCCGATATCGAGAAGGTCGATGATGCCGGGGAGGACAGCGCATGATCCGCGCGCTGGCGTTGCTGGCCCTGCTGACCGCGCCGACGCAACTTGCCGCCCAATGTGAAACGGTCGCGTTCGATGGTGCCGATTTCACGTCCTGCGAGGTGGACATGCGGCAGGCTGATGTGCGCTTGTTCCTGCGCGATGACGATGGACTGGTCTATGGCAGCTTCGGCCGGGTCGAAGGTGCGCTGCCGGATGGCTTGCGGCTGGCGCTGGCGATGAATGCGGGCATGTTCCACGAGGATCGCTCGCCCGTTGGCCTCTATGTCGAGGACGGAGCAGAGGAAATGCGGATCGTCACCTCGGACGGGCCGGGCAATTTCGGCCTTTTGCCCAATGGGGTGCTGTGTCTTGGACCAGGTCGAGCGGGCGTGATCGAAAGCCGTCAATTCGCCGAGGCACCGCCCGATTGCACGTATGCCACACAATCCGGCCCGATGCTGGTGATCGACGGCGCCCTGCATCCGCGCTTCCTTCCTGGCAGCGATAGCCTGAACATCCGGAACGGTGTCGGCGTTTCCCCGGACGGCACACGGATGTGGATGGTCATTTCCGACCAACCGGTGAACTTCCACCATTTTGCGCGGTTCTTCCGGGATTACCTCGAAACGCCAAACGCGCTCTATTTCGATGGCCGCGTCTCGCGCCTGCATGCGCCCGATATCGGGCGATCCGACCTGGGCTTTCCGGTCGGGCCGATCATCGGCGTTGTCGTCGACGAGGCGGTGGTTGACGGCAGCGGCAGCGACGGGTAGCTCGCGGACCTTCCGATCAGGGGACTGGTCAAGATCACGGGACTGGGCAAGATGGCACGCACGCGCAAGGGCCGCGATATTTCCGGGTGGTTGCTGGTCGACAAGCCCGCCGGCATGACCTCGACCGCTGTGGTCAACAAGGTGCGCTGGGCGTTCGACGCCAAGAAGGCAGGACATGCGGGCACGCTGGACCCCGACGCCACCGGCATGCTGCCGGTTGCCCTTGGCGAGGCGACCAAGACGATCGCCTATCTGGGGGACGCGCTGAAGGCCTATGAATTTCGGGTCCGGTTGGGGGTGTCGACCACCACGGATGACGCGGAAGGGGCTGTGGTGAAGCAGTCCGATCTGCGCCCCACGGACGCCGAGATCGGTGCCGCCTTGCCGGCCTTCGTCGGCCATATCCGTCAAGTGCCGCCGCAGTTCTCTGCCGTGAAGGTGGAGGGCGAACGGGCTTACGACATCGCGCGGGCGGGAGAAGCGATGGATTTGGCGGCGCGTGACCTTTTTGTGGATGAGCTGGAGATGGTCGGGCGACCCGATGCGGACCATGTGGATCTGCTGTTCGTCTGCGGCTCGGGCGGCTATGTCCGGTCCATCGCGCGCGATCTGGGCGAGGCCCTCGGGTGTTTCGGCCATGTATCATGGCTGAAGCGGACCTGGGTCGGACCCTTCGATCTGGCCGAGGCGGTGAGCTTTGCCCGCATCGAGGAATTGGCGCGCACGGACGAAATCGCGGCACTGTTGCGGCCTGTCGGCATGGCGCTGGTCGATCTGCCAGAGCTGCGCGCGACGGCGGAAGGGGCGGCAAAGCTGCGAAACGGCAATCCCGGCGGGGTTTTGCCGGGCAAAGTCGAGTATGGCGATCTGTGCTGGGCATCCTTTGATGGGAAACCGGTGGCGGTCGGGCGCTACCGCGCGGGCGAGGTGCATCCAGAGCGGGTATTCAACCTGTGACGGCACCGTGGGGAAGCAGGCGTTTTTTGAGTTTTTTTGCCAAGATGAAAGTGCAGGCGTGGTCGAGCGGTCGCATCTGAAGGGCGACGCGGCATCCGTCGCGGTATATTCCGATTGCGAGCGGTATCGCTATGCGTTGACACGGGTCTGGGATGCGACCGGCCCGCGCGCGGTGTTTGTGATGCTGAACCCCTCTACCGCGACCGAAGTGCAGAACGATCCGACGGTGGAACGCTGCGAGCGGCGGGCGCGGGCACTGGGGTTCGGGGCGTTCCGGGTGCTGAACATCTTCGCCTGGCGCGCCACCGATCCACGCGACATGCGCGCGGTTGCGGACCCGGTGGGACCGCTGAATGACGCGGCGATCCGGGAGAGTGTGGCCTGGGCGGATACGGTGATCTGCGCCTGGGGCACCCATGGCGCGCATCGCGGACGTGGTCCGCAGGTGGAAGCGATGTTGCGGGACACCGGCGTGCCGTTGCACCATCTGGGTCTGTCGAAGGCGGGGCATCCGAAGCATCCGCTCTATATCGGCTATGAAGTGCAGCCGGTCCTGTGGGAGGGGTGAGATGATCGAGGGGTTTCACGTTTCGCGGGTTGCGACCAACGGGATCGAATTGAGCGTGCACCGCGGTGGCGCGGGCGCTCCGCTGATCCTGTTGCACGGATTTCCGCAGAACCACCGCTGCTGGGAGAAGGTGGCACCGGTTCTGGCGCAGCATTTCGACGTGATCGTGCCCGATCTGCGCGGCTACGGCGACAGCGATGCGCCCGAGGGCGTCGCAGCCTATGCCAAGCGGGAAATGGCGCGCGATATCGTGGGCCTGATGGACGCGCTCGGCCTGGAGCGGGCGCATGTGCTGGGCCATGACCGCGGCGCGCGCGTGGCGTATCGGCTGGCGCTGGACGCACCCGAACGGGTGGCGCGGTTGGGGATCATCGAGATCGTGCCGACAGGGGATTTCTGGGCCGCGTGGAATGCGGAACTGGCGATGGCGGCCTATCACTGGACCTTTCTGGCACAGCCCGCCCCGATGCCAGAGCGGATGATCCTGTCGGACGGGCCGGGATACATCGACTGGACGCTGGCAAGCTGGACCAGATCGCGGGATCTGACGCCGTTTTCCGCGGCCGCTTTGGAAAGTTACCGGGCTCAGGCGGCAGATCCGGCGCGCGTTGCCGCGATGTGCAACGATTATCGCGCGGGGGCCACGCTCGACCGGCGGATCGATGCGGAAAGCCGGGCGGCTGGTCTGAAGATTGCGGCGCCGTTGATGTTCGTCTGGGCGTCGGGCGGGTTTCCGGCACGCACGGGTGATCCGCTGGGTGTCTGGCGCGATTGGGCGCTGGAGGTGCAGGGCGTCGAGATCCAAGGCTCGGGCCATTTCGCGATGGAAGAAGTGCCAGAGGCGGTTCTGGCGGCAGTGCTGCCGCATTTTCTGGCGGGCTAGATCGCCCAGCGGTTCCGGAAAGGGGCATAGGGTGGCCCGGTCAGGCCACCGCGCGAAGTTCGATCAGGTTGGGGTCGAGGCCCTGCGCCCCCGTGACGCTGAGGATGACCTCGCCATTCAACAGGATATCGGCTCCGCTGCCATCGGCAAAGTCGAGCACTTCCAGCACCGGATTGGGGTTCACTTCGGGGTCGAAAATGACCTCGATCCTGTCCATGCCGGGATCGAAATCGGTGACGTTGCCGGCAAAGCCGCTGTTCTGAGCATAGTCGCCCGTGACGAACAGGTCCGCGCCGTCGCCACCATGGGCGATATCGCCCTCGCCGATGATCAGCGTGTCATCGCCATCGCCACCCCATAACACGTCGCCCTCATCCTGATCGATGTTGCCTTGTCCGAAGGTGCCGTTCAGCAGGTCGTTGCCCGACCCGCCATTGAGCGTGTCTGCCCCCGCGTCGCCCTGCAGGATATCGTCGCCGGGCCCGCCGTTCAGTTCGTCATTGCCGTCGCCCCCGAACAGCAGATCGCGGCCAGTGCCGCCATCGAGCGAGTCGTCTCCCTCCCCGCCCTCGAGGAAGTCAACGCCGGCACCTCCTTCAAGATGATCGCTGCCGGAGTCGCCGTGCAATTCGTCATTGCCGAGGCCGCCGCTCAGGATGTCATGGCCTTCATCGCCGAAGAGCGCATCTTGCCCGTCGGATCCGGTGATCATGTCGTTGTTGAAGCTGCCGGTCAGGGCGTCCGACCCGCCGGTGCCGAAGGCGTCGTCGATCCCCGAACGGGCCTCAAGCATATCATGGCTGTCCCCCACATTGGTCATGGTACTGCCGATGTCGTCCATCAGGCCGTTGATGACCGAGTCCGCAGGCACGCCGTCAGAAATCGTGTCGACAAAGTCGGTGACCGGATCGACAACGTTTTCAATAACATCGCCGTCAAGGATCTCGTCTGTCGGCAAGACTTCGGGCAGCGTCGGGTCAATCCCATCCACGTCCAGCGACAGATCCGGGAATTCGGGCTTCACGTCGATATCGCCAAACGACTGATCGGAGACAATCGGCACGGCAAGGCCATCGAAGGCATCCGGTCCCGGATCGGCAAAGTCGTCAGAAAGGGAGTTCAACGCCGCGAGAGGATCGTCCTCGGTGTCATCGGCAGGGGCATTGTCCCCGAGCGCCTCGCCGCTCATGACGACGCGGACATGGTCGGGGGTCAGGTCGCTGGCGCCCTCCACCAGCGTCACGGGGACGCCGTTGGCCAGGACGATGGCGGCATCCGCCTCAGTTTCATGATCGATGCTGATCTCCGGGGCGTCCGCATCGGTGCCGTCGAATTCCAGCACCAAGGCGTCGGTGTCGGTGTCGAAGGTCTCGACATAGGCGACCTCCTCGCCAGTGACGAGGTCGGTCATTTCCTCCACCTCGATGAAGTCACCGGACGCGGCGTCCATATCCCCGGCCGCCTGCCACGCCATGTCGGCGTCGGCCTCGTTGGGGTCATCGAAGGCAGTGGACTCTTCGGGCGCGTCGCCGTCCGGGTCGATCGCGTCAAGCGGAACGTAGCCCAATTGCATCGCGCGGTCAGTGTCGGACGGTCCCTCATCCGGCGCGCCCTCGCCCGAGAACAGCAGGTCGGACAGGGCCGAGCTTTCGGTGCCGGACTGGGCGCCGGTGGCGTCATCCTCGCCGGTTTCCGCGCCCTCGTCGTCCCCGTCCTCTTTCCCGCCCGAGCCGAGGAAACCGTCGACGGCAAGCCCCATCAGGAGCAGGGCAAGCACACTACCGGCGACAATCATGATGAAACCCTCAAGGTGGCGGGCGTCTGCCGTGACAGACGGGACATGGATGAAAACGCGCCGTCGCAAGATGCGGGGCACGCGATCCGCCTTCTGGCAGGGGGGCCGGAACGCCCCGGAAGTCCAGGCGCCCGACAAGGGGAACAGGACAGAAACGGGCATTCGGCAGGAACAACATGGGCGGAAAAGCCTTGCGGAAATCTGAAAGCCCACCCGAAGAATAGACAAACTTTCCGGCAAATTCTTCGGACAAGATAGGAATTGGTTAACGGTGTTGGGTCAGCGGCGGTCCGACATTGTTCGTCGCTGGGGCTTGGGGCTTTCGCAGAGCAGCGATTCGGTGTAAGCGCCCGCATCTGCCCGGGCATGCCCGGTGTCAGTGCCTCCACGGGCCTTGCTGGACGACATCCCGGCCTGCGCCATCACCCTGTCATCTCAAAGGAGACCCCGATGTCGATTACTGCAGAAGAAAAACAGCGCCTGATGGCGGAATACGCCACCAAGGAAGGCGACACCGGATCGCCCGAGGTTCAGGTTGCCATCCTGACTAGCCGCATCGCGACCCTGACCGAACACTTCAAGACCCACAAGAAGGACAACCACTCGCGTCGTGGCCTTCTGATGATGGTCGCGCAGCGTCGGAAATTGCTCGACTACGCGCGCGCCAAGGACGAGGCCCGCTATCTGGACCTGATCAAGCGCCTTGGCATCCGCCGCTGAGGTAACAACCCACCTTTTCGACGACAAAGGGGCCGCATGACGCGGCCCCTTTTGTTTTCAGGTCGGTCCCGGATCAACGCTCGGGCGGCGCCCGATACTCCGATGGGGTTTGAGGGTCAGCGCCGCGCCCTGCGGCGCCGCCGCATGAGGCCGAGCATCCCGAGACCGGCCACAAGCAGCGGTAGGCCTGCAGGCAGGGGAACGGGGCTGGGTTTGGGCGGCGGGGTGACGGCGGTAGTATTGCCGGTCAGGAAAGCCGGCACGGGAAAGGTGTTCTCCCCCTCTGCCAGCATGTCACGGCGTCAGTCGCGGCGCGTTTGGTTTGCCGCCTACCGAAGCACGCTGACGGGCAGCAGGATCGTGCAGCGCAGGCCGGTCAGCAGGATCTCGCGCTGGCAAGCACCGCCAAGGCCGAGCACGATGGCGTTGTCCAGAAGGTCGGACCCGAAGCCGGACACGGCGTCGGTCTTGGCGATCTGGGCGGTTTCCATCCAGAGAATACGCAACTCGTCATCCACCAGAGACCACGACACCTCCAATGTCCCGCCAAGGCCGGACAAGGCGCCATACTTCGCCGCATTGGTCGCCAGTTCATGCAGCGACAGCGCCAGATAGGTGATCGAGGCCGAGGACAGGGTGATTTCCGGACCGTCGACGGTGATCCGCAAATTCTTGCTGGACTGATAGGGGGCCAGGACGGTGCCGATCAGATCGCCGAGTTGAGGCCCGGCATCGCTGCCCACGACATGCTCCCCAAGGGCAAGGTCATGGGATTGCGACAGAGCCACAAGTCGTCCCTGCAACAGCGTCACCAATTCTTCCTTGTCGGACGCGTCGCGCGCGGTCAGGCGCAAAAGGCTGCTAGAGACGGAGAACAGGTTCTTCACTCGGTGATCCATTTCACGCAGCAACAGCGCACGCTCCTGCGCCTCTTGCCGCAGCTTCAGCTCGTTCTCGATGAAGGCGGCCAGATCGCGCAGCGTTGCGCTATCGGACGGGGACCACAGGCGGACATCTGTGTGGATGCCGCAAAGCGATGCGATCGGCTGTCCGTCGGGGGCATGGATCGGCTCGCCCAGATAGGCGATCACGTTCATGTCGACGGTTGCGCCGTTGCTGGCCAGCAGGGGATGGGTGCGCGCATCGTGAACCGCAAGGCTCCGGTCGTTGGCCACGACATATTGGCAGAACGAATGGCTGAGCGGGGTCTGGGGATCCATCGCGATGTGCTCCGGCAGGCCATCGTGGGCCTTGAAGACCTGCCTCTTGTCGTCAATGACCGAGAACAGGCTGACCTCTACACCCAGCAGGCGGGTGGCCAGTCGCGTGACGCGGTTGAAGGCCTCTTCCGACAGCGGATCGAGAATGCCGGTCTTGGCAAGGGAGGCCAGCCTGTCCGGATCGCTAAGCCGCGCCGCGTGGTCCGGGCTGGGCTTGTCGGGGAAAGGGGCAGGCGCTCTATCGCTGGGAAGGTCATCGCGCGGGATGTCTTGCATTGGCAACTTTCTGTTTCGGCCCGCCGCACCCGCGTTTGCAAGTCGGCCTTGCCCGGCATCCGGCCGGTTTGACTGTCAAGCATATAGGGTTCGAGCGCGCTGGCAATGCAGGCCCTTTTCCTAAATCAAAGAGCGTCGAAGGGCGGCAATCGGCAAGAAAAGGGGCCTCGGTGAGGTCCCTTCCCTACGTGGAATGTGGTCGCCTCGACGAGCGCCTAGACACCGATGGTGGCATCGGCCAGCGCGATCCAGAACGGGATCGACAGGATTGCCACAGGCGTGCCGATGCCGGTCGAGGTGCCGACATAGGCCGAGGGGTTTGCCTCGGGCAGGGCGCCGCGAAGGGTGGGCGGGCCGGAGATGTCGGACGAGGACGCGGCCATCACCGCCAGCAACACCACGCCGCCCGCCGAGAAGCCGGTGATGTGGTGGATCGCCAGCCCGACCGCGAAGCCAAGCATGCCGTGAACGAAGGGGGCCGCCAGCCCGTAGAAGACATAGGCATGGGCGACCTTCCGAAGCTCGGCCAGCCGCGCCCAGGCTTCCATCCCCATGATCAGCATCAGGATCGACAGGAGGCCGGTGAAAAGCGGCTGGTAGAAATCGTGATAAACGGTATCGGGTTTCGCGAAGATGCCCAGCGCCAGGCCAAGGACCAGCGCCGAGATCGCCGGGCTGCGGAACGTGTCGGCAAAGATGGATCTGACCATGCCGGTACCGACGCTGCCGCCCGTGATAAAGCCGCTGCCACCGCCCATGGCCAGCGTGCCGCCTTGCACGCTTTTGGCGGCTTTCCGCTCGGCCGACAGCCGCGCCAGCACGATGGCCGTGACCAGCGCCGCGATGTCCATGAAGGGATAAAGCGCGCCGATGAACCCCTCGTAGGCGATGCCTTCGCCGTCGAGCATTGCCATGCCAGCCGCCAGCGTCGAGGCCGACACCGCGCCGAACAAGCCCGCCGTTGCCATGCCGTCCATGTGCGAGACGCCCTTCCACCGCGCAAGGGTTCTGGCACCAAGCAGCACGATGCCGATTCCCAGCGCCGCCGCGCCAAGGGCCGGCACGGCAAGCTCGACCAGATCGGCCTCGCGCACCGAGATGCCCGCGCTAAGGCCGACCTTCAGCAGCAGAAGCGCCACGATGAATTTGTAAACCGGCTCGGGTATCTCGAATTTCGAGTTCATGGCGGCCAGAACCATGCCGCCGATCAGGAAGGCCAGTGTGGGCTTTTGCACCTGCGCCAGGATGGTGGCAGCTGTGTCGATCACGATGTCCATTTGCGCTGTCCCTTGTTGATTGCGTCTGGGGCAAGGGATAGCGGCGGTAAAGCAGACATAAAAACATATCTTACGGATGATTTCATTCTATAATAGTGAACATGAACCAGTTGAACTATCACCACCTGCGATACTTCCGCGAGATCGCGCATGAGGGGAACCTGACGCGCGCGGCGCAGAAGCTGAACGTTGCACAATCCGCCTTGTCGGCCCAATTGCGCATGTTGGAGGATAGGCTGGGGCATCCGTTGTTCGAACGCGTCGGGCGGCGGCTGGAACTGACCGAGGTGGGGCGCATCACGCTCGACCACGCCGACCGGATCTTCGAGACGGGGCAGGAATTGCTTGCGGTGCTGACGCAGGCGGGCAGCGTTGTGCCGACATTGCGGGTGGGCGCGCTATCCACGCTGTCGCGCAACTTCCAGCTACGGTTTCTGGGGCCGGTGCTGGGGGGCGCGGTCGATGTTGTTTTGCGCTCAGGGACAGAGGCCGAGTTGCTGGCAAGCCTCAAGGCACTGGCACTCGACGTCGTGCTGTCGACGGAGCCACCCCGGCGGGGAGCCGGGGCAGAATTCATCGCGCATCGGCTGGACGAGCAACCGGTGGCGATCCATGGCCCGCCCGCCCGCATCGCCCATGCCAGCCTGAAGGCGCTGCTGTCGGCAGAGGCCTTCATCGTGCCGACCGATCCCACGATCCGCGCGGGCTTCATCGGGCTGGCGTCGGGCCTTGGCGTGACCCCGCGCATCGTGGCCGATGTGGACGACATGGCGATGGTGCGACTTTTGGCGCGGGAAGGGGCGGGGCTTGCGGTTGCGCCCTCGGTCGTGCTGCAGGACGAGTTGGCCTCGGGCCGGTTGGTGACGGCGCCTTTTGCGCTCGATATCCGGGAAAGCTTCTACGCCATCACGCTCCGGCGCAGTTTTCCGCACCCGCTTCTGGCGCGGTTGCTATCGGCCACCACCCCAAAAGACGGAACGCTTCCAATCCGGTAAGAAACCCTGTAAAGCCCCGCCATCTGAGACGTGACGCCACGACCCCGGCGCATGGCATGATGGAGGGGGTCGGCGGCAATGGGGCCGCCATTTTGATGAGGGACGCGGCAGGGGCCGCGAGCGCCCTCGAATAGGAAACGCAGATGTTCAACATTGTTAAGAAAGAAATCCAGTGGGGGGAAGAGACCCTGACACTGGAAACGGGCCGTGTGGCGCGTCAGGCCGATGGGTCTGTCATCGCGACACTGGGGGAAACCTCGGTCATGGCGAACGTGACGTTCGCCAAGCAGTCCAAGCCGGGACAGGACTTCTTCCCGCTGACGGTCCACTACCAGGAAAAGTATTACGCCGCGGGCAAGGTTCCCGGCGGCTTCTTCAAGCGCGAGGCGCGTCCGACCGAGAAAGAGACGCTGACCGCGCGTCTGATCGACCGTCCGATCCGCCCGCTGTTCGTGCCGGGCTTCAAGAACGAAGTCCTCGTGATGTGCACAGTTCTGTCGCACGATCTGGTCAACGACCCCGACATGGTGGCGATGATCGCGGCCTCGGCCGCTCTGACGATCTCGGGCGCGCCGTTTATGGGCCCGATCGCGGCCTGCCGCGTCGGCTTCGAGGATGGCGAATACATCCTGAACCCGACCGTCGACGACATGCACAACCTGCGCAACAACCCCGATCAGCGGCTTGATCTGGTTGTCGCGGGCACCAAGGAC
Source organism: Rhodobacterales bacterium (assembly GCA_038324445.1). GTDB lineage: Bacteria > Pseudomonadota > Alphaproteobacteria > Rhodobacterales > Rhodobacteraceae > Gymnodinialimonas. The sequence goes on along the minus strand of JBBQHZ010000023.1, from coordinate 2,582 downwards.
GCCGTGATGATGGTGGAATCGGAAGCCTACGAGCTGTCCGAGGCCGAAATGCTGGGTGCGGTGAAGTTCGCACACGAGAATATCCAGCCCGTCATCGACCTGATCATCGATCTGGCCGAAGACGCCGCGAAAGAGCCGTTCCATTTTGAGGCTCCCGATTACTCGGAGCTTTACTCGACGGTCAAAGCTGCGGGCGAGGCGCAGATGCGCGCCGCCTACGCGATCCGTGACAAGCAGGAGCGGACCACCGCCGTTGCGAACGCCAAGGACGCGATCAAGGCCGGCCTGACCGCTGAGCAGATGGAGGATGAAAACCTCGGCTCCGCCCTCAAGAAGCTCGAGTCGATGGTCATGCGCTCTGACGTGGTCAAGAACGGCCGTCGGATCGACGGTCGTGCCCTGGACGAAGTGCGCGAGATCGTGTGCGAAACCAAGGTTCTGCCGCGGACCCATGGCTCGGCGCTGTTCACCCGCGGCGAGACCCAGGGTCTTGTAGTGACCACGCTGGGCACCGGCGACGATGAGCAGTTTATCGACGCGCTGCATGGCAACTTCAAATCCAACTTCCTGCTGCATTACAACTTCCCCCCCTATTCGGTGGGCGAGGTTGGCCGCGTCAGCGGGCCGGGCCGTCGCGAGATCGGCCATGGCAAGCTGGCTTGGCGTGCGTTGCAGGCGGTTCTGCCTGCGGCGACCGACTTCCCCTATACCATCCGCATCGTGTCCGAGATCACCGAGTCCAACGGCTCGTCCTCGATGGCGTCGGTTTGCGGCGGCTCCCTGTCCATGATGGATGCGGGCGTTCCGCTGAAGGCTGCCGTGGCCGGTGTGGCCATGGGTCTGGTGTTGGAAGATGACGGCTCCTACGGCATCCTGACCGACATCCTGGGCGACGAGGATCACCTCGGCGACATGGACTTCAAGGTTGCGGGCACGGAAGCCGGCATCACCTCGCTGCAGATGGACATCAAGGTTGCGGGCATCACGCCCGAGATCATGGAAAAAGCGCTGGAGCAGGCCAAGGCCGGTCGGCTGCATATCCTCAAGGAGATGGCGAAGGCTGCAACGGGTGCGGGTGAATTCTCCATCCACGCGCCCCGCATCGAGACGATGCAGATCCCGACCGACAAGATCCGGGAAGTCATCGGTTCCGGCGGCAAGGTCATCCGCGAGATCGTGGAGCTTTCGGGCGCCAAGGTCGACATCAACGACGACGGCATCATCAAGATCGCCTCGCCCAACGGCGATTCGATCAAGAAAGCCTACGACATGATCTGGTCGATCGTGGCCGAGCCGGAAGAAGGCAAGGTTTACAAGGGCACGGTCGTGAAGATCGTCGATTTCGGCGCCTTCGTGAACTTCTTTGGCAAGCGCGATGGTCTGGTCCATGTGTCCCAGATCAAGAGCGAGCGGCTGAACCATCCGTCGGACGTGCTGAAGGAAGGCCAGGATGTCTGGGTCAAGCTGCTGGGCTTCGACGATCGCGGCAAGGTCCGTTTGGCCATGAAGATGGTCGACCAGACAACCGGCCAGGAGATGTCGAAGGAAGACGCCGAGTAATGGCAGGCGCGCAAACTGCCCCCATGGCGGGTGCGCGCCTTCTGGACATGATGACGTCCAGACAGATCAAGGCGATGGCGAGGTATCACCTCGGCATCGCTCGCCACCTGTTCATCCATATCCCGAAGAACGGCGGCCTCACGATCCGGGATTCGCGTCTGATGCGGCGCAAGGTGATCTTCGCCGATCCCTATTTTCACGTCAGCCGGGACTACACGAAGTCACTTTCGGCCGTGATGGCCCAAATCGGCCATCACCACGGCGCCCAGCATGCGCGCCTGATCGACATTGCTCCCTCGGTGCGGGCGCGGGTGCAGCCGGTTGCCGTCGTTCGAAATCCGTTCTCTCGGGTGTTCTCCCGCTTCACCTATGGCGAGCGGATGAAGATCAGACAGGGAGAAGCGCCGGATTACTCCATCACCGCGTTCGAGCGGTTTCTGGAAGAGCGTCACGACTATGCCGATCGTCCCTACTTCTGGCACCGCGCCATCAAGGGGTGGTATCCGCAAGCCGATTACGTGCGGGACGAGAGCGGTGTGCTGGCCTGTCATATCTTGCGTCTCGAACACCTGTCCGAGGACGTGACCCGGTATTTCGGCGTGCCCGATCTGCCCAGGGTGAATGAGACCACGGCCGCGGCACCCCGGTATACGGACGTCTACACCGAGCGTCATCGACAGATCGTTGCCGACCATTATGCCGCCGACATTGAGCTCTTTGGGTTCGATTTTATCGGGCCGGCGCAGCGGAACTTCTTTTTCGCAAACGAGTTGACCCAAAAGTGACTGCGACAGTACTTGTCCACAACGCTCGCAGTAAGCACAATGTGGTTGACGATTCTGCTGATCGCATTTCCCCATAAGCTGCCAAGGAACCTGCCATGTTGACCCGCCGCCATTTCATCGTCACGACGACCACTTTGTTTTCCGCAGCGCTAGTCGCGCCGGCCTTCGCGCAAGATGCGGTGGGGATCGAATTCGACGAGGCTATCGAGCATATCGGGGCAGATGGTTCGAACCCGT
>JBBQHZ010000022.1:0-38657 GCA_038324445.1 Rhodobacterales bacterium | reverse complement strand
GGACTGGAAGTCGACGTAATGGGGCAGCTTGATATGTTCGAGAAAGCCCGAGGCCTGCACGTTGTCGGAATGGTAGAGCACAAACTCTTCATCCTGCGCCGGCGCGCCGACATTGTCTTCGCCCAACTCCTTCCAGCGCATCGCGCGGTCCACCAGCGCCATGGAGATCGCCTTGCGCTCGTTCCGGCCGAAGACCAGCCCATAGCCGCGGGTGAATTGCGGCGGTTCGGCCTTGGACCCGACAAACTGGTTGACCGTTTCGCATTCCGTCACAACCGTCTCGCCGATCTCGATGGCAAACCCAAGCTCGGGAATGTCCATTTCGACGGCGACCAAGCCGGTGCGCAATTCGCCCACGAAGGGGTGATTGCGGCCATAGCCACGCTGGGTCGAATAGGCCATCGACAGCACGAACCCCTCGTCTCCGCGGCTGAGCGCCTGCAGGCGCAGAGGGCGATCAGTAGGGAAATCCAGAGGTTCCCGCGTCAGGTCGCGGGGCGTGTCAGCGCCGGTGGGCTCTGACTGGATCAGGCCCTCACCCGCAAGGAAATCGGTGACATGGGGCAGATCGCCTGGCGCGGCCTCGGCCTCGGGCGCTGCCGGCGGCACAAGCCCCTCGGCGGCAAGGGCAAAGTCCAGCAGGCGATGGGTATAGTCGAAGGTCGGTCCCAGCACCTGCCCACCGGGCAGGTCTTTGTAGGTGGCCGAAATGCGGCGGTCGCAGGCCATCGTGCAGGTATCGACAGGATTGGAGGCGCCGAAGCGGGGCAGCGTCGTGCGGTAGGCGCGGATCAGGAAGACCGCCTCGATCATGTCGCCGCGCGCCTGCTTGATGGCCAGAGCGGCAAGATCGGGGTCGTAAAGCGAGCCTTCCGCCATGACGCGGTCCACCGCCAGGGCCAGCTGCTCGCGGATCTGCGGCACCGACAGCTCGGACACCTCCGTATTGCCCCGGCGCTCCTCGGCCAGCCAAGCATGGGCGTTGTCGATCGCCCGCTCTCCGCCCTTGACGGCAACATACATCGGTCAGCCCTCCGTGACGCGGGTAGAGCGCGGCAAGCCCGCCACGCGGTCCCCGCAGGTGAAGAAGAAATCGAGCCCCAGCGGGAAATGTGCGCGGTTGCGCCGGAATGCCGCCACCTCCGGCAAGGAAAGCTGCGCCGATGTCTCGATACCCGGACCGGTCAGGATCGCGCCCGTCGATGACAGGTCAGGCATCTCGACCATCAGCGTGGCCGCCCTGTCCGGATATTCTGACGTGCCGATCGAGAACCGGTCCAACGGACGAAGCGCGTCCCACACCCCCAGAGCAAACATCGCGTTTGGCGCATCCACAAACGGGGCGCCGGTTTGAAACGTGATCCAATCGCGCAACGCGCCGTTATCGTGGGATGCCGCGAGGTAGAGCGGCGTGGTGGGATCGCACAGCGTCAGCAGCAACGCCGCAGCCGCAGGGGAACAGGGTGCAGGGGCGATAGCCCCCGAGATCGTCGTGATGTTACCCGGCTTTGCCATGGCATCGAGGGCCGCGCGAAACGCAAAGGCCGCATCGCGCGCAGGATCCTTGAACCCGCCGTCAAGCTGAGTTGCCTGCATCATGCCTCTCCCCGGACCATGGTAAAGAACTCGACCTTCGTGGCGGCGGCCTTGGCGGCGCGTTGACGCGTTGCCGTCGCATGGGCGGCGCGGAGGGGTTCAAGGACGATGCGGTCGACAGCATCGGCCATTCCGGCCTCGGCCATCGCATCCAGCAGCGCCACCATGCGGGCCGCCACTTTTGAGCGACCCTGCACATAGCCATGACCAACCGTGCCGCTGCTCAGCCGCACCGACATGCGCGTGACGCTCATCTCGCCCAGGTTGAATGGCGCACCGGTTGCCCCGGCACGGCCGCGGACCATGGCGGTTCCGACCTCGGCCGCGCGCAGGACGACATGGTCCGGCACCGGGTAAGCCAGAGCAAACGCCTCGAAAAGGGGCGAAAGCGTCGCCTCGTCCGCCTTGGCAAGGTCCGACAGGCGCCTTTGCCGGGCGCGGATTTGCGGGGAAAGGAGTTCGAGCGAATTCGACATGTTGCGGATTTGTCCGTTTTTCTACAACTATACAACATTGCTAACGCCGAATCCGGTCCGACCGCAAATGATAGTTTGATGACGGGGAAATTTTGCCGACCCAGGCCATCCCGACCGGCACAGGATCGCCGCGCTGATCTGGCAGAGCCCATACCAGCGTGCGGAAGGGTGTGCCCTGTCAGGTCGTTGTTCCAAGCGTCCACCGAGGCAGGGACCACCGATGGAGGTTGTTGACGGGACCGATGGAAACTTGTCCATTGATGCATGGCTGTCATTCGCGGAGTGCGCCCCGATGAACTTTCATCACGTGACTGTAACCTTGGACGTCAACGATGCGGACCTGTCGGGATCGCGGTTCAACGACGCCAATCTGTCCGGAACGACGTTCAACCAGATCAACTTATCCGGGGCGAACTTCAACGACAGCAACATGACGGGCTGGCGGGTCAACGACGTGAACCTGTCGGGCGCGGTCTTTCAGAACCTGAACCTTTCGGGCGCAGCGTTCGAAAACTGCCGACTGGCCGGAGTGACCATCGATGGCGTTCCCTTCGAGGACATCATGGCAGCCTATCAGAAGTCGATTGCGACCGACCTCTAGGGGCCTGAAGCGGCGGTCGTGCCCGGTTGCTCGAGCCGGCGCGCATCAAGCGCCTTTATCGCGGGAGCATACCCCCCTCTTCCGGCCCCTTACAGCGGCTTAAGTATGCGCATCAGCAGGCCGTCCTTGCGCCAGAACTGGTGGTAAAGCGACGCCGCAACATGCAGCGCGATCAGGCCGATAAACACGGGCTTGGCATAAGTGTGCCACTCGCCATAGGGGTCACCGTAATAATACCCCAGAAGTCCCGTGATGGGCACCACCAACAACAACGCATAAAACAGCCAATGCGATATCCTGCCTGCCAACTCGATGGCACCACTTGTTTCCGGTGGCGGCGGCGGCACGCCGTTTTGCAGGCGAAGGACCAGCCGGACAGCGACCAGGGCAAGAATGGCGATGCCAAAGTAATAGTGCATTCCAGCAAGATTGCCGGTCTGCGCCGAGACCTGCTCACCCTCTTCGGCGGCTTCAATGGCCTCGGTCATGCTTTCTCCGAAGATCAGTTGGGCGAAAACCAGCACGGCGATGAGCCAGTGCAGGCCGATCTGATTGATCGTGTAGCCTCGCACGCCGCCAGCGTGTTCACTTGTCATGTTCATTGAGCATTCCCTTGCGTCTTTCGTCAGGATTGCATGCAGCGGACGGCAGGACATTGATCGACATCAGCCCCGCCCACGATGGCACCAACAGATTTCAATCGTCGGCTGAACCGCACCTATGCCGCGACGCCGAAGAGCAAGCCCACCGCAGACGTGGCCGCCATGGCAAGCGCGCCCCAGAGCGCCACGCGAAGGGAGCCCTTGACGACGCCCGCCCCCCCGGCAGAGGCCCCGAGGCCGCCAAGCGCCATCAGTCCGATCAGGGTCACCGCCGCAACAAAAGCGGAAATCTGGGCCGTGGGTGCCACCGACGCCACGATCAGCGGGATGACGGCCCCGGCCGCAAAGGTCATCGCCGAGACGACCGCAGCCTGAATCGGCCGGGCGGTCACGGTCTCCGAGATGCCAAGCTCGTCGCGCGCATGGGCGCCGAGCGCGTCCCTTTGCGTCAACTGGACCGCGACCTGCCGGGCCAAGCCCGCATCCAGCCCGCGCTTGACATAGATCGCGGTCAACTCGTCCAGTTCCGCCTCAGGCGTCTCGGCCAGTTCCCTCGTCTCGCGCGCAAGATCGGCCTGCTCGGCATCCGTCTGCGAACTGACCGACACATATTCGCCCGCCGCCATCGACATCGCGCCCGCCACCAACCCGGCCAGACCGGCGATCAGGATCTCGGGCCGCCCGGAACCCGCAGCGGCCACGCCCACCACCAGGCTGGCGGTCGAGACAAGGCCATCATTCGCCCCTAGCACCGCGGCGCGGAGCCAGCCGATGCGGTGCACCATGTGGATTTCGGAATGGGTCAATCGGCTCATTTGAAGGGGCTTTCCGGGTCAGGGGGCGGACTGGGGGGCGGACGGCATCAAGCCCGCGGGTGCGGCGTTGGGGGCAGCGTCGCTTTCCGGCGCAGTCTGCCCGATATGGTGCGGCACGATCCTGAGCGCCCTTAGCGCGTTCAGAATCACGGCCACGTCGATCACTTCCTGCGCCAGCGCGCCCTGAACGGGTGTCAGATACCCAAGCGCCGCGGCGATCATGCCGATGACGGACAGGCCGATCCCGGCGGCAACGCTCTGCAACGCGATGCGCCGCGCGCGTTGGGCAATCTCGATCCCCGGCAGGAGCCGGTCAAGCTGATCGACCAGCAGCACCACATCCGCCGCCTCGGCGGAGGCCGCAGCCCCCCGTGCGCCCATGGCGACACCGATATCGGCGGCGGCAAGGGCGGGGGCGTCGTTCACACCGTCCCCCACCATCATCACCGGGCCATTCTTGCGCTCAGTCAGGACCAGAAGCACCTTCTGATCCGGCGTCAGGTCGGCGCGGACAGCATCAAGCCCGAGGCCCTCGGTCACAGCCTCGGCCACAGCACGCCTGTCGCCGGTGGCGAGCAGGATACGCCCGATCCCCAACCTGCGCAGCCCGGCAAGCAGGTCGGCCGTTCCGGTCCGCAGCGCATCGGCCATCACGATATGGCCCATCACCGTGCCATCCACCGCCAATGACACCACAACCGAGCCCGCCGCGATGACCGCACTGTCCGGTCCGACCGTGCCCGCCTGCGCGGCAACGAAAGCCGCCCCTCCGACCACGATCCTGCGACCATCGATGGTTCCGATCACACCTTCGCCCGGCTTCTCGATGACATCCTCCGGAACCGGCAACGCCACACCCTTGGCCTGCGCCGCCGCCACGATCGCCTGAGCGATGGGGTGCTTGGAGGCCTGATCGAGTGCTGCGGCGTAGCGCAAAACCTCGTCCCCGGACAGGTTTCCAAGCGGCTCGATGGACACGATCTGGGGGCGTCCGTCCGTCAGCGTCCCGGTCTTGTCGAGGATCAGCGTCCTTATCCGCGCCAGCGCCTCCAGAGGTTTCGCGCCCTTGATCAGCACCCCGAAATGCGCCGCCCGCGACAGCCCGGCCACCAGCGCCACCGGCACGGCCAGGATCAACGGGCACGGCGTGGCCACCACTAGCACCGCCACGGCGCGGATCGGGTCGCCGGTAAACCACCACGCAGCGGTTGCCAGCACGACGGTGACCAGAAGGAACCACAGTGACCAGCGGTCGGCCAGGCGCGCCATGGGCGCTTTCGATGCCTGTGCCGCCTCGACCAGCCGGACGATCCCGGCATAGGTGCTGTCGGACGCCGCCCGCGTGACGCGCAGATCGAACGCCTCGCCCGCATTGGTCGAACCACTCATCACGTCCTGACCCCGCCCGACCCGGACAGGCATCGACTCGCCCGTCAGCGCCGATTGGTCCAGCAGGGCACGGTCAGCCTCGACAGTGCCATCCGCGGGGGCGACGTCGCCTTGCCGGATAAGCAGAAGGTCATCAGGCGCGATTTCGTCGAGCGGCACTTCCTCGAGTGCGCCGCCTCGATGGCGGGTGGCCGTCCGTGGCACACGCGACAGCAGATCGCTCATCTCCCGGCGGGCGCGGCCCTGGGCAAAGCTTTCCAGAAACGTGCCACCCGAATACATCAGCGCCACGACAGCCGCCGCCAGCGCCTCGCCAAACAGGAGCGCCGCCGACATCGACAGCGCGGCCACCACGTCCAGCCCGACCTCGCCCTTCAAGAGGCTTCGCGCGATCTCGACGACAAGGGCGGCAAGGGCAGGCAACACGCCCGCGGTCCATGCCATGGCGGCAAGCTCCGGTTGTCCCGCCAGTTGCAGCACAAGGCCGGAGGCAAGGCCAAGCAGGGCAAGGACAAGCAGGGCAATGTTCAGGCGATCTTGCAGCATGGATTTCATCGGATGAGCTTTCATACACTCAGGAGGCGCGCGGTGTCATGTAATCCACCACGGGCAACCTGGGCCTTGGCATTCAGCTTCCCGGCGTGCTCGCATGGCCGTTCCCGATGGTGCTGCGCCGGGCTGGAAGTGGACTACGACGCCAACGCAGCGCCTTCTCCGTCGACCCGGCAATCACAGACTGCGCCGAAAACAGGCCCGGTGCATTGATCTGGATCAGCCGGGTTGTGGCGGTTTTCACGTTATCTTCGTGGCGCAAGTTCGCTCGTTCCTTGGGACCGCTCGAGCACTCGGCGAGGTCTTCACCCCCCTCAAATCCGCCGTGCCGCCGGGCAGGCATCCTGACCTTGCCCCCGGTCGACAAATGGATCGGCCGTCAGGCAGGTGCTGTCGCGTAATTTTCGGCGCGTGTCCCGATACTGCAAGATCAAGTTCGACCTGCGAAGAAATATTCTCCGCTCGCGCATTGTTCGCCAATCAGCGGGACGCCAGTTGGGTCAGGCCGGGTTCGGGTTTGCGCCTGACGCTGCCGCGCGCCGGGTGGCGGCAACTCTCGAGTAACCGCACACCGTCCTTATCGGAGCTTTGCCTGCATGGACCTTCTTTTCATCGATCTCCTGGGAAAACCTGTCTGGAGCTGGATCGGTTTCATTGTGCTTGTTCTTGCACTTCTGGTGTTCGACCTTGGCGTTCTGCACCGCAAATCCCACGAGATCGGGGTGCGTGAAAGCCTGATGCTGTCAGCCTTCTACATCAGCATCGGATTGCTGTTCTCGCTCTGGGTCTGGTATTTTCTGGGAGAAGCATCGGCGCTTTTGTATCTGACGGGCTTTGTGGTCGAGAAAAGCCTCGCACTGGACAACATCTTCGTCATCGCGATGATCTTCGGATTCTTCGGCGTGCCGCGCGCCTATCAGCATCGGGTGCTGGTCTATGGCATCATCGGCGTCATCATCTTGCGCGGCATCATGATCGGGCTTGGCGCCGCGGTGATCGAGCGGTTCGACTGGGTGCTTCTGATCTTTGCGGCGTTCCTGATCTTTACCGGCATCAAGATGCTGGTATCGGGTGGCGGAGAATATGACGTTGCGGCCAATCCCGTGCTTCGGTTCATGCGGCGCAATTTCCGCGTGACAGAAGAGCTGCACGGCGAGCGCTTCTTTGTCCGCCAGCCGCATGCTGGAACCGGCAAGGCAGCATTGTTCGTGACGCCGCTGTTTCTGGCGCTTGTGATGGTGGAACTGGCCGATGTGATCTTCGCCGTCGACTCGATCCCGGCCATATTTGCGATCACGCAAGACCCCTACATCATCTTCACATCGAACATCTTTGCCATCCTCGGGCTTCGAGCGCTCTATTTTGCCCTGTCGGCCATGATCCATCGCTTCACCTACCTTCCGACGGCGTTGGCGCTGGTCCTGATCTTCATCGGCGGCAAGGTCATTGGTGCCGAGGTTCTGGGGCTGGAAAAGGTGCCCGCGTCGATTTCGCTGGGTGTAACCATGGCTATTCTGATTGGCGGCATCGTCGTGTCGTTGTGGCGCACGCGAACGGTGGCCGAAGGCTCTGCTTCTGCCATCGTTCAGGTCAAAGCCGACTGACTATTCTGTCCTGCGGACTGCCCCCGGCAAAGGCGCACCTGCAAGTAGTCGGTGCAACAGCCTGCGCGCCCGATGCCGGTCTCGTCTGACAACGCCGGACCGGAGAGCGCATGGCCGGGGAACGGCGCGCTGCGCTCCGCCCCGGCCTGCCGCTTCATGCCTGATCCAGGATCGCCTGCAATGTGGCTGAGGGGCGCATCACCTGCGCGGTCTTGGCCGGGTCGGTGTGGTAATATCCCCCAAGATCCGAAGGCTGCCCCTCGGCTGCGGCGAGTTCTGCAAGGATGGCCTCTTCGCTTTCCTCCAGCGCCTTTGCGATGGGGGCAAAATGCGCCAGCAATTCAGGGTCTTCATTCTGGCTGGCGAGTGCCTTGGCCCAATAGAGGGCAAAGTAGTAATGGCTGCTTCGGTTGTCGGTTTGTCCCACTTTCGCCTGAGGCGACCGGTCGTGATCGAGCACGCCCTGCGTGGCACGGTCGACCGCGTGACCAAGGATCCGGGCCTTGTCGTTGGCCTTGGTTTCGGCCAGAAACTTCAGGCTTTCCCCCAGCGCGCAGAACTCGCCAAGTGAATCCCAGCGCAGGTGATTTTCCTCGACCAACTGCTGCACATGTTTGGGCGCAGACCCTCCGGCGCCCGTCTCGAACATGCCGCCGCCGTTCATCAGCTTGACGATCGACAGCATCTTGGCCGACGTGCCCAATTCGAGAATCGGGAACAGATCGGTCAGGTAGTCGCGCAGCACGTTGCCGGAAATCGCGATGGAATCCTTGCCCTTGCGGATCGTTTCCAGCGACAGGCGCGTGGCCGCGCGCGGCGTCAGGATCTGGAACTTGTCGGCGACCCCGGCCTTGGCAAGGATCGGGCGGACATATTTCAGCAGTTCCGCATCATGGGCGCGGGATTCATCAAGCCAGAAGATCGCCTGACACCCTTCGGCCTTCTGGCGGCTGATTGCCAGTTGCACCCAATCCTCGATCGGCGCCTGCCTAGTGGAGGCCGCGCGCCAGATGTCACCCGCCTCGACCGTGTGTTCATGCAAGACATCGCCATTGGCCAGAACGATCCGCACGGTGCCGGCATGGGGAATTTCGAAGGTGGTCGGGTGCGATCCGTATTCCTCGGCCTTTTGCGCCATCAGGCCGACATTCTGCACCGTCCCGGCGGTGCGCGGATCAAGCGCGCCGGTTTCCTTGAAGTAGCGCACCGTCTCGTCATAGACCGTCGCATAGGAGCTGTCGGGGATCACGCAATTGGTGTCAGCGGCCTTTCCATCAGGACCCCAGCCCTTGCCGCCCGCGCGGATCAGCGCGGGGATGGAGGCGTCGATGATCACGTCGGACGGCACATGCAGGTTGGTGACGCCCTTGTCGGAGTTCACCATGTAAAGCGGCGGACGCTCGGCAATGACCGCATTGATCGCGGCCTTGATCTCGGCCCCGTTTTCCATCTCGGCCACTTGCGCCAGAATCGCGCCAAGCCCCGAATTCGGGTTCACCCCGGCGGCGGCAAGCGCCTCGCCATATTCATCGAAGACCGGCTGCAGGAACACCCGGACGGCATGGCCAAAGAGGATCGGGTCAGAGATCTTCATCATCGTGGCCTTGAGGTGAAGCGAAAACAGGATGCCCGCTTCTTTCGTCGCGGCGATCTGTTCGGCCAGAAACGCATCAAGCGCGCGGGCCGACATGAACGTCGCGTCCACCACCGTGCCTGCCGGATAGTTCACGCCGTCCTTCAGCACACTCACGCTGCCGTCCTGGCCCACCAACTCGATCCGGGCAGCCCCGACCTGCTCGGACGTCAGCGTTGCGGATTTCTCGTTGGAAAAGAAATCATCGGCCGACATGGTCGTGACCACTGTCTTGCTTTCGGCCGACCAGGCGCCCATCGAATGCGGGTTGGCCATGGCGTATTTCTTGACCGCATTCGCGGCGCGGCGGTCGGAATTGCCCTCGCGCAGAACGGGGTTCACCGCCGATCCCTTGATCGCATCGAACCGGGCGCGAATGTCGCGCTCCGCGTCTGTGGCCGGATCCTCGGGGTAGTTCGGGATGGCGTAGCCCTTGGCCTGCAATTCCTTGACCGCCGCCACCAGCTGCGGGACCGAGGCCGAGATGTTGGGGAGTTTGATGACGTTCGCCGTCGGCTGCTTCACCAATTGGCCCAATTCCGCCAGATCATCGGGCTGGCGCTGGCTTTCGCTCAGACCTTCGGGAAAGGCCGCGATGATCCGCCCTGCGAGCGAAATATCCTTGGTCCCGACGCTGACACCGGCGGCGGCGGCGAACGACTGGATGATCGGCAACAGCGAGGCGGAGGCCAGTTGCGGCGCCTCGTCAACCTTGGTGTAAATGATGTCGGGAATGGTGGGGGAGGACATGCAGCAGGCCTATCATCATGAGTTGCGCCGGGGCTTTATTGTCGCGTGCAATGCCGCACTCGGCGACAAAATGCAATGGCACGGCACGGGCCAAGGGCATGCGATGACCGGCCCCGACGCGAGGACCGGTCAGCCGAAGAGGCGGCTTTCCACCACGCGCAGATGGGCGCGCATCGCCGCCCGCGCGGCATCGGGGTCGCGCGCGGCGATCTCTTCGACAATCAGGGCGTGGGCCGTGAAGCTGTCGTGATCGGGCGGCGGGCGTTGGCCTTTACGCACGATACGGCTCCACGTCACCATCCGGCGCAGCGTGTTGAGCTGGTCGAACAGCGCCAGAAGAGTGGTCGATCCGCTGGCCTCGGCAATCTGGCGGTGGAAGTCGTTGTCGAACGCCTCGTATTCGCGCCAGGTCGCGGCCTGTGCGGCGCGTTCAAGGTTGAAGCGCAGCTTGGCGATCGCGGCGGCGGAGGCATAGAACGCGGCCTCCCGTGCAATCGCAGGCTCCAGCGCGCTGCGGGCGCGCATCACGTCGGCGGGGCTGACATGCTGCACGAGGCGGTCGAACGCGTTGGGCGGTTCCGGCAAGTGGCTCGCCGCAAGGAACGTCCCCTTCCCCACATGGCGCCACAGCCGGTTTTCCTGCTCCAGTGTCTCGAGCGCCTTGCGCAGATCGTTCCGCTTCAGCCCCAGATCGCGGCACAGTTGCCGCTCGGGGGGCAGTTTCTCGCCCGGCTTGAAGGAACTGTCCGCGATGTAGGCCCGCAATTGCGCCAGTGCCGCACTGTCCGACAGCGGCGTTTCGGCCGCGCCGGGGGCCATTGGCACGGCATAAGGCAGGGGCGTCGGCGTTTCGGCCATGGGGGGTCCCGTCCGATTGGTTTTCCAACCTTAGATTGATCTAGATTGATCCGCGAGTGCGAATCTGCAATGCACAATCGGTATGCAAAAGGAGAACGTCACCGATGCTCAGCTATGCCATCACCCCGCCGCCTGTCGTCACCCTGCCGATCAACGGATCGAACGACGTTTTTCCGGTGCGCCGGGTCTATTGCATCGGGCGCAACTATGCCGCGCACGCCATCGAGATGGGCCACGACCCAAACCGCGAGCCGCCGTTCTTCTTTCAGAAAAACCCCAACAACCTGACCACTGGCGACAGTTTTGCCTATCCCGCGCAGACCAAGGACGTGCACCACGAGATCGAGATGATCGTCGCGCTGAAATCCGGTGGTGTGAATATCCCCGTGGATCAGGCGCTTGACCATGTGTGGGGGTACGGCGTTGGCCTGGACATGACGCGGCGCGATCTTCAGGGCGTCGCCAAGGAGATGGGTCGCCCGTGGGAGATCGGCAAGGCGTTCGAGGCCTCTGGCCCCGTCAGCCCGCTTTACCCGGTATCCGAGGTGGGCCATCCGTCGGCGGGCCTGGTGCAGCTGAAGGTCAACGGCACCGCGCGCCAGACCGGTGACCTGAACCAGATGATCTGGAAAGTGCCGGAAATGATTTCCTATCTGTCCGACTATTTCGAACTGGCGGCAGGCGATGTGATCATGACCGGCACCCCGTCCGGCGTCGGTGCCGTGGTGCGTGGCGACGTGATGGAGTGCCATGTCGAAGGCGTGGCCGATCTGACGGTAACGGTCGTCTGATCACGACGACAGCGATGGCAATGCCCGGTCGCGAACCGACGACAGATGTTCGCGCATCCGGGCGGCGGCCAGCGTCGCGTCGCGGGCGACCACCGCCTCGAAGATCGCGTCGTGTTCGTCAAAGCTGAAATGGGTGGGGGGCGGCAGCTTGGACACACGCAGTTGCCCCCAAGCCGTCGATCGACGAACAATATTCAGGATATCAAACAGATAGATCAGAATCTTGTTATGGGTCGCCTTGGCAATCGCGAGATGCAGATTGTTGTCCCACGCCTCGTAGCCGCGCCAATCGGTAGCCGCGCGGCAGCGCCGACAACAGTTCTGAATCGCCTCGAAATCCGACCGTGAGCCGTAGAGGGCGGCCAGCCGCGCAAGCTCTGGCTCGATAGCCATGCGCGCGACGATCACCTGCGCGGGGCTGGCCAATTCGCCCAGATACGCCACATCCGCGAGGTTCAGAACTGGCTGCGCCCCGATGAACGTGCCGCGCCCGACATGGCGCCAGATCAGCCCGTCCGCCTCCAGTTCCGCCAGCGCCTTGCGCAATTCGCCCCGCGTGACGCCAAATTGTGCGCAGAGCGCGCGCTCAGGTGGCAAACGGTCATTATGGTTGAATCCGTTCTGGGCAATGAATTGCCGCAACCTGTCCTGGATCAAGAGCGCGGGCTCGACACTCATCTTGACCAATTCCCCCATTGGTTAAACCAAAAACTAGGCAAACACGCTAAACAGTCCTAACATTCGTAAACATTCCGACGCGAATCCTTTTGGAAAATTAGGCACGGGAGAGCCGAACCCAAGTTCAATCAACGCTTTGATGGAAGGGGATCAGCGCGACGGAGGACACAACGGCAAGGCATGGCAATCGCCACCTTCGCCGTCAAAGGGGGGATAGAACATGCGGCTAGCCACAGTCGACGCGGGCAACGGAGCAACGGCAGTCGCCGGTTTGGCGAACGGCAAGGTGCTTGATATTGCCGCCGCCGCAACCGCCGCGGGCCTGTCGGATGCCGCCCTATCGGGCGGTCAGATGCAGGCGATCATCGCTGGCGGCGACAAGGTCTGGGCCAAGCTGCGCGATCTGATCGCACAGGCCGACGGGGGCGCCCTTGCGTCCTCCACCCACAGCGCGGAAGCAATTACCTTTCTGGCACCGCTGCCGCGCCCGGAAAAGAACGTGTTCTGCGTCGGACGCAACTATGCCGAGCACATCGCCGAAGGCTCGCGGGCACAGGCCACCACAATCAACGTCACCGAAGTGCCGGTCTATTTCACCAAGCCGCGCACCGCCGTCGTCGGCCACGGTGGGGACGTGCCGCTGTTCCCCAAGCTGTCCACCCAGATCGATTATGAAGTCGAACTGGCGCTGGTGATCGGCACCGCCGGGCGCGACATCGCCAAGGCGGACGCGATGGCGTATATCTTCGGCTACACAATCCTCAACGACGTCACGGCGCGGGATGTGCAGCGGCGCCATGGCGGCCAGTATTTCAAGGGCAAGGGGCTGGATGGGTCGTGCCCGATGGGGCCGTGGATCGTCACTGCCGACGAACTCGGCGATCCACAGGCGCTTGATCTGCGCACCTTCGTCAACGGCGAGTTGCGCCAGAGCGGCAATACCGCCCAGATGATCTTCGACATCCCGACCCTGATCGCCTCGCTCTCCGAAGGCCTGACGCTGGAGCCTGGCGATATTCTGGCCACCGGCACGCCCTCTGGCGTCGGCTATGCGATGACCCCACCACAGTTCCTCAAGGACGGCGATGAAGTCACCTGCGAGATCGCCGGCATCGGGCGGCTGACCAATCGGATCCGCGCTGTCTGACGCCCGGGTCCCTGCGTGATACCGGCCGCAAGAGCCGGACGTAACATCTTGTAAAACATGAAAGTCTGGGAGGACTTAAGATGATCAATCGGAGAAATTTCACAACCCTTGTCGCCGCTGCGGCGCTGCTGCCAATGGGGCATATGGCACTGGCGCAGGACCTGACGGATATCACCTTCGTGCAGCCCAGCCCCTCGGCGATCAACTCGTTCGCGGTGTTCGTGGCCATCGGCGAAGGCTACTTCGCCGAGGAAGGCCTGAACGTCACCGTCGAGGCGATCAACGGCTCGGGCGCGGTGCTGCAGGCCCTGTCGTCGGGCCAGGCGATGTTCGGTCGCCCCGGCCCCGGCCCGGTTCTGGCCGCGCGCGGGCGCGGCGAAGACCCTGTGTTCATCTACAACTTCGCCGCCCGCTCGAACTTCGGCATCGCGGTTCTGGCCGACAGCGAGTATCAGACGCCCGAGGATCTGCGCGGCACGGTGATCGGCACCGGCACGGCAGACGGCGCTGAAGTTGGCTTTGCCCGCAACGTCCTGTCAGGCTCGGGGATGACCGAAGGGGTGGACTACGAGTTCCTGACTGTCGGCGACGGCGGCCCGGCCGTTGTCGGCTTCGAGTCGGGTGCGATCGATGCCTATTCGGCCTCTACCGCCGATGCCGCCATCATCAGCCAGCGCGGCCTGCTGCTGCGCGACATTACCCCTGCTGCCTATGGCCGGTTCTTCGGCAACGGCTTTGTCACGATGGGATCAACCATCGCCGACAACCCCGAAATGGTCGAAGGCTTTGTGCGCGCCATCTACCGAGGCCATGTCTTTGCGCTGGATGATGCCAACCGTGAAGCGGTTCTGGCCCATGTGGCGGAAGGCAACCCGCAGGAAAGCGAAGATCCCGAATTCGCCGCGGCGCTGTTCGATGCGGTCCGCTCCAAGACCGTTCCTATCGACATGGAAAACGGCCTTGGCTATCAGCCGCCCGAGGTGTGGGAAGAGTGGCAGGCCGCCCAGATCGCCGGTGGCGAACTTGCTGCTCCGCTGGACGATCTGACGGCAGCCTACACCAACGAGTTCACCTTGATGGTGAACGGGGAAGGCAACTGATGGCAAGTGCCGCAACTGATCTGGGGCATGCCCCCGGTGTCCCTGTTTACGAAATGCGCAACGTCGGCAAGACCTACGCGCGCAACAAGGTCATCGCTTTGGAAGGGGTCAATCTGACCCTGACCAAGGGCAGCTTTACCGCTGTCATCGGGTCCAGCGGTTGCGGCAAGTCCACGCTTCTGAAGATCATGGCGGGTCTGATCCCGCCCTCCACGGGGCGGGTGGCGCTGCAAGGCCGCCCCGTGACCGGTCCACGCCGCGACATCGGCATGATGTTCCAGCAGGCCACCCTTTTCCCCTGGCGCACGACGGTTGAGAATATCGTGCTGCCGATCGAGATCCGCGACGGCAAGGCCGCTGCCAAGACCGCTCAGGAAGGTGCCCGCGCGCTGCTCGATCTTGTCGGTCTCAAGGGGTTCGAAAACGTCTACCCCAACGAATTGTCCGGCGGCATGGCGCAACGCGCCGCGATCTGCCGGATGCTGATCACCGAACCCGCCGTGCTGCTGCTGGACGAGCCGTTCAGCGCGCTTGACGAATTGTCGCGCGATTTCATGAACATGGAGCTGCAACGCATCTGCACATCCCGCGCGGCGACGGCATTCCTTGTGACCCATTCGATCCCCGAGGCGGTGATCCTGGCCGATCAGGTGGTGGTGATGAAGCCCCGCCCCGGCCGCATTGCGGAGATTGTCGAGATCGACCTGCCCCGCCCGCGCACCCTCGACATGATGACATCCCCGAGGTTCGGCAGCCTGGTCGAACAGATCCGCAACCGCTTGGACAAGGAAGCCTTCCTATGAGCCAGAGTGAAAGCTTCCCCGCAGCCGCGCAGGACGGTGATACCGTCTGGACCGAAGAGACCGGCTGGCTCGACCTTGTGCCGCGCCCGATCCAGATGCTGTTCGTCTTTGTCGTTTTCGTGGCGCTCTGGGATTTGATGACGCGGTTCGGTCTGGTCTCTCCGATCATCCTGCCGACACCGCTCGAGACGCTGCAAGATCTGATCTTCGTCGGCAAGAACCTCGTGACCGGCGACTACATGCTGACGGCGCTCTGGATCACCCTCAAGGAAGTGTTCTACGGCTTCCTGCTGGCCATCGCCATCGGCTTCAGCCTTGGCGTTCTGGTCGGCGAAACGGCGTTCGGCGAGCGGGCTATCATGCCCTACCTCGTGGCCATCGACACCATGCCCAAGGTCGCATTTGCGCCGCTCTTCGTGGCATGGCTGGGCTTCGGCATCGAAAGCAAGGTGGCGCTGGCGGCGTTCATCGCCACCTTCCCGATCATCGTGGGAACCGCCGCAGGGCTGCATTCGGCCGATACCAACAGCCGGATGCTGTTCAAGACGATGGGCGCCACGCGCTGGCAGACGCTGGTCAAGATGAAGCTTCCCGCAGGCCTGCCGCAGATCTTCACCGGCCTGAAGATCGCGTCGGTCGGTGTGATGGCGGGCGCGATCACCGGCGAGTTCCTTGGCGGCGGCAGGGGCTTTGGCGAGCTGATCCGCACCGCCGCGTCGCAGTTGAACACGCCTCGCGTGTTCTCGCTGATCCTCTATCTGTCGGTCATCGGCCTTGGCCTGTTCGCCTTCGTCACATGGTCGCAGCGTCGCTTTGTGTTCTGGCACAAGGACCGTGTTGCCGGCGGCGAGATGTGAGCGGCGCGGCTGTTTCCGCCGACGCCCTGACGGCATTCGTCGCCGCGGCGTTGGCCAGACTTGGCGTGCCGGAGCCCGACGCGCAGGCCGTGGCCGCGTTGATGGTCGAGGCGGACTTGCTTGGCTATGACACCCACGGGGTGTTTCGCCTCCGGCAATACGTGAACCGTCTGCGCGACGGGGGCCATAATGCCCACGCGACACCCCGACTGATCCACCAGACCCCTGCCACCGCCCTGATCGATGGCGACAACGGCCTTGGCCATCTGGCGATGGACATGGCGCGCAAGGTGGCGATGGACAAGGCCCGCGCCTGCGGCATCGGCTGGGTCGGGGTGCGCGGCAGCAATCATGCAGGGCCAGCCGCCCTTTATGTCCGGCCGCAGACCAGCGACGGCATGATCGGCATCTGTGCGGCCGTGGGCAGCGCCAACCATGTGGCGCCCTTTGGCGGCACGGACCTGCTCCTTGGCACCAACCCCATCGCCATCGCGGCCCCCAGCGGCGGGGACGATCCCTTTGTGCTGGACATGGCCACCACTGTCGCCGCGGTGGGCAAGATCAAGACCCTGATGCAACGCGGGGAACAGATGCCCGAAGGCTGGATGGTCGGCCGCGACGGCAAGCCGTTGACCGATCCCGCCCGCAAGGACGAAGGGTTCCTTCTGCCCATCGGCGGGGCCAAAGGCTATGGTCTTGCCATGGCGATCGGGCTGCTGGCGGGCGTGCTGAACGGGGCGGCGTTCGGCGCGGATGTGGTTGATTTCAGCACCGATACCGCCACGCCAACCAATACCGGGCAGTTCGTTGCCGCCATCGACATTGCCGCTTTCGGCCCGGTGGAGCGGTTCCACGCCACCGCCGCGCGGGTCTTCGACGAGATGCGCGCCTCGCCTGCCCTGCCCGGCCATGATCCCGTCCGCGTGCCCGGCGACGGGCGCGAAGCGGCGCGGCGCCTCCGCCTCGATCAGGGCATCAGCGTGCATCCTGCCTTGCAGGCCGAACTTGGCCGCATCGCGCAAGAGCTTGCCCTCCCCCCGCTCTTCGGGTGAGTAGAGCGCGCGCCCTTCCCTCTGAAACGACTGGAAAGAGACCAAAGATGTCCCAAACCCTGAACGCCCGGCTTGCCCCCCATCCCGCGGATGCGCCTGCCATCGGGGCGTCCGGCCGCGATTGGCTGACCTTTGGCGGCCTGCGGGCGCTGGCGCTGTCAGTCCAGTCAGCGCTTCATGCGGCAGGCATCGGGCGGGGTGACCGGGTGGCCATCGTGCTGCCCAACGGCCCGGAAATGGCGACGGCTTTCGTGTGCATCGCGCAATCGGCGGTCACGGCCCCCCTCAACCCAGCCTACAAGCGGGAAGAGTTCGATTTCTACCTGTCCGACCTCAAGGCCCGCGCCATCGTCCTCCCGTCGGGCTACAACGGACCCGCCCTTGGCGCGGCAGAGGCTCAGGGCCTTGCGATTCTGTTGCTGAGCGTCGATGCGACCGCGCCCGCCGGGCAGTTCACGCTGAGCGGCCCCGCAGGTGCTGCCCCCGCCGATACCGGGTTGGCCGAGGCCGATGACATCGCCCTGATCCTGCACACCTCCGGCACCACGTCGCGGCCCAAGATCGTGCCGCTGCTGCAGCGCAACGTCGCGGCCTCCGCCGGGCATATCGCGACCTCCCTTGCGCTGTCGCCTTCGGACCGCTGCCTGAACATGATGCCGCTGTTTCACATCCACGGCCTGATTGCCGCAGTTTCGGCCAGCCTGAGCGCCGGAGCCTCGATCTGGTGCGCGCCGGGATTTGACGCGCTGAAATTCTTTGGCTGGATGGAAGATGCGCGGCCTACCTGGTATTCCGCTGTGCCGACGATGCATCAGGCGATCCTGCAACGCGCGGAACGCAACGCCGACACCATCGCCCGCGTGCCGCTGCGCTTCCTGCGCTCGTCCTCGGCCTCGCTTCCGGCGCAGGTGATGATCGAACTGGGCCAGACCTTCGGCGCCCCGGTGATCGAGGCCTATGGCATGACCGAGGCCGCGCATCAGATGGCCTCCAACCCGCTGCCACCGCGCGCGCAAAAGCCGGGATCTGTCGGCGTCGCCGCGGGCCCACAGATCCGCATCGCGCATGAGGTGGAGAACCGCCTGCTGCCCGGTGGCATCGGCGAGATCGTCATCTCGGGGCCGAATGTCACGCCGGGATATGAGGGCAACCCCGAGGCCAACGCCAAGAACTTTTTTGACGACGGCGGCCAGCGCTGGTTTCGCACCGGCGATCAGGGCGGGCTGGACGACGAGGGTTATCTGTCGCTGACCGGCCGCCTGAAGGAGATCATCAATCGCGGCGGCGAAAAGATCAGCCCGCTGGAGGTGGACGGCATCCTGATGGATCACCCCGCCGTGCAGCAGGTTGTCACCTTTGCGATGCCCCATGCCAAGCTGGGCGAGGACGTGGCCGCCGCCGTGGTCCTGCGCGACGGGGCCGAGGCGGACGAGGCCGCCATCCGCGCCTTTGCCGCCACCCGGCTTGCCGCCTTCAAGGTGCCGCGCCGGATCGTCATTCTGGCCGAAATCCCCAAGGGGGCGACGGGCAAACTGCAACGCATCGGGCTGGCCGAGAAACTCGGACTGGCGGGCACGCCATGAAGATCTGCATTTTCGGGGCGGGGGCAATCGGCGGCTATATGGGGGCCAAGCTGGCGCAGGCTGGGGCGGAAGTGTCCCTTGTGGCGCGCGGGCCGCATCTGGCGGCGATACAGGCCAACGGCCTGACCCTGATCGAAGGCGGCGAAGCCCGCACCGTGAAGGTCCACGCCACCGATGATGCCACCTCGCTCGGGCCGCAGGACTACGTGATCCTGACGCTCAAGGCGCATTCGGTGCCACCGGTTGTGGACCGCATCCTGCCGCTGATGGGGCTGGACAGCACGCTAGTCAGCGGGGTGAACGGCGTGCCGTGGTGGTATTTCCACAAATTCGGCGGGGCGTTGGAAGGCACAAAACTGACGAGTGTCGATCCGGGCAACGTCCAGTGGAACGGCTTTAGGCCAGACCGGGTTCTGGGCTGCGTTGTCTATCCCGCCGCCGAGGTGTCGCAGCCCGGCACCATCACCCATGTCGAAGGCAACCGCTTTTCGCTGGGAGAGCCGGGGGGCGAGAAATCGGACCGCGCCACGGCCCTGTCCGCGGCACTTGGCGCGGCTGGCCTGAAGGCGCCGGTGCGCCCGCGCCTGCGCGACGAGATCTGGGTGAAACTCTGGGGCAATCTGTCGTTCAACCCGATCTCGGCGCTGACCCACGCACCGCTCGATACACTCTGCACCGATCCCGGCACCCGCGCCGTCGCCCGCGCGATGATGATCGAGGCGCAGACCATTGCCGAAAAGCTGGGCGTGGTGTTTCCCATTGACGTGGAGCGCCGCATCGACGGCGGTGCCGCCGTCGGGCCTCACCGCACGTCCATGCTGCAGGACCTCGACGCGGGCCGCCCGATGGAGATCGACGCGCTGGTGGCGTCGGTGGCCGAGCTTGGGCGTCTGACCGAAACTCCGACCCCGCAGATCGACACGGTGCTCGCCCTGATCCGCCTGCGCGCGCGGATGGCGGGGCTTTACACCGGCTAATATCCGGGTGGGTGGAATGACTGCTCCTGTGGGGCACGCGGCGGCATACCGACTGTTTTGGCCGGACCTGCCCGTTTGCGGCGCAGGCACAAGCGCGGAAAATTTCGCCCTTGCAGTTCCCCAGCGACGCTGGTCGGGTTGATGTCAGGGGCGCTGCTTGCCTCAGGGTCCACGGACGGAACGGCGATGCCGCACAGGCAGGCCCGGCACCAAGCCCGACACCAAACCCGAGAAGGGGTGACGCAATGAAGGTGGCTGACATGAACTGGCGCGATATCGAGGCGGCCGCCGCCCGCGATCCGCGTTGCATCCTTCCCATCGGCTCTACCGAACAGCACGCGCAACTGTCCCTTTGCGTCGACATGATCCTGGCCGAAAGGGTCGCGATCGAGGCAGCGGCGCCATTGGGCATTCCGGTGTTTCCGGTCATGCCTTATGGGCTTGCACCCTATTTCAACGCCTATCCTGGCACGATATCCTTGCGGGTCGAAACGCTTATGGCTGTGGTGCGCGATGTGGTGGCGTCGCTGCGGCGGGCGGGGTTTCGGCAGATCCTGATCGTCAACGGACATGGCGGCAACAACCCGGTCGGCGCGTTGGCGCAGGAACTGATGGCGGAAACGGGCGATCTTTCGATCAAGTTCCACAACTGGTGGAACGCCCCCCGGACCTGGGCCAAGATACAGTCCACCGACCCCAGCGGGTCGCACGCCAACTGGATGGAGAATTTCCCCTGGACGCGGTTGTCCCATGCGGCGGCCCCGGAGGGCGAAAAGCCCGCGATCGACATGAACCTGATGAAGGCCGCCGCCCCGGCGCAGGTGCGGGACTTGCTGGCGGACGGATCCTTTGGCGGGCGTTGGCAGCGACCCGATGCCGAGATGCTAGCGATCTGGGAGGTCGGCGTGGCCGAGACGCGCGCCGTGCTGGAAGGTCCATGGGCGGACACCACTCGTGGATGATCCCGTCCTGATCTGGGGCGCGGGGGCAGTCGGCGGCCTTCTGGGTGCCTTCTGGGCGCGGGCGGGCGTGCCGGTCCTGATGGTCGACATCGTGCCCGACCATGTCTTTGCCTGCGCCGACACTGGCCTGACCATCGAAGGCCCGGTGGCGCAATTCACCCAGAAGGTTCCCTGCGTCACGCCCGAACAGCTCTCGGGCCGCTTCAGCCGGGTCGTTCTGGCCGTGAAGGCGCACCACACCGAGGAAGCGACGATTCAGATTCTGCCGCATCTGGGCGACGATGGGTTTATCCTGTCGGCGCAGAACGGGTTGAACGAACACGTCATCGCGCGGCTTGCCGGGGCAGATCGCACCATGGGGGCCTTCGTCAACTACGGTGCCGACTGGACCGGACCGGGGCGCATCTTGTTCGGGAACCGGGGCGCGGTCGTGGTGGGCGAGATCGATGGCAGCGACCGGCAGCGCACCCGCGACATGCTGGATCTGCTCCGGATATTTGAACCGGACGCGGTGCTGACGTCCGATATCTGGGCCTATATCTGGGGCAAGCTTGGCTATGGGGCCATGTTGTTCGCCACCGGGCTGACCGCCGACAGCATGAGCGCGAGTTTTGCCGATCCTGCACGCGGCCCTGCCCTGATGGGCCTTGCGCGCGAAGTCATGCGCACCGCGGTGGCCGAAGGTGTCGATCCGAAGCCCTTCAACGGGTTCGACCCCGCCGCCTTCCTGCCCGGCGCGACCGAGGCCGAAGGGCGCAAGAGCCTTGCCGATCTGGCGGATTTCACCTCCCAAACCGCCAAGACGCACAGCGGCATCTATCGCGATCTGGCCGTGCGCAAACGCAAGACCGAGGTCGACTTGCAAGTTGGCGCCGTTGCACAGATTGCCGCCGGGCATGGGATCGCCACGCCCCTTCTGACCCGCCTTGTCGCCCTGATCCATGACGTGGAAGACGGGCGCCGCGACATGTCGCCTGCAACATTTCACGAGCTGACCAAGGTGATCGCGTGACCCAGCGCACGGCCTTGGTGACAGGGATCGTTGGCGGCATAGGGGCGGCAATTGCCCGGCGACTGGCCGACGATGGCGCAAGGGTGGTGGTCAGCGATCTGCCCGGCGACGCCCTTGCGGCGGCAGCCGACGGTCTGGGCCTGCCTGCGGTGGCGGCCGACCTTGGCGATCGCGCGTCGGTGCAGCGGATGACGCGTCAGATAACGACGGATTTCGACAGCCCCAATATTCTGGTCAATGCGGCGGGCGGCGTGCGCAATCAGGTGGGCACCGCGCTGGAAGATGTGGATCCCGCCGCCTGGCATAGCATCTTCGCGATCAATGTCGATGCCACGCTCTATCTGTCGCAGGCCTTGGTGCCCGCGATGAAAGCTTCGGGATGGGGTCGGATCGTGACCATCAGTTCCGGCGCCGGCCTGCGACCGAGCCTGACGGGCATTCATGCCTATACCGCCGCCAAACATGCGCTGGTGGGTCTGACCCGGCAGCTGAGCCTCGAGCTTGCGCGCCATGGCATCTGCGTCAATTCCATCGCGCCGGGCTTCATCCTGTCGAACCCTGCCACGTCGAGACAATGGGATGCCCTTGGCGAACAGGGTCAGGCGGCCCTGCTCGACCGCATCCACACCCGAAGGCTTGGCAGCCCGCAAGACATCGCGGCGGCCGCCGCCTTCCTGACATCGCCAGAGGCGGCGTGGATCACCGGCCAGATCCTCTGCGTCGATGGCGGCATTTCCTGACGAAACAACGCCGCAAGATTTTGGCAGGCCAATGCGATCCGGTCTCGATCAGATCGGCGATCTGCTGTGGTTCAGCCGCAGGAACAGGCGATTTCACAACCTGCGGCTGTGGCTGATCCGACCTGGTTAACGAACCCCTTCACAAAACCGTTTCATTACCCGACTATCGCGAAATCTCTGTCTCGGGGAGAGACGGATTGATTCTTGAAAACGGAGACCTCGATGAAGTTCATGACACTGCTGACCGGGACGGCCAGCATCACGGCAATGCTGTCCGCAGGCATCGCATCGGCCCAGACGATGGAAGAAATCATCGAAGGCGCGCGGGCGGAAGGAATGTTGACCACCATCGCGTTGCCCCATGACTGGTGCAACTACGGCGGCATCCTCGCCTCGTTCCGCGAACTTTATCCCTTCATCGAAATAAACGAACTCAACCCCGATGCCGGGTCCGCCGACGAACTGGAAGCCATTCGCGCCAACATCGGCAATACCGGCCCGCAAGCCCCCGATGTCATCGACGTCGGCCTGTCCTTCGGACCGGCGGCAGCGGCCGAGGGCCTGATCGTTCCCTACCGCGTCACGACGTGGGACGAGATCCCCGACGCGATCAAGGATCCGGAAGGCTACTGGTATGGTGCCTATTACGGCGTGATGGCACTCGGCGTGAACACCGACATCGTCACCACCTTGCCCACCGATTGGGACGACCTGCTGCAGCCCGAATATGCCAACTCGGTCGCACTGACCGGCGATCCTCGTGCCTCGAACCAGGCGATCCTCGCGATCCTCTCGGCCGGCATGGCGCGGGGCGGAGAGCCGGGCGCTGAATCGGGCGAACTGGGACTGGAATTCTTCGCCGAGCTGAATGCCGCGGGCAATTTCGTGCCGGTGACGGCTGCTTCGGGCACCATCGCGCAGGGTCAGACCCCGATCGTGGCAGCCTGGGATTACAACCTGCTCGCATGGCGCGACAGCCTTGCAGGCAACCCGCCGATGGAAGTGATCATTCCCGCGGGCGCGTCGCTTGCCGGTGTCTACGTTCAGGCGATCTCGGCCCACGCGCCGCATCCCAACGCCGCGCGCCTATGGATGGAGCATCTGTTCTCCAACGCGGGTCAGCTTGGCTACCTCGAAGGCTACTGCTCGGTCGCCCGTCAGGTTCCGATGAACGAGGCCGGCCTGATCCCGCAGGATCTTCTGGACCGCCTGCCCGATCAGGAGCCCTATGGACGCGCCGTGTTCCCGACCGTGGAACAGCAGGGCGCACACCGCGACGTCGTCACGACGCAGTGGGATGCTGTAGTGGGTGCCGCCGTCGAGTGATCTTCGCCACCTGAACAACCCTTGCCCCGGAACCGCGTGTCCGGGGCAAGGCGTGTGTCCTGTTGCCGTCAGTAGGAGGCTTCATGCCCGTCGCGCGGAGTTCCGCCCTCTCCCGGACCGCCGCCAACTGGATCGGCGTGTTTCCGTTTCTGGCGTTTGCAGCGATCTTTCTTTTGTTGCCGGCGCTCAACATCGTCGTCGGCGCTTTTCGAGGGCCTGACGGTGGTTTCACCCTCGATACCCTCGCAAAACTGCTGGAGCCTCGGCTTGCCACCAGTTTCTGGCTGTCGATCCGCGTCAGCCTGTTCTCCGCCGCCCTTGGGGCCGTTCTGGGCTTTCTGATCGCTGCCGCCGTCATTCAGGGTGGCTTGCCGGGTTGGGTGCGTGCACCGCTGGTCACGTTTTCCGGTGTCGCCGCTAATTTCGCGGGCGTGCCGCTCGCCTTTGCCTTCATCGCCACGCTGGGACGCCTCGGGCTGATAACGGTGCTGCTGCGGGATTGGTTCGGGATCAACCTCTATGCCACCGGGTTCAACCTGATCAGTTTCTGGGGTCTGATCTTCGTCTATCTCTACTTCCAGATGTCGCTGATGATCCTGATCATCACACCGGCGATCGAGGGGCTGAAGCGCGAGTGGCGCGAAGCGGCGGAAAGTCTGGGCGCCAGCGGCCTGCAATACTGGCGCATGGTGGCGCTTCCGGTTCTTCTGCCCTCGCTTCTAGGGACATTCGCGCTTCTGTTCGCCAACTCGTTCGGGGCGATCGCCACCGCGCAGGCGCTGACCGGATCGTCGCAGAGCCTGATCACCGTGCAGCTCTTTGCGCAGATCCGGGGAGATGTGCTGCAGGACCCGAACCTTGGTTATGCCATCGCGTTCGGCATGATCGTCATCACGGCCGCAGCCAACGCGATCTATATCGTGCTGCGGACACGGGCCGAGAAGTGGCAGCAATGACCGACAGCTCGCTTCCCGCAGGCCCATCGCCGACCCCCTCCGTGGCCAAGGCCGCGCAAACCATGGCCAGACCGCGCCGGACTGTCGGATGGGCGCTGTCTTGGGTCGTTTTCATCCTCGGCATGATCTATTTCGCCTTGCCCCTGATCGGGATGATCGAGTTTTCTCTGCGCAAGCGACGCGATGCCTACAGTTTCGACGCCTATACCAGCGTGATTGGCGATCCCCAATTCCAGGCGACGTTCAGCTATTCGGTCGTCATGTCGGTGGTGACGATCTTTCTGGGCATGGCGCTTGTCCTGCCGGCGGCGCTGTGGGTCCGGATCCGGCTGCCGGGTATGCGTCCGGTAATCGAGTTCATCACCCTGCTGCCGCTTGTCATTCCGGTGATCGTGATCGCGTTCGGCTATCTGCGGATGTTCAACACGTCGTCCCTCCTGCCGATGACCGGTTCGATCACCGGAACAAACATCCTTCTGGCGTTCGGCTACGCCACCCTTGCACTGCCCTACATGTACCGGGCCATCGACAACGGGTTGCGCACCCTCGACGTTCAGGCCCTGACCGAGGCCGCACAGATCCTTGGCGCGGGATGGTTCACCATCATCTTCCGGATCATGCTGCCCAACGTCTTCACCGCGCTGCTGTCTGGGGCGTTCCTGACATTCTCGATCGTGCTGGGCGAATACGTGTTCGCCGCCCTGCTCGACCGGCCCGCCTTCGGCCCCTACATGATCTGGGCCGGCAGCAATCAGGCTTACGAACCGGCGGCGCTGGCCGTGATCGCGTTCACTATCACCTGGGGCTGCATGGGGCTGATCCAGCTTGCGGGCCGGCTGTTCCCTCATACAAGAGCAAAACGCTGATGGCTTATCTCGATATCGATCACCTCGAAAAATCCTTCGGGGCGACCCGGGTGGTCAAGGATTTCAGCCTTGGCGTCGAAAAGGGCGAGTTCATCTCGCTGCTTGGGCCATCGGGATGCGGCAAGACGACCGTGCTCCGGGTTGTCGCCGGGTTCGAGGCCCCCTCGGCGGGCGCGATCCGGATCGACGGGCAGGATGTGACGGCCCTGCGTCCGAACCAGCGCAATATCGGCATGGTCTTTCAGGCCTACGCGCTCTTTCCCAACCTGACTGTGGCCCAGAACGTGGGCTTCGGCCTCAAGGTTGCGGGCGCCGGGCGGGCGGAAGCGGCGGACCGGGTCAAGGAAATGCTGCACCTGATCGGACTGCCGGATCTGGGCGCGCGCTATCCGTTCCAGTTGTCGGGTGGCCAGCAGCAGCGCGTGGCGCTGGCGCGTGCCCTCGCCCCGCGACCCCGGGTCTTGCTGCTCGATGAACCGCTGTCGGCACTCGACGCCAAGATCCGCGTGTCCTTGCGACAGGAAATCCGGCAGATCCAGCAGCAGCTTGGCATTACCACGATCTTCGTGACCCACGATCAGGAAGAGGCGCTGTCGATGTCGGACCGGGTTGTCGTGATGAATGGCGGCATCGCGGAACAGGTCGGCGCGCCGTTCGATATCTACAACCGGCCCGCCACGCGCTTCGTGGCAGGCTTCGTGGGCACGCACACCGCCTTTGACGCCGTCGTCACCGACCCGGACGCAGGTGCGGTCACCCTTGGGGGGACGCAGATGGTTCTGGGTCAGAGCCTTGCCGCGAAGCGCGGCGCGACCGTCCATCTTGCGCTCAGGCCGGAGGCCGCGCATCTGGGCCGGGTCGACGGGCGAGAGACGGTGCTGACAGGCCAGATTTCGCAGGTGAACTTCATGGGATCGATCATCCGCGTGACGGCGATGGTCGGCGGCACGGCGGTAACCCTGGACACCTTCAACCGGCCCGACACCCCGCCGCCACCCGTAGGCTCAAATGTCGACATCAGCGTCGCTGCCCGCGATTTCATCGTGCTGGAGGCCGATTAAGCGACGGATTCTGGCGGGGACAGTCGGGACTGCGCCGACATTCCCTATCGCGCTGTTACGCCGCCGCCGCTGCCCGCGCTCAGCCGCAGGATGCCCTTTTGCAGGACGATGAAGAACAGCAGGAGGGCGCCGATCACGATCTTCGTCCACCAACTCGACAAACTCCCATCGAAAACGATGTAGGTCTGTATCAGGCCCATCGTCAGCACGCCGACGAGCGTCCCGAAAACATGACCAGACCCACCCGTCAGAAGTGTGCCACCGATGACGACAGCGGCGATGGCGGTCAACTCGGTTCCCACCGTCGCGAGCGGGTAGCCTGACCCGGTGTAGATCGAGAACACGATACCCGACAGCCCCGCCATTAACCCCGAAAATGCGTAGATCAGGACGGTGATCCGACCGGTCTTGACACCCATCAGGCGCGCGGTCTGTTCCCCGCCGCCGATGGCGAAAACGCTGGCACCAAAGCGTGTGCGGTGGGCGACCACCATGCCGGCAAGCACCGACAGCAACATGATCCCTCCGATCAACGTGAAGCGCCCACCCCCCGGCATTCGCCAATAGGCATCATCGAGGAGGTCGTAGAACGCATGGTCAATCGGGACGGAGTCGATGGTGAACATGTAGCCGGCGCCGCGGGCAAGGAACATGCCCGCCAGCGTGACGATGAAGGGCGGCATGGCGAGAATATAGATCAAGCCACCCATCGCCGCCCCGAATGCCGTCGTGATCACAAGCAGCAAGGCGAATACCGCAACCGGATGAAGGCCGAAGTCGCGCATGATGACGGCGATGAACACGCCCGAGAAGGCAATGACGGATCCGACGGAAAGGTCGATGCCCCCCGACAGGATCACAACCGTCATCCCGACAGCGGTGATGCCGAGATAGGCGTTGTCGGTCAGCAGGTTGCCGATCACGCGGGTCGACAACATGGCGGGATACTGCGTGTAGCAGATGGCAAAGGCGACCAGAAAGATCGCAATGGTCGCCATCAACGGGTAGGAGCGTGCGTTCATCGTCTGGCGTCCTGCGCGAAACCGGAGTCGGGGTCGGGACGTCGACGCTGCAATCCTCGTGTCCAGAAATACCAGGTGGCGGCGACGCGCGGCGATTGCAGGACAAGGATGGCGACCACCAGACCGGCCTTGATGACGAGGTTATATTCCGACGCGAAGCCAGCCAACAAGATACCTGTATCAATGGTCTGGATTATCATCGCCCCAAGCAACGACGCCGCCACCGAGAACCGTCCGCCCATCAGCGAATTGCCCCCGATCACCACCGCAAGGATCGCGTCAAGCTCCAGCCACAGACCGGCGTTGTTGGCATCCGCTCCCCGGATGTCTGCGGTCGTGATAAGACCAGCCAGCGCGGCGCAAATGCCAGAGGCGATGTAGACACCGATCAGCAGGACACGGGCGTTGATGCCGGCCAGGGCACTTGCGCGGCGATTGATGCCGATGGCCTCGATCAGCAGGCCAAGCGCCGTGCGCCGCACCAGCACCGCGACCATCAACCCGGTCAGCAGCCACAGGATTGCAGGCACCGGGATGCCCGCGACGTTGCCCGAGCCGAGGAAGGCAAAGCCCTCGTGGGTGAAGGTCAGGATGCGGCCCTCGGTGATAAGTTGCGCAATGCCGCGGCCAGCCGTCATCAGGATCAGTGTAGCCACAAATGGCTGGATGCCGATGAGCGCGACAAGCACCCCGTTCCACATGCCCGAGGCGACGCCTGCCACGATGGCAAGGGCAATCGCACCGCCGAAGCCGAACCCGTTGGTGATGCCCCACGCCGCCACGGCGCCCGAAATGGCCACGATGGCCCCCACCGACAAATCGATGCCGCGGGTCGCGATGACCAGCGTCATGCCGATGGCCAGCAGGGCAACGGGTGCGCCGCGCTTGATCACGTCGATCGCCGGCCCGACGAACCTGCCGTCCGAGATGGTGATCTCCAGAAACCCGGGGAAAAAGACGCTGATCAGCGCCATGAGGACGATCAACGTGATGGCTTGGGGCGCGATGCGGCGCAGGGTCCGGGACACTTAGGCCGCCCTTCCATCCTGGGTGTCCGGGGCGGCGATCCACCGGACGATGGTTTCGTGATCGATCTCGGAACCGGTCAGTTCCGCGACGTGGCGATGGTCGCGCACGACGATCAGGCGGTCGCTGACGGCGATCAACTCGGCAAGTTCGGAAGAGATGACGAGGATCGACATGCCCTCTCCGGTCATCTCCTGGATCAGCCGCAGGATCTCGGCATGGGCACCCACATCGATACCGCACGTCGGCTCGTCAAGGATCAGGAACCGCGGGTTCATGGCAAGCCAGCGCGCCAGCACGACCTTCTGCTGATTGCCCCCCCACAGATTGCCGACAGCTTTTTCCGCGTCGGAGGTGCGGATATCGAGGCGCTTGATATACATGTCGGCCAACCGGTTCTGCTCGGCCCGCGGGATCGGGCGCGCCCATCCACGGCTGGCCTGCAGGGCCAGGATGATGTTCTCGCGCACCGACAGGTCGGCCACGATGCCATCGGTCTTGCGATCTTCAGGCGCAAAGCCGAAGCCCGCCGCGATGGCGTTTCGCGGATTGTCGATGGCGACCGGCCCATTGGCATCGCTGGCCTTGCCGCTTTGGGCCACCCGGGCGCCGAACATCAATTCGGCGCTTTCGGTGCGACCCGACCCAAGCAATCCCGCCAATCCGATCACTTCTCCCTTGCCGATGGCAAGATCGAACGGCTCCACTTCACCGCGACGGCCAAGACCCTCGAAGCGCAAAAGCTCGGGGCGAGGCGTGTGGCCGACATCGTGCGACCGCCGCACCCTGTCCTCCACTTCTTCCAACTCATGTCCCAGCATGTGCTCGATCAGGTGAACCCGGTCGGTATCGGCCGTGCGCTCGGTCACGATGTGGCGGCCATTGCGCAGGACCGTCAAGCGGTCGGTCAGGGCGAAGACCTGATCGAGGAAATGGGACACGAAGATGATGCCGAGACCGCGATCCTTCAAAGTCCGGACAACTTCGAAGATCATCCGGACCTCTTCGGCATCGAGGCTGGCCGTCGGCTCGTCAAGGATCAGGACCTTTCCCGACAACTGGACCGCGCGGGCGATGGCGATGATCTGCTGCACGGCGATCGAGAAACTCCCAAGGTCGCGGCCGACGTCGATATCAAGGCCGTAGTCCTTCAACGTCTCGCGCGCCTCAATGCGCATCGCGCGTCCCCGGGTCAGACCAAATCGCAGCGGTTCGCGACCAAAGGTCAGGTTCTGGGCAACCGACAGGTTCGGCAGCAGGTTGACCTCCTGGTAGACTGTCCCGATACCCATCTGCTGCGCCTCGCTGGTCGAGCGCGGATCAATCGCCAAACCATCCAGAAGGATATCCCCTGCGTCGCGCTGGTATGCACCGGTCAGACATTTGATGAGGGTCGACTTGCCGGCCCCGTTCTCGCCGAGAAGGGCGTGAATTTCGCCGGCGGCGAGGCTGAAGTCCACTCCGTCGAGGGCCTTTGTGCCGGGAAAGCTTTTGCAAAGATCGGTGATCGTCAGAAGCATGGCCTAGCCTTACAGGAATGCTGGCATGAGGAAATGGTCGAGGCGCGCGCGCAATGCCTCACGCGCGCGCGCGCCCCGACCGTATATCAATCCCGCTACGTCTCAGTATCCGAGATCGCGGCGCGCCTCGTATTCTGCCGCCGGATCATCGGCCTGAGTATAAAGCCGCGATTCCGTCTGGATGAAACTCGGCGGCACGGTGCCGTCCGCCCAGAAGGCCTGCAACGCATCGAAGGCGGGACCGGCCATGTTCGGGGTCAATTCGACCGTCGCATTGGCATTACCTTCCGCCATGGCAAGGAAGATGTCCGGCACCGCGTCGATAGACACGATCAGGATATCCTCGCCGGGGTTCAGGCCCGCTTCCTCGATGGCCTGGATCGCCCCGATGGCCATGTCGTCATTGTGGGCATAGACGGCGCAGATATCCGCGCCCCCACCCTCGGCCTGAAGGAAGCTTTCCATGACTTCCTTGCCCTCGGTGCGGGTGAAGTTGCCGGTCTGACTGCGCACTATTTCGATGTTGCCGTGGCCTTCGAGGGCTGCGCGGAAGCCATTAGCCCGGTCGATTGCGGGCGAAGACCCTGTGGTGCCCTGCAATTCGACGACGCGGCAAGTTTCACCCGCGACGGCTTCGACCAGCCACTGTCCCGCGACTTCGCCTTCGTGGACGAGGTCCGATCCAACGGCAGTCAGGTAGAGCGAGGGATCGCTGTCCACCATCCGGTCAAGCAGCACGACGGGAATTTCGGCCTCCTGCGCCTCTTCAAGGACGGAATCCCAGCCGGTCGCCACAACAGGCGCCAGCAAGATGGCATCAACGCCCTGCGCGATGAACGAACGGATGGCGGCGATCTGGTTTTCCTGGCGCTGTTGGGCGTCAGAGAACTGCAGATCGATGCCGCGTTCCTCGGCCTGAAGGCGGGTCAATGTCGTCTCGGCGGCGCGCCAGCCGGATTCCGAGCCGATTTGCGAGAATCCGACGGACTGGGCCGAAGCCGCCGCCGCGCCAAGCGCCATCAGCGCCGCGGTTGTGGTAAGAAGTCGTTTCATGTTGTTGGTCCTCCCTTGGTTGAACATGGTCCCGGTTCGGTCGATGTCGTCCGGGCCGTCTCCGTTTTTCCTCCCGATCCGCAGCGGACGGTTCGGCAAGGGTTTTGCTGATGTGTGCGCCCGCCCGCCACCTGCCGCCGAACGGCTGGATAGGGGGGCGCGCCGATGATGTATCCTCCCGGGTGAATGCCGCGCCACAGGAGGGCGCGATTGCCACCGGTCGCCGGGAGATCCCGGCAACTGACGGCACCGTGACCCGCATTGGCATCACAATCAAATTGGGATATGGCTGGCCGTTATACTAAAAAGGGTATGTGATATGGATAAGGCCGAGCTTGACCGCCGGGGGCGCGACGAGCTGATCCGGCGCGGCCTGAGGTTCCCGCAACTGCGCCTGATGATCGCCCTGCGGGACATGAAGCAGATCTCGGGTGCGGCGGCGCAGATCGCGATGACCCAGCCCGCCGCCTCGCGCCTGCTTGCGGAACTGGAGCAGACCGTCGGGGCGAAGCTTTACATACGCCACCCGCGCGGCGTGACATTGACGCCCAGCGGCGAGTTGCTGGCCGACAGGGCACAAGCCATCCTCAGCCTGCTCGACGATTCGCGCGCCGAGATCATGGACATCGAAAGCGGTATGCGCGGCCTCGTTCGCATCGGCGCGGTGTCGGGGCCCGCGCTCGAGATCGTTTTGCCGGTGATCCGCGAATTGCGGGTAACCTATCCAGAGATCGAGATCGGCGTGGAGGTCGACACCAGCGACAAACTGGCCGAGGCTTTGCTCGCCCGAAGCTCGGACTTCTATATCGGGCGACTGCCGGACGGCGTCGATGCGCGCGCCGTCCAGATGGAGGAGATCGGCTCCGAACCGGTCAGCCTGATCGTCCGCTCCGGCCATCCGTTGACCCGCGCGGAGAAGATCACGATCGACGAGTGCCTTGCCTATGACTGGGTGATGCAAAAACCCGGCGGTCTGCTGCGCCGCACCGCCGAAGCGTATCTGTTGCATCGGGGATATGCGCCGCCGGCACGTATTCTCAGCACATCATCGCTGCTGCTTACCCTCGCGATCGTCAGCCAGACCAGCGCCATCGCCCCGGTCGCCCGGTCGGTCGCGCAGTTCTATTCCGCCGAGGACGCCCTGGGTGGTCGCATCAAGACGCTGGATGTCGCGACGGACATGGTGGTGATGCCGTTCTCGCTGGTTCAGCGGGCGCAAGACGTGCCGACGGCCGCGGCGGCGCGGGTCATGTCGGCCATCCGCACGCGCATCGGCCTGACGGGGCGCTAGGTATATCCTCTTCGGCATATCCAAGTTAGAATTCCAGATTTGCTACCTATATCTGCCTTGCCTACCAATGGCGTCGAAAGATACCGGGAGGCGCGCCCCAAGACATCGGGTCCTGCAAGCGGTCGCCCTGCCGGCACCGATGCAAGTGGTGACGGCCGACCAAGGCGAGATGCCACCGAGTCCGGTATTCACCCAAGGGAGTGCAAGATGCTTCTGTCGCAGATCAGGGCCGAGGACGGCCGCATCGAAGCGGTCGCCCGCGAGGGGACCGAGGCCTATGTCATTGCAGGCATCGGATCGATTTACGAGTTGGCGATGACCTGTGCGTCGGAGGGCATCGAGCTGGCGCAGAAGATCGCCGATCTTGGGTTCGGACGCACGGTCGACCTTGCCCGCGCACGACAGGACGGCCGCTTGCTGGCCCCGATCACGCACCCGGACCCGGCGCATCTGCACCTGACCGGCACCGGGCTGACCCATCTTGGATCGGCCGCGACACGCGATGCGATGCATGCTGCGGCCAACTCCGGCGACACGCAACTCACGGACTCGATGCGGATGTTCAACCTTGGCCTCGATGGCGGGAAACCCGCAAACGGGCGCGCCGGTGTGCAACCTGAATGGTTCTACAAGGGCAACGGCGCGACTTTGGTCGCGCCGGACGCACCGCTTGCCTCGCCCGATTTCGCCGAGGATGGCGGCGAGGAGCCCGAGATCGCCGGCATCTATGTGATCGGACCGGATGGCACCCCCTTCCGCGTGGGATTTGCGCTGGCCAACGAGTTCTCCGACCACGTGATGGAGAAGCGGAACTACCTCTACCTTGCCCATTCGAAACTCCGCCCCGCCAGTGTCGGGCCGGAAATCCGGATAGGGGCGCTGCCCGCCGATGTGCGCGGGACGTCCCGCATCCGGCGCGGCAGCAAGATCGTGTTCGAGGCGCCGTTCCTGTCGGGTGAGGCGAACATGTCTCATTCGATCGCCAATCTTGAACATCACCACTTCAAATACGGCCTGTTTCGCCAACCTGGCGACGTGCACATCCATATGTTCGGCACCGCCACGCTGTCCTTCGCGCAAGGCGTCTCGGCCCGGACCGGGGACGTGTTCGAGATCGAGGCGCCGGATTTCGGCATGCCGCTTGCCAATCCGCTGCACCTTGCCCCGTCGCCCGACCGCGGCACATTGGTGCGCGTGGTCGCGCTCTGATCATGGTATTCGAACCCGCAGAATGGCCCCGGCGGCTCCGCTCGCAGGAATGGTATGGCGGCACCAGCCGTGACGCGATCTATCATCGGGGTTGGCTGAAAAATCAGGGCTATCCCGACGACCTGTTTGATGGACGGCCCGTCATCGGCATCCTCAATACCTGGTCCGATCTGACGCCCTGCAACGGCCATCTGCGCGAGTTGGCCGAAAAGGTGAAGGCAGGCGTCTGGGAAGCCGGTGGCCTGCCGTTGGAAGTGCCGGTGTTCTCGGCATCCGAGAACACGTTCCGCCCGTCCGCGATGATGTATCGCAACCTTGCCGCCATGGCGATCGAAGAGACGATGCGCGCACAGCCGATCGACGGCGCGGTGCTGCTGGTGGGCTGCGACAAGACCACGCCAAGCCTGATGATGGGTGCCGCCTCGACCGACATTCCGTCCATCGTGGTGACCGGCGGCCCGATGCTGAACGGCTGGTTCCGGGGCGAGCGCGTCGGCTCGGGCACCGCACTCTGGCAGATGTCCGAGGATATCAAGGCCGGCAAGATGAGCCAGGCGGATTTCCTTGAGGCCGAACAGGCGATGTCGCGATCTTCGGGCACCTGCAACACGATGGGGACGGCCAGCACCATGGCGTCGATGGCCGAGGCGTTGGGGATGGCGCTGTCGGGCAATGCGGCGATTCCGGCGGTCGACAGCCGCCGCCGCGTAATGGCACAACTGACGGGGCGGCGGATCGTGCAGATGGTCAAGGACGACCTGAAGCCATCGGACATCCTGACGCGCGAGGCATTCGAAAACGCGATCCGCGTCAACGGCGCGATTGGCGGCTCCACAAACGCCGTCGTGCATATGCTTGCCTTGGCGGGGCGCGTGGGCGTCGATCTGACGCTGGATGATTGGGACCGTCTGGGCCGCGACGTACCGACGATCCTGAACCTGATGCCGTCGGGCAAATACCTGATGGAAGAGTTCTTCTATGCCGGCGGCCTTCCCGTGGTGCTGAAACGGCTGGGCGAGGCGGGACAGCTTCACCGGGGCGCGCTGACCGTCTCGGGCGGGGCGATCTGGGACGAGGTGAAGGACGCGCAGAATTGGAACGAGGATGTGATCCGTCCCGCCGAGCATCCGTTGACAGAGCAGGGCGGCATTGCGGTCGTGCGGGGCAATCTGGCGCCCCATGGCGCCGTGCTTAAACCCTCGGCCGCCAGCCCGCACCTGATGCAGCATCGCGGGCGGGCCGTGGTTTTCGAGGACATAGATGATTACAAGGCCCGGATCGCCGACGAGGATCTGGACATCGACGAGACCTGCATCATGGTTCTCAAGAACTGCGGTCCCAAGGGGTATCCCGGCATGTCGGAGGTTGGCAATATGGGTCTGCCGCCCAAGGTGCTGCGCAAGGGGATCACCGACATGATCCGCATCTCGGATGCGCGCATGTCGGGGACGGCCTACGGCACCGTGGTGCTCCACGTCTCGCCCGAGGCCGCGGCGGGCGGACCCCTGGCATTGGTTCGCTCCGGCGACATGATCGAACTGGATGTGCCCCAAAGGCGGTTGCACCTCGACGTGACCGACGCCGAATTGGCGGCGCGGCGGGCGGCATGGACGGCGCCTGCCGATGGACCGGCCAGCGGCTATGCGAAGCTGTTCCACGACCATGTGGAGCAAGCCCATACGGGCGCGGATTTCGATTTCCTCAAGGGCTGCCGTGGAAGGGACGTTCCGCGTGACAGTCACTGATATCGCGATCGTCGGGCTGGGCAAGATCGCGCGCGACCAACACCTGCCGTCGATCGCGGCATCGCCGGCCTTTCGCATTGCCGCCACGGTCAGCCGGAACGCTGCGACGCAAGGTGTGCCGTCCTACACCGACCTCGGGGAGATGCTGCAGAGCCTGCCCGATGTCTCGGCCATCGCGCTCTGCGTTCCGCCTCAGGTTCGGTTCGATCTCGCCCGGCAGGCGTTGCTCGCCGGGCGCGACGTGCTGCTGGAAAAGCCACCGGGCGCGACCCTTTCCGAGGTCGAGGTCTTGCGCGACATTGCCAAGGCGAACGGCTGCGTCCTCTTCGCAACCTGGCATTCGCGTTTCGCGGCCTGCGTGCCCGTTGCGAAGGCGTGGCTTTCAGGCAGAGATATCCGCGCGGTCACCATCACGTGGCACGAAGACGTGCGGCAGTGGCATCCGGGTCAGCACTGGATCTGGGACGCGGGAGGCTTCGGCGTGTTCGATCCGGGCATCAATGCCCTCTCGATCCTGACCGAGGTTCTGGCTGGTCCGGTCCGACTTGTCTCGGCAGAGCTTGAGGTTCCATCGAACAGGCAGACGCCCATCGCGGCGACGCTGCAGATGTCCCACAAGACCGGTGCCCCGATTGCGGTCAGTTTCGATTGGCGTCGGAGCGGCCGGCAACTCTGGCAGATCGATATCGAAACCGATGCCGGACTGCTTGTGCTGTCCGAGGGCGGCGCGCGGGGGGCTGTGGGGGACAAGGTGCTGTCGACAGACGGGCCCGTTCATTCGGAATATGACGGGATCTACACGCGTTTCGCCGATCTGTTATCTCGGCGTGAAAGTGATGTGGACGTGGCCCCCCTGCGCCTTGTCGCCGACGCTTTTCTGTCCGGCATCCGGGTGACGGCAGAGCCGTTCCACGACTGACACAAGGGAGGCACCCAGATGCCCGATGATGCCCATTTCCAACCGCGCGGTTCCCACCTGATCGAAGGGGCATGGCGCAGTTCCCCCGAAACATTCCGCGCGGATCTTGGGCACGACATTTCCGAAGGCACCGCGTCAGATGTCGATGATGCCTGCCGTGCCGCCGAGGCGGCGTTCGAGATCTATGGCTATAGCGACCGCGAGGATCGCGCCCGGTTTCTGGAGACCATCGCCGGGGAGATCGAGGCGCGCGGCGCGGACATCACCCGCCTTGGCGCTGCGGAAACGGGACTGCCTGAGGCACGACTGGAAGGAGAGCGGGGCCGGACCACGGGGCAACTCCGCCTGTTTGCCGGCCATATCCGCGCGGGCGACTATCTCGACCGCCGCCATGACGTGGCCCTGCCCGACCGCAGGCCCCTGCCCCGCCCCGATCTGAAAATGGTTCAGCGACCCGTGGGCCCCGTCGCTGTCTTTGGTGCGTCGAATTTCCCGCTCGCCTTCTCGACGGCGGGGGGCGACACGGCATCGGCATTGGCCGCCGGGTGCCCTGTCGTGGTGAAGGGTCACCCGGCGCATCCGGCAACGGGCGAGATCGTGGCCGAAGCCATCGCCGCTGCGATCAGGATCATGGGATTGCCTGACGGCGTGTTCGGTTTCATTCAGGGCTCGAGCACCGAGGTTGGTCGCGCGCTGGTGACCCATCCATTGATAAGGGCCGTCGGCTTCACCGGATCGCTTGGAGCCGGGCGCGCCTTGTTCGACGCCTGCGCGGCACGTCCCGAGCCGATCCCCTTCTTCGGCGAACTTGGTTCCATAAATCCGGTCTTCGCTCTGCCGCAGGCAGTGGCGGCGCGGGGGGCCGCGATCGGTCGCGGTTGGGCCGCATCCCTGATGATGGGCACGGGACAATTTTGCACCAACCCGGGCCTCGCCATTGTCGATGCCGGGCCGAACGGGGATGGCATGATCGAAGCCACCCGCGCAGCGTTGTCCGAGGCCGCCGGTCAGAAGATGCTCACCAAGCGGATTGCCGACAGCTACGTCGCCGGTCGTGACCGGATCGGAGCAACCGCTGGTGTGCGGGAGATCCTGCGCTCCGCATGCGCCCCGCGCGAGGGCGCGCCCGCCCTCTTCGAGACCGACGCGCAGACCTGGATCGAGAACAAGGCCCTGGGCGAGGAAGTGTTCGGGCCCATGGGCCTTGTCGTCCGCACCACGGGCGCCGACGACATGCTCGCTCTGGCCCGCGCGCTCGACGGGCAACTGACGGCGACCCTGCAGATGGACGATGGTGATGCCGCCCTTGCCGCGCGTCTTGCCCCGATCCTCGAACGCAAGGCCGGGCGCATCCTTTTCAACGGCTTCCCCACGGGCGTTGAGGTCGCCGAGGCGATGGTGCATGGCGGGCCCTACCCGGCCTCGACCAATTTCGGTTCCACCTCGGTCGGCACCCTCTCGATCCGACGTTTCTTGCGCCCTGTGTGTTATCAGGATGCGCCCATCGCGATCTTGCCGCGCGATCTGCGGTAAATGTCGCGCAAGTCTCAAGCACAGGTATTCGGCACCAGCCCAGATGGCACCTCGGTTCGGCGGATCGCCATATCCGGCGGTGGGCTTACCGTGCAGCTTCTTACCTTCGGGGCGACCGTGCAGGATGTGCGCCTTGATGGCATCGCGCACCCTCTGGTGCTCGGAAGTCCTGTTCTCGCCGCATATCTGGGGCCGATGAAGTATTTCGGCGCCATCGTGGGACGGGTCGCCAACCGGATCGCGCAGGGCCGCGCCATGTTGGATGGCCGGGCTCTGACCCTCGAGCGCAACGAGAAAGGTCGGACAACGCTTCACGGCGGCTTAGATGGGAGTTCCTCGCTCAACTGGCAGCTGGATGACCATGACGATACCACGTGCCGGATGAGCGTGCGGTTACCCGACGGCCAGGCCGGGTTTCCGGGAAACCTCGATATCACGGCCGAGTTCCGCACACCCGGTGATGGCCGTCTGGAGATCGCGCTGACGGCCGTAACGGACGCTCCAACATTCTGCAGCCTCGCTCATCACGGCTACTGGTGCCTTGACGGCAGC